>CAVHVD010000001.1:0-5323 GCA_963639425.1 Faecalibacterium prausnitzii
CAACGGAAAGCCCCACGTTGATGCACATATATGAACCAACCTTTGGCCAAAGCTCTGCACGAAAGCGGAATTGAACCATAAGAGTTGGCATACAATACACCCAATGGAGCGTTCCTGTTGCTTTGTTTGATGATCCGTAGAATTTGCGAAGTTCTAATAGCGTCAAAACCAAAGCGTACAAAAACGCCTTTTCAATATGTATGTCTCATCCTGCCTCAACTTAGTAAGCGTTTGGCATGGATGCAGACACCACAAAAGTACAATTATTTACAAATAAAAGAAAAATGATAACAAAAAAGACACCAGCAAAAAACAAAAAGGTGGCAATGGAAATGTAGTAGGGAAGAGTCATGTCCTGTGGCGTGTGTGCCTCGGAGAGGTACACACGCCACAGGACGTGTAAAATAGGAGTGCGCGTCGCACCCTCGGTCTGAAACGTTTAGCAGACAGCAATGAATCGAAATGAAGCCCCGCAGACGGTCGGTTGAGACCGCGTGCGGGGCTTCATATATCTCCGAGAATGTTTCTTCGGGCAGTGTTACTTGTTGTTGAGTATTGCTGCCGTGTCCTGTGCAATCATCAGTTCCTCGTCGGTAGAGAGGATGAGAACCTTCACCTTGGAGTCCGGAGTTGAGATAATGCCTTCTCTGCCATGTGCTGTCTCATCATTGGCTTTGGCATCGATCTTGATTCCGAGATAGTCCATACCCTCAAGTGCGCCCGAACGTACTGTCGGCTGGTTCTCGCCTACACCACCCGTGAACACGACCACATCAACGCCATTCAGGGCAGCGGCATACGCTCCTATGTACTTCTTGATGCGGTAGGTGTAGACGTTGGTTGCCTGAATCGCACGCGGGTTGCCCTCGGCGCAAGCCGATTCCAGTTCGCGCATATCGCTCGAGATACCCGACAGTCCCAGCATACCGCTCTTCTTGTTCAGGACATCGCTCATCTGGCCTGCCGTCAGGTGCAGCTTGTTCTCTATATAGGTAATCACGCCACCGTCGACATCGCCGCTGCGCGTGCCCATGACCAATCCCTCAAGCGGTGTCAAGCCCATTGAGGTGTCTATGACCTTGCCGTCTTTGATGGCGGCTATTGATGCTCCGTTGCCGATGTGACAAGTGATGAGCTTCAGTCCTTCGGGCTTGATGCCGAGGTAGTCGCACACGTACTTCGAGATGAAGCGGTGTGACGTGCCGTGGAAGCCATAACGGCGGACGTGGTACTTCTTGTAGTACTCCATCGGCAGAGCGTAGAGGTAGGCATAATCGGGCATGGTCTGATGGAACGCCGTGTCGAACACACCCACCTGTGGCACATCGGGCAGGATGGCCTTTACGGCATTTACGCCCTTCAGGTTGGCCGGATTGTGCAACGGTGCCAGGTCATTGCAAGCTTCAAACTCGCTCAGTACCTCATCGGTCAGCAGGCTTGACTCCGTGAAACGCTCGCCGCCATGCACCATGCGATGTCCCACGGCATTGATCTCGCCGTATGACTTGATGGCTCCATATTCAGGATTTACCAGCGTGTCGAGGATCAGCTCGACGCCCACCGTATGTTCCGGAATGCTCTTCTCTATGATCTTCTTATCGCCGTTGGGCAGCTTGAACTTCAGGAACGAGTCCGGCAGTCCTATCTTCTCAATACCACCCGACGCAATAACCGATTTGTCGTCCATGTCGAACAGCTTGTACTTGATGGACGAGCTGCCACAATTCAAAACAAGTATCTTCATTGTCTGTATTCTCTCCTTATATATATGGTATCTTCTTACTTCTTGGCAGCCTGTGCCTGACACGATGTGATGGCAATCATATAGTAGATGTCATCAACGGAACAGCCGCGGCTCAAGTCGTTCACCGGACGTGCTATGCCCTGCAATATCGGACCTATGGCTATGGCGTTGCCCAAGCGTTGCACGAGCTTATAGGATATGTTGCCGACTTCAAGGTTAGGGAAGATGAGCACGTTGGCCTTGCCTGCGACATCACTGCCTGGAGCCTTGCGCTGTCCCACTGACGGCACAAGGGCGGCATCGGCCTGCAGTTCACCGTCCACCTGAAGCTCGGGATGGCGTTCCTTGACAATCTTTGTCGCCTCTACCACCTTATCCACGACCTCATGCGTGGCAGACCCCTTCGTCGAGAAGCTGAGCATTGCCACGCGCGGCTCGTCAAATCCCGCCACGGCCTTGGCCGTCTCCGCCGTGCAGACAGCTATCTGTGCCAGCTGCTCCGCATCGGGCACCGGTGTCACGGCCACATCGCCGACGACGAGCATCCCGTCTTCTCCGTACTGCTCCTCATTGGTGATAAGAATCATGCCCCCACTGACACAGGTGATGCCCGGAGCACACTTGATGATCTGCAATGCAGGGCGCAGGGTGTCGCCCGTGGTGCTCAACGCTCCTGAGATCTGTCCGTCGGCATCGCCGGTCTTGATGATCATACATCCCAGGTAGAGCGGGTTCTTCACCAGCTCACGAGCCTGCTCAATCGTCATTCCTTTCTTCTTGCGCAACTCGGCCAGCAAGACGGCATATTCTTCAGACTTGCCGAAGTTGAGAGGGTCTACTATCGTGGCCTTGCCTACATTCTCCAGCCCCATCTCCTTGGCCATGGAGTGTATCTTGGCAGGGTCACCAATCAGGATTATGTCGGCCAAGTCATCACGTAAGGCCATGTCCGCAGCTCTCAAGGTACGTTCTTCAGTAGCCTCCGGCAAGACTATGCGTTGCTTGTCTGCCTTTGCACGGGCCACTATACCTTCCAATACTTTGTTCATTATCCTTTGATATTAAGATTTTCGATGTTCATGCCGCCTGTTGCGGCACTGCAAAAGTACTAAATCCTATCATTCCACACGTCACCGCGGTCGGACGGGATGCCCCTGCCATGACTTCCGACGCGGCAGGCAAAAACAAAAGGCAGACCTCCCTCTGTGTCCGTACAGGGAAGCCTGCCATGTTCTATCCACGGAACCCTTCGTCGAGAACCGCCATTGTCTCCACGTCTGTGTTCTGCCCGACAAGCTGCCGATGTGCGGCCGCGTCAGTCTTTCTTCACCGTGGTCTTTTTTATTCTTTTCAGAGTGAGCTGCTGTGTCGTCGCAGGGCTCTTGCGCGTGGTCTTCTTCTTCGTGGTACCGTTTATCTCCTCCAGCACATTTGCGCTGACCTTGAATTTAATGGTCGTGCGCTCAGGGATGTCATGGTACTCGCCGTTGCGCGGATCACGTCCGGGGCGGTGAGGCTGGTGGTGAGGGACGAACTTGCCGAAGTACTGCAGCTTCACTTCTTCCCCTTCACACATTTTGTCGATGACCAACCTGTCGTATGCGTCTACGAAGGCCTTGGCAACAATGTCTGTACATCCAAGACGGCGTGCCAACTCTTTTACGAAGTTAAATTTATTCATTGCGATGATAAGTTGTTGTTTGTTATATCCCTGAAATCAATTGTGGCAAATCCACATTCTTGCCCGCCAATCAAATCAATGGCAAATGTATATTTTTAATTCCAATAACAACATCATTGTGCGTTAAAATATACGTAAAAACGCATTTCGTTCCCTGTTTCGCCGGATTGTGGCGAAAAAGCGGCGGCACGGACGGGTATTCAACTTTATTATGCTAATTTTGTCCGACAAAATTCAACAATCAATTATGAGAAAATCCATTCTATCAGCATTGCTGCTGTTCTTGGTGATATGCCAAGTTGACGCGCAAAAGGCAAAGTACGTCTTCTTCTTCATAGGAGACGGCATGGGAGTTAACCAGGTTAATGCCACCGAGATGTATCTCGGCGAACTTGACGGACGCATCGGCATAGAGAAGATGCTCTTCTCTTCGTTTCCTGTGGCATCGTTCGCCTCAACCTATTCTGTAACAAACTCCATCACCGATTCGGCTGCCGGAGGCACAGCTCTGGCAACCGGCTCAAAGACCTACAACGGAGCCATCGGCGTGGATGCCAACAAGGCACGCCTTGAGAGCGTGGCCGAGAAAGCCAAGAAAGCGGGCAAGCGTGTGGGCATAACCACATCTGTCAGCGTGGATCATGCCACACCGGCATCGTTCTACGCCCACCAGGAGCGTCGCAACATGTACTACGAGATTGCAAGTGAGATACCCGCCTCCAACTTCGACTTCTTCGGCGGCAGCGGCTTCCTCAAACCCGACAAAGACAAAAACGGAAAGGCGGCTCCCAACGTCATCAACGTCATAGAAGAAGCCGGCTACACCGTGGCACGTGGACTCGACGAGTACAATGCCAAGAAGGGTACAGCCGACAAGATGGTGCTGATACAGCCTGCCACGGCAGACCAGGCCAGCCTGCCGTATGCCCTCGACCGCAAGAGCGGCGACCTGACGCTGGCACAGATAACGGCCTCGGCCGTGGAGTTCCTGACCAAGGGCAACAACAAAGGCTTCTTCCTGATGGTGGAAGGAGGAAAGATAGACTGGGCATGCCACAGCAACGACGCTCCGACCGTACTGAACGAGGTTCTCGACATGAACGAGGCCGTGAAGGTGGCCTATGAGTTCTATCAGAAGCACCCCAAGGAGACACTCATCGTCATCTCTGCCGACCACGAGACCGGCGGCCTTGCACTCGGCAACAGCGACTATACCCTGCACTTCAAGAACCTGTCCCACCAGACCATGTCTCTTGATGCCGTGTCGCGCCGCATCACAGACCTGCGCAAGGGCAACGCCACGTGGGAGGATGCCAAAGCACTGCTGTCGGAGTGCATGGGACTGTTCAGCAAGGTGCAGCTGACGTGGGAGCAGGAGCGTGCGCTGCACGACGCCTTCAACGAGTCGTTCGTGAAGCACAACGTGAAGTTTGAAGAGAGCCTCTATGCACGCACGGAGCCGCTGGCCGTTGCCGCACGCGACGCCATGAACCAGGCGGCACACATGGGCTGGACCACCGGAGCGCACTCGGGTGGCTACGTACCTGTCTTCGCCATCGGTGCCGGTTCCGAGCTCTTCGCAAAGGGCAAGATGGAGAACATCGACATACCGAAGAACATCGCCAAGGCGGGGGGGTACACGAAGTGAGATCCTGAGCTGCGGACAGCACACATAAGGGGTACGGGCAGACGACCGTGCCCCTTTGTTTTTCTGCATGCACAACCGCCGCTGTGTGGCTGTACGTCCACAGGTTTGTGGCTGTACGTCCACAGGTTTGTGGTTGTACGTCCACGGAGTTGTGGTTGTACGTCCACGGAGTTGTGGCTGTACGTCCACATATCTATGCTTTCTATGTTTCCATCCAACTATTTTGACCATTATTTTTGTATCATGCAGG
>CAVHVD010000002.1:0-12239 GCA_963639425.1 Faecalibacterium prausnitzii
GATTTCGCTCATTATCTCTGTTGTGTATGAAATGTGTGTAGATTATCTATTTCTGTGTCTCATGCAGACGTATCTGCCGACGCACCTCGCGTGCGAACTTGTTGTTCACGGTATGCCCGGGACAGGTGGCAATGATGCGTCCCTTGATGGGCTTGCCTATCAGTGCAAGGTCGCCAACAAGGTCGAGCAGCTTGTGGCGTGCACACTCGTTGGGCCATGTCAGCGGCTTGTGCATGATGTATCCCAACTTGGAGGCATCCATGTGTGGCACGCCCATGATGTCGGCCAGCTTGTCGTAGTTGTCCTGCGTCATCTGCTTCTCGTAGATGACGATGGCGTTGTCGAGGTCTCCGCCGCGGATGAGCCCTAACTGCAGCAACGGCTCTATCTCGCGCACGAACACGAAGGTGCGTGCGGCGGCGATGTCGTCCTTGAAGCGACCCATGTCCTCAAGTGTGGCATACTGGTTGTAGAGTATCTTGGAATTGTACGTAATCATGACGTTGAGGCCGAACTCATCGTCGGGCAGTACGATGATGGAAGAGCCGGACTTCTCGTCACGAAACTCAATCTTGGACTTGATGGTATAGATGTCTTTGGCTGCGTTCTGCTCCACGATGCCCGTCTTGTCGATGCCGTCGATGAAATGACGTGCACTGCCGTCGAGTATCGGGAACTCGGGGCCGTCCACCTGTATGAGGCAGTTGTCGATGCCGGAGGCGTAGAGTGCCGCCATGGCATGCTCTATCGTGCTGACCTTGACCCCATCACCGTTGCTGACCACCGTGCCGCGGGTGGTCTCGCAGACGTTGTCAGCATGTGCGTCTATGATGGGCTGTCCTTCAAGGTCGGTGCGTTGGATCTTATATCCGTGATTGTCGGGTGCGGGGTTGAATGTCACTGTCAGGTTGAGGCCTGTGTGCAGACCTTTACCGTTTAGTGAGAAGCTGTCCTTCAGTGTCGTTTGTTTCAGCATTATTGTCTGTTTGTCTGTGTGTATGTCTTACTTGTCAAGCTGTTTCTTCAGCTCTTCTATCTCTCTTCTCAGCTCGCCAATCTCACGGTACATGTCGGGCATGCGGCGCATCACAGCTTGCATACGGAAGAACGGCTTCTCCTCCATTGGCGGTGAGCCGATGAGACGGCTGTTGTCGGGTACTGACTTGATGACACCCGACTGTGGGCCTATGGCCACATGGTTGCCTATGGTGATGTGTCCGGAGACGCCGACCTGTCCGCCGAACATGTTCCACTCGCCAACCTTCGTCGAGCCTGCCAGTCCCACCTGTGCTGCCATCACCGTGTGGCTGCCTATCTCGTTGTTGTGGGCAATCTGTATGAGGTTGTCGAGCTTCACACCGCGGTGTATGACTGTGGCACCCATGGTGGCACGGTCTACGCAGGTGTTGGCACCAATCTCAACATCATCCTCAATGACGACGATGCCTATCTGTGGAATTTTGTCGTAGCCCTGCGGGGTAGGGGCGAAGCCAAAGCCGTCGGCACCGATGACTGAGCCGGAGTGCAGCACCACATTGTTGCCGATGCGGCAGTCGTGGTAGACGTTCACGCCCGAATATATGGTACATGCAGAGCCAACGCTGACATTCTCGCCAATGTACGTGTGGGGATAGATCTGTGTGCCGTCACCTACGGTTGCACCCTCGTCTATGACAGCGTATGCTCCGATGTAGACATCCTGCCCGATCTTGGCACTCTCCGCCACTGAGGCCTGTGGTGATATGCCCTTACGGTGCGGCTTACTCTGCTCATACAGCTGAAGCAGCAGAGCAAGACTCTCGTAGGCATTGTCGACCTTGATAAGGGTTGCACTGACTGGCTGTTCAGGTACGAAGTCCTTGTTTACCAAGACAATGCTGGCCTTGGTCTCGTAGATATAGTGGGCGTACTTGGGATTGGACAGAAACGATATTGCCCCTGGCACACCTTCTTCTATCTTCGCAAATGTATGGACTGTAGCATTCTCATCGCCTGCAATCTCGCCGTGGATGAATGTTGCAATCTGTTTGGCTGAAAATTCCATAATTCAATCTGACAATTAAGACCGCAAATTAAGGGCTTTTTTTTAGATTACCCTTGCACGGTGACAAGAAAAGTGTCGTTCTGTCCGGCGGCTTTAGGCCTTTTTAATGATTGCGGCCATCTGTTGTTGCAGCTTTTGAGCTGCAAGTCGCACAGCATCGGCGAAATCATTGCCACTGTCGGCATAGATGATGCCGCGGCTTGAGTTAACGATGAGTCCGCACTCCTTGTTGTAGCCATACTTGCACACCTCTTCGAGCGAACCGCCCTGTGCTCCCACTCCAGGTACAAGTAGGAAATGGTCTGCGGCGATGCGGCGTATGTCTTCGAAGGCACGTCCTTGCGTCGCACCGACGACATACATCATCTTGTCGCTGCCCGCCCATTGCTGTGACGTGCGCAACACACGCTCAAACAGGCGTTCGCCGTTCTTGTCTTCTGTCAGTTGGAAGTCGTGTGACCCGCGATTGCTGGTCAGTGCGAGCAGAATTACCCACTTGCCATCGTACTGAAGAAAAGGCGTAACACTGTCTTCGCCCATGTATGGAGCCACGGTGACGGCATCAATGTCAAGCTCCTCGAAGAAGCTACGGGCATACATCGCCGATGTGTTGCCTATGTCTCCGCGTTTTGCGTCGGCTATGATGAACTGGTCGGGATAGTTGTGTTTGATATAGCGCACGGTCTTCTCGAAGGCTGTCCACCCTTTCAGCCCCATACATTCGTAGAACGCGAGGTTTGGCTTGTAGGCCACGCATAGGTCTGCGGTGGCATTGATTATGGCTTTGTTGAATGTGAAAATCGGGTCTTCTTCTGCAAGCAGATGTTGCGGTATCTTCTTGATGTCTGTGTCAAGTCCCACACAAAGGAAAGACTCCTTGCGGAGGATGTTGCTGTATAGTTCTTCTTTTGTCATATTTTGTGATGGATGAATATTCTACATTTCACTCTCTTTCAGACGTTCGGCGTTCTCTGCCACTATCAGGTGGTCAATGCAGTCCTGAATGTCACCGTCCATGAATGAGGCAAGATTATATATAGTGTAGTTTATGCGGTGGTCTGTCATACGGCCTTGCGGATAGTTGTATGTGCGAATCTTTGCCGAGCGGTCGCCTGTGGAGACGAGTGTCTTGCGGCGTTGTGCAATGTCATCTACATACTTCTGATGTTCTTTGTCGTAAATGAATGACCGCAGCCGAGCCAACGCACGCTCCTTGTTCTTCGGTTGGTCGCGTGTCTCGGTCGACTCGATAAGAATTTCTTCGACTTGACCAGTGTTGGGGTTCTTCCAGTTGTAGCGCAGACGCACACCTGATTCCACTTTGTTGACATTCTGTCCGCCGGCACCTCCACTGCGGAATGTGTCCCACTTTATTTCTCCTTCGTTGATGCTGACCTCGAACGGTTCCGCCTCGGGCAGCACGGCTACGGATGCCGCAGATGTATGTACACGGCCTTGTGTCTCGGTGACGGGAACACGCTGCACGCGGTGCACGCCGGACTCGTATTTCAATGTGCCATACACTCCATCTCCGTTTACGGAGCAGATAATCTCCTTGAAGCCGCCCACGGCTCCCTCGCTGGCACTTGAGACTTCGAGTTTCCAACCTTTAGTCTCGCAATACTTGCTGTACATACGGAACAGGTCTCCGGCAAACAGAGCTGCTTCGTCTCCGCCTGTGCCGCCGCGAATCTCAAGTATGGCATTACGGCTGTCCATGGGGTCGGCAGGAATCAGCATGAGCTTTATCTCCTCCTCTATCTGTGGCAGACGGCGTTGGTCTTCCGCCAGTTCCTCACGTGCCATCTCCTTCATCTCGGCATCGCTCTCGGTGGCTATGATTTCCTTTGCCTCGTCAATGCCGGCCAGTATGCTCCGGTACTGCTTGCGGGCATCCATCAGTCGGCTCAGATCCTTGTATTCCTTGGTCAGTTTGACGTAGCGTGCCTGATCGACAATGACGGCAGGGTCGGTGATGAGCGTCGACACCTCGTCAAACCGTGGCACCAACATATCCAACTTCTCCAATATGGTGTTCTTCTCTGCCATCGTCTCAGTACCTAAACTCGCCGAACTCGCTCTTTATGGTCAGTGAACGTGGACCTTCTTCGATGCGCCCTACTATCTGTGCGTCGATATTGAAGCTCTTGCTGGTCTCGATGACTCTGTCTGCATCCTCGGGGCTGACGTAGACCTCAAGACGGTGTCCCATGTTGAACACCTTGTACATCTCCTGCCAGTCTGTCCAGCTCTGCTCTTGAATGATGCGGAACAGCGGTGGAACGGGGAACATGTTGTCCTTGACCACGCGGCAGTTGTCACCCACGAAGTGCAACACCTTGGTCTGTGCTCCACCGGTGCAGTGCACCATGCCGTGAATCTGTCGGCGCATGATGTCGAGCAGTCTTTTGACCACAGGAGCGTAGGTGCGTGTGGGCGAGAGCACCAACTGTCCGGCGTTGAGGGGTGCGCCGTCCACGGTGTCGTCAAGACGGTAGCTGCCGCTGTAGACCAATTCGTCGGGTACGTTGTGGTCGAAGCTCTCCGGATATTTCGTTGCCAGATACTTGGCGAAGACATCGTGGCGTGCCGAAGTCAGCCCGTTGCTGCCCATACCGCCGTTGTACTGCTCCTCGTATGTCGCTTGCCCGCTTGACGATAGCCCCACGATGACATCTCCGGGACGTATGTTGGCATTGTCGATGACATCGCTGCGCTTCATGCGGCATGTCACGGTGCTGTCCACGATGATTGTGCGCACCAGGTCGCCGACATCGGCAGTCTCGCCGCCGGTGGCATAGATCCCTATGCCCATGTCACGCATCTGCTTGAGCAGTTCGTCTGTGCCGTTGATGATTGCAGAGATTACCTCACCCGGAACAAGCATCTTGTTGCGACCGATGGTTGATGAGACAAGTATGTTGTCCACAGCTCCGACACACAGCAAGTCGTCGGTGTTCATTATCAGTGCGTCTTGTGCGATGCCTTTCCATACAGATAGGTCACCGGTCTCCTTCCAGTAGACATACGCCAAACTTGACTTTGTGCCGGCTCCGTCGGCGTGCATGATGTTGCAATATTCGGGGTCTCCGCCCAGAATGTCGGGGATTATCTTGCAGAATGCCTGTGGGTAGATTCCCTTGTCAATGTTCTTTATGGCGTTATGTACGTCCTCCTTGGCTGCGCTGACACCGCGCATCATATATCTTTGGTTGCTCATGTTCTTTTTCTGCGTCTATATATAGTATGGTGAAAGAACCTCTTTATGTTCAGAACTGCACCTCGGGTGCTTTGTCTGCACCGTCGGCTGCCTCGAAGTAGGCTCGTTTCTCAAATCCGAAGATACCGGCAATGATATTCTTTGGGAAACGCCGTATGGAGGTGTTGAACTCCTGCGCTGCATCGTTGAAGTTCTTGCGTGCTACGTTTATGCGGTTCTCAGTGCCTTCGAGCTGTGCCTGCAGTTCAAGGAAGTTCTGATTGGCCTTGAGGTCCGGATATCGTTCGGACACGGCAATCAGTCTGCCCAATGCCGATGCCACAGCACCTTGTGCCTGCTGGTACTCCTGTAATTTCTCTGCCGTGAGGTTGCTCGGGTCAATGGTTATCTGTGTGGCTTTGCTGCGTGCCTGCATGACGCCTTCCAGTGTTTCCTGCTCGTGTGCGGCGTAACCCTTTACGGTATTTACAAGATTGGGAATCAGGTCAGCACGGCGTTGATACTGTGTCTCCACGTTTGACCACTGGCTGTTGACGTTCTCCTCTGCCGTTACTAACCCGTTGTAGGTACCCGTTCCCCAGCCGCATATTATCGCAACGACTGCGATTAAGATGATGATTGTCGATTTCTTCATATCCATTGTTTTTGTATGTCTCTTCCGATCTCCATGCTTGTTTATACGTTAGAAGCGCGTTCCCGCTCCTCCGCCACCTCCGCGTCCTCCGCCGAAGCTACCGCCAAAGCCGCCACCGCCACTTCTTCCGAAGCCTCCACCACCGAAGATCACCGGTCCTGCTCCGCCTCCGTTGCTGTGGGTGCTGTCGTAGGAGTCCTGTCTCTTCACCACGCTACGTCCGCAGTTGCGGCACACGTAGGTGACCTCTTCTGTGCGCACTCCACGGCGAACATGCAGTAGCCGTGAGTGCGAGCGTTGCAGCGTATGCTTGCCACAGTAGGGGCATTTCGTCTCCATCCTCACTGCGATCCATATAGCCAGACACAAGATGACGATGAAGCCAAGGAATGCTACCGTCAGGAATATCCATTCCCCGTCATCTGCATCGGACAGTGCGTCGTTCTCCATAGAGCCGTCCAGGATGCCACAGACCGACTTCATGCCGACGGTCATCGCCGCATCCCAATTGCCTTCTCTCAGGTATGGCAACATCTCGACTGTCTGAATGCGCTTGCATAGGGCATCGGGCAGCACACCTTCAAGTCCGTAGCCGGTATAGAACTGTATGCAGCCCTGTCCGATGTCGAGCAACACCACCAATCCGTTGTCCTTTCCCTTCTTTCCCACGCCCCACGAATTGAGCAACTCGTGGCAGAAGTCGAAGCAATCGGCATCGCCTATCGACGGCACCACAGCAACAACGGTCTCGATGCCGGTCTGCTGCTCAAGGGCATAGAGCCACGAGTCAATGCTGTCACAGGCCGCTGTGGAGAGGATGTTCGACGGATTGCAGACGTAACGTGTCCTGTCCGCGAGATGCACCTTTGGCAGATTGTCAGGCGTGTAGACCGTTTGTGCAAGGGAACGCACGGCCAAGAGGCTTACAATCACCATGATGAGAATCGTCGGACGCATCCGTCGTGTGTTATCGCTGAACATTTAGCAAATGTAAGACAAAATCGGGTCAGTGCACGTATTTACCGGCAAAATTTCGGACACGGCGCACATACTCTGCCTTGTGGTCCTTGTACGACAGCGCGTGTTTTGAACCGTCGGCAATCCATATTTCTTTTGGCTCCTGCTTGGCTTCGAAGAGTGGATGCACCATCCACGTGGGAACGAAGTCATCGTCACCGCCGTGGATGAACAACATGGGCAGCGTGCTCTTGCTGACCTGTCTCTGTGGCGAGGCCTCTTTGAAGCCCCAGCCGTACTTGATGCGGCACAGCAAGTCTGCGGCCGGAATGATGATGCCGCTTATCGGACCAAGCTCTTTGTGTCCGGTCTTGACCTCGTGTTGCACCTCATCCCATACGCTGGTGTAGCCACAGTCTTCAATAACTGCCTTGACGTAGGGCTTCAGCTGTTCGCCGCTGACGCACATCACCGTCGCCGCCCCCATGGACACACCGTGCAGAACCATCTGCGTGTCAGCGATGCGGTTTTGTGTCGTGCTGTCTCTTGGTGCGAAGATGTCGTTTGCAATGTCCATCCACCGCATGACGTCCAGCCTGTCCTTCCAGCCCATGTTGATGTGGTCGCCGTCGCTCTGTCCGTGTCCGTTCAGGTCGGGCAGCAGGATGTTATAGCCCATCAGGGCGTTGAACACATATCCATATTGCATCATGCTCACGCTGCTGTCGTGCCAGCCATGCACTATCACCGCCGTCTTGTCCGTTGCCGTGCGTGCCGTGGCGTAGACGGCATGCAGACGCCGCCCGTCGGTGGCGGTTATGAAGGTGTCAAGCAGAGCATCGGTGCGTTGCAGGCTGTCAATCCAGCTTTTTGTCTCGGGATACAGCTCCGCCACCTTTGAGTAGTCGGCACCCCGTGCCGGGGCACTGCGTCCTGTGTCGGTCAGCAGTCCCAAAGCCATATTGGCTCCTATGAAGAGTGCCGTCAGCAGACAGACCGCAATGACCACTCCCGTGAGTCCGATGATGCGTGTGCGTCTCGTCATTTGTTCCAAATCTCCCAACTGGCAAAGGCCTGCAACAGCAGCATCTCCAGCCCATTCTTTACCGTTGCTCCCTGCGCCTTGCCTTTCTTCATGAACAGTGTCTCGTCCGGATTGTACAGGAGGTCATACAGCAGATGGTCGTGCGTGAGCAGCTCATACGGGATGTCGGGACAGCAATCCATCTTCGGATACATCCCCACCGGCGTGCAGTTGACTATCACCAGGTTCTGCTGCATCACTCCTGGCGTTATGTCATGATAGCCTATCGTGTCTTTGCCTTTCTTCTCCCTCGAGACGAATGTGCTCTTTATTCCCAAGTCTTCCAGCCCGTGTACCACAGCCTTCGATGCGCCGCCCGTGCCCAAAATCAGTGCGTGCTTGTGCTGTGGCTTCAGCAGCGGCTGTATGGAACGTGTAAATCCCAGGATGTCGGAGTTATAACCCACAAGGCGTGTCTTGCCCTTTGGCAGACGCACGATTTTGATGACGTTCACCGCTCCCACGCGCCCCGCTGTCGACTTGTCCAGCTCGTCGAGGTAGGGGATGACCTGCTCCTTGTAGGGTATGGTGACATTCAGCCCACACAGGTTGGTGTTGCCCTCCACCACCTCCATGAAGGCTTTGATGCTCGGAATCTCGAAGTTGACATATTCGGCATTGATGTTCTCCGACTTGAACTTCTCGTTGAAGTATCCGCTTGAGAACGAGTGTACCAGCGGATAGCCTATCAAACCATATTTCTGCATAAGCTCAGTAGTAATATATGTAAGTGTACTTCTTCGTCATTTCACAGCCTCATACAGCGTGCAGATGCCCAGCGTCAGCGGTGTGAAGCTGACCTCACCAAATCCTGCACGTTGCATAGCCTCCTTCATCTTCTGTCCCTGCGGACAGGCGGCGATGCTCTGTGGCAGATAGGTGTAGGCACTGCCGTCCTTCGATATCAGCCGTCCTGCCGTCGGCATCACCGTTCGTACATAGAGCCGGTAGAGCTGCTTCATGGGGAAGCGTGTCGGCTCCGACAGCTCCAGCACGACCAGTCGTCCGCCCTGTTTCAGCACGCGCCGCATCTCTTGTAGCCCGAGGTCAAGGCGGTCGAAGTTGCGGATGCCGAACGCCACGGTTACGGCGTCGAAGCTGTCGCTCGCAAGCGTCAGGTGCGTACAGTCCTCATGGGCGAAGCTCACCGTGTCCTGCAACCCCGCTGCCAGCACCTTCTGCCGTCCCACGGCCATCATGCCGTCGGCAATGTCCACGCCGAGCAACGACTGCGGCTTCAGCATCCTGCATGCCATGATGGCGAAATCGCCGGTTCCGACCGCCACATCGAGCATGTGCTGTGGCGCGTAAGGCTTCAGCGTGCCTATGGCACGTCGCCGCCACCAGCGGTCGATGCCGAGCGACAGCGTGTGGTTCAGACGGTCGTAGGTCGGTGCTATGTGGTTGAACATGGCCTCGACCTGCTGCCGCTTCGGCTCTGTCGCCCCATAGGGCTTCACCTGTTCCTGCGGATAGTCCATCCTCCGTCCTCAGAGCGACTTCAGCACATTATCATAGATACGGTCCAGCACGTCGCCTTCGGCATCTTCCTTGTGGAATGTCTCGCCGGTGATGTGTTCGTACAGCTCAATGTACCTGTTGCTGATGGACTCCACGATTGTGTCTGTCATCTCCGGCACCTGTTGTCCGGCTTTGCCCTGGAAGCCGTTGTCCATGAGCCATTCCCGCACAAACTCCTTCGACAGCTGACGTTGCGGCTCGCCCTTGGCGAAGTGTTCCTCATATCCGTCTGCATAGAAGTAGCGGCTTGAGTCCGGTGTGTGTATCTCGTCCATCAGGTATATCTTGCCGTCGTGCGTACCGAACTCATACTTCGTGTCCACAAGAATCAGTCCGCGCTTGGCGGCTATCTCGGTGCCGCGTCTGAACAGCTCGAGGGTATATCTCTCAAGGACAGCATACTCCTCCGCCGTTGCCAGCCCGCGTGCTATTATCTCTTCCTTGCTGATGTCGGCATCGTGCTCGCCGATTTCGGCCTTTGTGGTCGGCGTTATTATCGGTTCGGCAAACTTCTCATTCTCGCGCATGCCGTCGGGAATCCTCACCCCGCATATCTCGCGCACGCCGCTCTTGTATGCCCTCCATGCGCTGCCGCACAGGTAGCCTCTGACAATCATCTCCACGGGAAACCCCTTGCACATCACGCCCGTTGTGACCATCGGGTCGGGCGATGCCAGTTTCCAGTTGGGGCAGATGTCCGCTGTGGCATCGAGGAACTTCGATGCAATCTGGTTCAGCACCTGACCCTTGAAGGGGATACCCTTCGGCAGGATGACGTCGAATGCCGAGATGCGGTCGGTAGCCACCATGACGAGCTTCTCGTCGTTGATGTTGTAGACATCGCGCACCTTACCGTGGTAGACGCTTTTCTGTCCTGGGAAATGGAAATCGGTCTTGGTTATAGCTTTCATTGTAGTGTATGTTTTTGTTGTTGCTCTTTATCCCTGTTCTCTTTGTCGAATTTCTCGTAGGCCTCCACGATGCGTTCCACCAGCCTGTGGCGCACGATGTCGCGCTTGCCCAGCTGCACGAACGCGATGCCCTTGACGTTGCGCAGAATGTCTGTGGCCTGTACGAGTCCGGA
Source organism: Faecalibacterium prausnitzii (assembly GCA_963639425.1). Classification (GTDB taxonomy): domain Bacteria; phylum Bacteroidota; class Bacteroidia; order Bacteroidales; family Bacteroidaceae; genus Bacteroides. The sequence goes on from CAVHVD010000002.1 coordinate 10,545, forward strand.
CTTCTGCGACGACGGCAGATCGATCTGTGTTATGTCGCCCGTCACTATCATCTTGGTGTTCATGCCCATCCGTGTCAGGAACATCTTGATTTGCTGGGCGGTGGTGTTCTGCGCTTCGTCCAGTATGACGACGGCATCATTGAGTGTGCGTCCGCGCATGAAGGCCAAGGGTGCTATCTGTATCACGTTGGTGTCTACGTACTCCTGCAACTTGGCCGCCGGAATCATGTCCTGAAGAGCGTCGTACAGCGGTTGCAGGTACGGGTCTATCTTCTCCTTCATGTCTCCGGGGAGGAACCCCAACTTCTCTCCCGCTTCGACCGCCGGTCGACTCAGGATTATCTTCTTCACCTCCTTGTTCTTCAGTGCCCTGACAGCCAGTGCTATGGCGGTGTATGTCTTGCCGGAGCCTGCCGGTCCTATGGCAAACACCATATCGTTCGTGCGGTATGCCTCCACGAGCTTGAGCTGGTTCTCGCTGCGGGGCATGATGGGGCGGCCGCTGACCGAGAACACGATCACGCCGTCGCTCCTGCCTGCCTGCTGCGGCGTGTCGCCGCGCACGATGTCTATTATGTCCTCCTCCCGAAGGGCGTTGTATTCCAGACAGTACTTCTGCAGCTTGTCCATGGTCTCTGTGAAGGCGGCGGTCATCTCCTCGTCGCCCATCACCTTGACGACGTTGCCGCGTGCCACGATGCGCAGTTTCGGGTACAGTGCCTTCAAGAGCTGCATATTGGCGTTGTTGACGCCGTAGAATGTCACAGGGTCTGCTTCGTCCAGTACTATCAGTCGTTCAATCATTCAGTCCTCGTTTATCATTATTCCTGTCAGCATGCGTCCCGAGTCGTTCCCAAGGCGGCGTGCCGAGAAGAAGTCGGTGTACTTGCGCCATGTGCAGATGCCGGCCATCTCTATCTGGCCTTCGGGCACCCCTGCCTCGACGATCTGCATGCGGTTGGCTATCCATAGGTTCAGGTGATACTTGTGTGTCTTGGGCTTCCACTCGCTGATGCTGGTCATGTCGAACCCTGCATCCTGGAACTCCTTGTACACCTCGTCGCCGACCTCGAAGCCACCCATTGAGATGCCGGGACCCATCACGGCTGTGACGTCTTCCGGACGTGTGCCGAAGGTCTCCGTCATGGCAGCGAGTGCCGTGCGCGCCACGCGGCTGCGCGTGCCGCGCCATCCGGCATGTGCCGTTGCCGCAACCTTGAGTCTGCGGTCGTAGAACGCCAGGGGGATGCAGTCGGCAGTCGAGATGCACAGACAAAATCCTCTCTTCTGTGTCAGCAACACGTCTATGCCGTCGAGCATCCGTTGGCGTTGGGCGTCGTCGGCATTGGCGAAGGCATCGTCCACCACCAGCTTGCGGCATCCGTGCTCCTGACGGGGTATCACCAGTACGCGCGGCTTGTGGGGCAGCATGTCTGTCAGCGTCTGCAGATTTCGTCTCACGTTCTCGGGGTCGTCGTCCGTGTGCAGTCCGCAGTTCATGGTGCCGTAGTTGCCGCTGCTGCATCCGCCGTGTCTCGTGGTTGTGAAGCACGTCACCTCCGGCAGTTGCGACATGGTGTCGTAGGTCAGCAGTCTCTTGTCCTCTGACAATGTTGCCATAATGTCTTGTCTCCTTCTCTCTAAGTGTTTGTATCTTGTTTCAGTTGTCTTTGACGCCGCAAAATTACAGTATTC
>CAVHVD010000003.1:0-6298 GCA_963639425.1 Faecalibacterium prausnitzii
AAGTCCTTTGCTTATTATGCGGCTCCGCCGCAATCCTCGGCAAACTTAGAGGTTAAGGTGGGATTTGCCTATCCGCAGGGACAGGACAACTATCCGGTTGTTAATGTCACTTATGCTGATGCTGTGGCTTACTGCCAATGGTTGAGCATTCAAGACGATACACACGAATATCGTTTGCCGACGGAGGAAGAGTGGATTCTTGCGGCAGGACATATGCCCAAGGACGTGAGCATGAACAGTGACCATGTGGATAAAGGACTGACGGCTGTTGATGCCTATGCCGATACGACGGGAGCCTGTGGCGGCATAGATTTCTGGGGCAACTGTTGGGAATGGACTTCAACGACAAATGCCACGGGTGAGTATATCGTGAAAGGCGGGAGCTGGGACTCAAGCCGCGACGCTTGCCGGAGTGAATACTCTGACGATAGCCGCAATGGTTCTAACGGATACGGTAACGTCGGTTTCAGAGTCGTCCGTACAGATAGGTGATTCAGACATCTCCCTCTAAATGATAGCTTTGGAGGGGGATAGTCTTTTTATTTGCTTAAAGTGCTTAGACCGCAGGCAGGCTGTTGCCGTTGATCTTGCGGTATAGGTCAAGAGCAAAGACATCTGTCATGCCGGAGATGTAGTCAAGCACAGCTTGGATGCGGTCGAACAGCTCGGGTGAGCGCATGTTGTACTGGCTCGACACACGGTTTATCAGTAGCTGTGAGTAGGCTTTCTCTGGTGAGAGCACGGCATCTATCATCAGCTCCATCAGCGTACCTACGATCTTGAAGCCTGCCAGCTCTATGTCGACCACATCGCGGCAGCGATAGATTCTCTCGTAGGCCAGCCGTGCACACTGCTGATATGCTTCTGCCGGAAGCTGTGAGATATGCTTTATCAGCGGTCCGTCGAAGGTACCGCTTAGTATCTTCTCCTCATTGTCGAGGAAAGCCTGCGTACATTCGTTGGTCAGCAGCCCGATGACGTTCGAGCGCATATATGCTATTTGCTCGTTCTTGTCGCTCACGATCTTCATCGTCTCGTTCATGCGCTCCTGCTTCTCCGCAGAGAAGTAGCCCATCAACAGCTGTCGCGTCTCCTCATACGACAGAATCTTCAGCTTGAAGGCATCTTCTATGTCCATGATCTCGTAGCAGATGTCATCGGCAGCTTCAACGAGATAGACCAACGGATGCCGCGCATAGCGCAATGGGTTATCGCTCAGTTGCTTTATGCCAAGCTCCTCGGCGATGAGGCGGAATGCCTGCTCCTCGGTCGTGAAGAAGCCGAACTTCGATTTTCCTTCTGCCAGACTTGACGAGAACGGATATTTCACGATGCTAGCCAATGTGGAGTATGTCAGCACGAACCCACCTCTGCGGCGGCCTTCAAATCTGTGTGTCAAGATTCGGAAAGTGTTGGCATTGCCCTCGAAATGCGTCAAGTCCTGCCACTGTCCATCGGAGAACATTGGCTTCAGCTCCATGCCCTTGCCCTCGGAGAAGTAGGTCGAGAAGGCTCTCTCTCCGAAGTGTCCGAACGGGGGATTGCCGAGGTCATGAGCCAGGCAGGCTGCCGATACTATGGAGCCTATCTCCGGAACGAAGCTGCTCCTCAGCTCAGGCTCACGTTGCAGGATGCGCCGTGCTATGTCATTGCCCAGCGAGCGTCCGACGCAGCTCACCTCAAGGCTATGTGTCAGGCGATTGTGAACGAACACACTGCCAGGCAGAGGAAACACCTGTGTCTTATTCTGCAAGCGGCGGAATGGGGCAGAGAACACAAGGCGGTCGTAGTCGCGCTGAAATTCACTGCGGTTCTCGTCGTCTTCCTTGTGAAACTCCTCAAGTCCGAAACGCTTCGCTGAAATAAGCTTTCTCCAATCCATCGCTCTCCCCCTTTGGTTTATTTAACTGCAAAAGTACCATTTATTTCGGTGGATTACGTACTTTCGCTTCCTCAAAAGGTAACAGACTGAAAATGAAAGTACAGATAATAAACAAGTCACGACATCCGTTGCCGCAGTATGCCACGGCGTTGTCGGCCGGCGTTGACCTGCGGGCAAATATCTCCGAACCGATAACCTTGCAGCCGATACAGCGTGCCATGGTGCCGACAGGGCTGTTCATCGCTCTTCCTGCGGGCTATGAGGCGCAGGTAAGGCCACGCAGTGGGCTGGCTCTGAAGAGGGGTATCACAGTCCTCAACTCTCCCGGCACCATCGATGCCGACTATCGCGGCGAGATCTGCATAATACTGGTAAATCTTTCGGACGAACCGTTTGTCATCAACGACGGTGAGCGTATCGCACAGATGGTCGTCGCGCGACATGAGCAGGCAGAATGGATAGAGGTCGAGGAGCTTTCGACGACAGAACGCGGTGCCGGAGGATTTGGACATACAGGCGTGTGAGACGCACCACTATATTGTATGGTAATATGTGTAAGACAAGGCACATAAGGACGGTAGCTGCATTGTTACTCTGTTTCATGCTGATGTCTGCGGGCATCAGCGCACAGGAGCGTGCGGTCTCTGAAGCCGCCGAATCGCGGCGTTTCGACTATTATTTCCTTGAGTCTGCGCGTCTGCGCATAGCGCAGAAGTATGATACCAGCTACGAGATGCTCATGCACTGTCTCAGCATGAATCCGCAGTCGGCCGATGTCTACTATGAGTTGGCGCAGTACTATCTCATCCTTAAAGCCAACGACCGTGGCATTGCTGCTATGGAGAAAGCCGTGGAATATGCTCCGGCAAACTACTGGTTCAGTCAGGGACTGGCCAATCTCTATGTGCAGAAAGGGGAAATGGCCAAGGCCACAGCCTTGCTCGAAACGATGGCGGCCAACTTCCCGAACAATACCGATGTGCTCTACAGCCTGTTGCAGACATACAACCGCACGGGTACCTACGACAAGTCCATCGCTCTTCTCGACAAACTCGAAGAGCGTTTGGGCATCAACGAACAGCTGTCCATGCAGAAATATGCCATCTTCGACTATCAGGGACAGCACGACAAGGCCGAGGCCGAGCTTCAGAAACTGATAGACAAATACCCGGAAGACTACCGCTATCAGGTGGCTCTTGGCGACGAATACATGGACAACGGCAAGACAGATCAGGCATATACCATATATAATAAGGTGTTGTCCGCCGACCCCGGCAATGCTCAGGCCACGTATTCCCTGGCTTCCTACTACCAAAAGACGGGAGACACCGCACGCTACGAGCGGCAACTCGACTCCGTGCTGATGAACAGAAATGTTGACACCGACATCAAGGTCGATGTCATGCGCCGCGTCATCACGCGCAATGAGAGCGAGAAGAAAGACAGTACCGAGGTGATAAACCTCTTCAACAGAATTCTGGGACAAGACCAGGACGATGCCGACCTGCCGTTCCTCTATGCCCAGTACCTGTACAGCAAGAACATGGAGAAGCAGGCCGAGCCTGTGCTGCGTCAGGTGCTACAGATAGACCCCACCAACACGGCGGCACGGATGACGCTGCTCAGTGATGCCGTGAAGAAAGAGGACTACAACGATGTGATAGACCTGTGCAGCACAGGCACGGAGGCCAATCCCGAGATGCTTGAGTTCTACTATTATTTGGCAGTGGCCTACAACAGCGTACAGCAGACAGACAGCGTTATAAGCACCTGTCGGCGTGCGCTGAGACATATCACCGACGAGAGTGACAAGACTGTGGTCAGCGATTTCTATGCCATCATGGGCGATGCCTATCACGCCAAAGACTTGACGAAGGAGACATTTGCCGCCTATGATTCGGCACTCGTGTGGAACGCAAACAACATCGTGGCTCTGAACAACTACGCCTACTACCTTTCGCTTGAGCATGCAGACCTTGACCGTGCCGAGGAGATGAGCTACAAGACGGTGAAGGCCGAACCCGACAATGCGACTTATTTGGACACCTATGCGTGGATTCTCTTCGAGAAAGGCAACTATGTCCAGGCTAAGATCTACATTGACATGGCACTGAAGAACGATAGCACCGCCGGTGCTGACATCATGGAGCACTGCGGTGACATCTACTATATGTCGGGCGATGTCGATGCGGCTGTCGGTTACTGGCGGCAGGCGAAGGCCAAGGGGAGCACTTCCTCTGTGCTCGAACAGAAGATAAGACAACGCAAATACATTCAGGAGAAATGAAGATACGACACCTCACAACGTCCTGTTGCCTGGCACTGCTGCTCATGGCAGTGCTCACCCTTGCCGGTTGCAGGAGCTCACGCAATGCGGAGAAAGGCTCTGCCGACATCATGCACTCGGAATACCTGTTGTCGAAGTTGGAACTTACAATCCCGCATAAGGACGCTGTCTTCACCGTGGGCGGTACCATGAAGCTGAAGCGCAAGGAGATGATACAGTTCTCACTGCTGATGCCAATCCTGCGGACAGAGGTCGCACGCGTGCAGGTCACGCCTGACGAACTCCTCATCGTTGACCGCATGAACCGTCGTTTTGTGCGTGCCGGAGACTCCGAGCTGCGGTATGCCGTGGTGGCGGGCTTCACCTATGAGAAGCTCGAGAAGCTCCTGCGCCGACTCGCCAAGGATGGGAAGTCAAAGAGCATCACGGGTGAAGACCTCGGCCTCACCAAGCTGAAGAAGGCAAAGGTCGAGTTCTACGATTTCTCCACAGACCCCGTCAGCATCAGTCCCCTCGAATTGTCATCGCGTTATAAGCAGGTCACCCTTGAGGAGATGTTGCAGCTCCTAACAAGTCTCAGCCTATGAAGATGCGCGTGCTCCTGTTGGTGGCGAGCCTGTGTCTTTCGTGTTTGGCTGTCTCCGCACAGTCGAACAAGCTGATACGCGAGCTTGAAGCCAAGCGCAGCAATCTTCAGAAGCAGATAGCCGAAACGGATTCGTTGCTGAAGACAAACCGCCGCAACGTGGGTAGTCAGCTAAATGCCCTAAATGTGCTGACCTCACAGCTGGCAGAGCGCAAGCGTCTTGTCGATGCCATCGCTTCCGACATCGACTCTGTCGATACGGCGATACGGGGTCTTGACCGTCAGCTTGCGGCCTTGCAGCGGCAGCTCAAGCAGCAGCGCAGCGACTACGAGGCATCTGTGCTTTATCTGTATCGCAACCGCAACCTGCATGGTCGGCTGATGTTCATCCTTTCGGCCGACAAGTTCTCGCAGATGATGCGCCGCCTTATGTATGTCCGTGAGATGGGTAACTATCAACAACGTCAGGGCAAGGAACTGATGAAGAAACAGAAAGAAGTCACCGGCAAGCAGGCCGAACTGAAGACAGCACGCGAAGAGAAGGCACAGCTTCTCAATGCTCATGATCAGGAATTGCGACAGATGGAGAGCCAGGAGCGCAGGCAGCAACAGATAGTGAGTGACCTGCGAAGCAGACAGCGCACGCTACAGACCGAGATAGCGAAGCAACGGCGGCAGGCCGAACAGCTCAACAATCAGATCGACAAGTATATCGCCGCCGAGATAGAACGTCAGCGCAAGGAGGCTGAACGGGCAGAGAGAGCACGCAGGGAGGCCGCCGCCAAGCAGTCGCCCGATAAGGGGAACGCCTCTGTCGGCACGTCGGCACGTCAGCAGTCAGCACAAGGTGGCGAGGTGTACAATGCCGCCAAGCCCGATGCCCAGCTGTCTGCCAACTTCGCAAGCAACCGCGGCAAGCTGCCACTGCCGATCACGGGGCCTTACATCATCACCAGCCACTACGGGCAGTATAATGTTCAGGGGCTGCGCAACGTGGTGCTCGACAACAAAGGCATCAACATCCAGGGTAAGCCAGGGGCACAGGCGCGAGCCGTCTTCAACGGGACGGTGGTTGCCGTCTTCAAGCTCAACGGGTTGTATAATATCCTCGTGCGCCACGGAGAATACATATCCGTCTACTGCAACCTCGCGTCCGTATCGGTCAAGCAGGACGACAAGGTCAGCACACGCCAAAGCCTTGGCACGGTCTTCTCCGACAGCTCCGACGGCGGACGCACCACGCTTCACTTCCAGCTGCGCCGTGAGAAGCAGAAGCTCAACCCCGAGCTTTGGCTCGCAAGATAAGAGCTACTGCCGCATGCGCCGTCCCAAAGTCTTTGTCACGCTCATTGCCAAGAATACGGAACAAGCCTGTTCACTTCCGTTTACTAACCGTTTACTAACCATTCAAAAATCGGTCACTGATTGGCCACTGAAGCCGTGTTTCTGTTCAAAAACCTTCACTTTTGAACAATTCCGTTCACTAATCCCATGCTTGCCCCGAGAAGCACCCTAACGATGCCCATTCTTAGGGTCTAACGAT
>CAVHVD010000004.1:0-26948 GCA_963639425.1 Faecalibacterium prausnitzii
TCTCGGGACGGTTCGTGCCCCATTCACTGCCGGACGCGGGAGCCTCTGGTTTCTCCAGCCTCGTGTCCTCCGGCAGCTCCTCCCCGAGAAACACGCCGAGCATGCGGAGATAGGCTCGGCGCGATGCGCCGACGGCCTCCCGTTGCTGCTCTGCCTTCAGCCGCTCCACGAGAATGGCATCGAGGTCGCTCTGGTTGGCGACGCCTCCCTTCATCATGCTCCTTACGGTCTGCTCGCTCGTCGCCAGGTCTTGCTGCAACAGCTCGTTCTGCACCGTCTGCTCGTCGAGCAGGAGGATGCCGAAGAAGAGTTGGTCTATGCGTTCGTGGACGGCGTACATCGTCACGTCGAGCCGCCGTCGCTCCACGTCGCTCTGTGCCGCAGCCACCTGCCGCTGTGCCGCGATGCGGCCGCCGTCGTAGACACTCTGGTAGACCGTGACCACGCCGCTTGCCATGCGGCTCTTCAGGCCGATGCCCTGCATCGCTGTCTGTGCCTCCGATGTCAGAATGTCCGTGAAGGCATAAGCCCCCGCCGACGCGCTGACCCGCGGCAGCCAGCCCTTCGCGGCATTGCCGAGCGTGAACTCGCGGCTCTGCTCAATCATCCCGTACTGCCTGATGGCGGGGTAGTTGTCGTGTGCCTTCTGCCGACATTGCTCCAGGGTCAGGCTCTGCGCAGACGTTATCTGCGCAAGCATCTCCAGTGCGGCCAGCAATATGAATCCCTTGTTCATGGATAGTGAAATGTTTTGGTCTTCGTGGGTGCAAAGTTAGGAGAGCAGCCGCGGCATGCCGTTGTCAAAACCAATCGACAAATGTTCTTTTTGTTCGATTTTGCACAATAACGCGGGATGTAATCGGGACTGTCATTATCTTTACGTCGCAATCATAACAATCAAGATATTCAGGAGGACAGACATGAAACAGCCACGGCTACTCACACTTCAACGAATGTTCGACGTGCTGAGCAGGGACCACAAGCTCCCCGCCAAACACTTCTTCCGTGACGGATTTGGTGTGATCATCGGCATGAGCAGCTTTCTGGAGCCGTTCATCCGCAGCGGACAAAGCCCGTATCTGCTCAACGACTACCGCATCGGATACATTCGTCAGGGGCGGATGCGGGGAATTATCAACTTGCAGGAGTACACCGTCACGGCAGGGCACGTCATGTTCGTAACCCCGGGCACCATCGTGGAACCGCTGGAGGTCAGTACGGACTTCCGGATCTTCGGCATGGGTGTGCCCACGGATATGTTTCATCTTGCCCATCAAGGACGACTGCCCGACCTGTTCGGCGGCAAGCAGAAGCATGGCATCCTTGGCGTGTCGGAGGAGGAGGGGACGCTGACCTGCCACCTGTTCCACATGCTCTACGAGGTGGCGGCGGCACAGGAGAACGCCGCCGTGACACATCACGTGATTGCCGCCATCACCGCCCACTACGACAGCCTCTTCGCGTGCCGACGGTCTGCCGCCACGACCGGTCGCACGGCCACCGACATCTTCGACCGCTTCATCCGTCTTGTCAACGAGCACTGCCGTGAGGAGCACCGGCTCTCATTCTATGCCGACAAGATATGCCTCACGGAACGCTATCTCGGCACTGTCGTCCGCCAGAGCAGCGGCATCACGGCAAAGGAATGGATAGACAAGGCCGTCGTCACGGAGGCAAAGGTGCGGCTGCGCCACAGCGACAAGCCCGTGACGCTGATTGCGGAGGAGCTTCACTTCCCCAACCCCGGCTTCTTCTGCAAGTACTTCAAGAGGCTGACAGGCTGCACGCCACAGGAGTACAGGGCGCGGTGAACAGCCGCCCGTCTGTGGTTGTACGTCCACAGATCTGTGGTTGTACGTCCACAAACCTGTGGTTGTACGTCCACAAACCTGTGGTTGTACGTCCACAAACCTGTGGTTGTACGTCCACAAACCTGTGGTTGTACGTCCACAAACCTGTGGTTGTACGTCCACAAACCTGTGGTTGTACGTCCACGGAAACGCTGATTTTCAGTGCTTTACTTCAGGAACGGCGCATGTGGCGGTAGACGACGTATGCCATGAGGAAGAAGACGGCCGTCTGTACCAAGAGACCCGTGTATTCAACGGCAACCTGACCGAGGTCGGCAGAGAGCGTGTTGAGCCGCACGAAGCCGTTGATGCCAAAGGTAGAGGGGAACAGCCACGAGAACGCTTTCCAGAACCACGGCAGTGCAGAGCCCGGCCACGATATGCCGCTGAGGAAGAGTAGGGGGACGGAGAGGAACGCGAACAAGAGCATGGGCTTCTCGCGTCCGCGAACAATCACCGACACGGTCATGGCGAAGAACGTGATGTCCGTGATGAAGGCCAGCACGAACCAAAACAGACTCCACGGATGCGCTATCTGCGGCAGGTGGAAGATGTGGGGAATGCACACGAGTGTCCACACGGCACACAGGCTGTAGACCATGAAGTAGAGCAGTGCCTGCCCGAGAACCATGCTGAGCGTGCCCACGCGGTGGTCGACGATTGACGGCAGGCCGGAGCGGTAGTGCTCCATCACCGTAGCGTTGCGCATTCCTATGCCGAGGACGAGTGTCTGTTGCAGGATGAGGATGAGCACGGCAGGCAGCAGGAAGCCGTCGTAGCCGCCCGTGGGGTTGAACATGGGCACGTATTCGTAGCTGACGGGGGATGTGTTGATTTCCTCGTCGCGGCCGGTGGTCAGTGCGCTGTTACGCTGAACCTTGATCTGCTTGTTCATGTCGAGCGACACGGCAGTGGCGGCAGAATAGAGAGCCTTGTAGTAGAACATGCTGCTCATGTCGCAGTAGGCCTCTACGTGTGCCTGCTGCCAGCGGTTGATGTTATTGACGTTCTGGCTGAAGTCGCTCGGGATGCGCAGTATGCCGTTTGCCTCGTGGCGGCGCATGGCTTCGCGGGCTTCCTCCATGTCGGCACAACGAGCCACGATGCAGACATCGGCCGTGGCATCGACAAGGCGCGTGAACTCGCGCGAGAGAGCTGTCTTGTCCTCATCGACGACCACGACAGGCACTTCGCGCACCACCTCCTGCGTGTAGATGAAGCCGTAGAGCAGGGGATAGGCCAGCGGGACGATGAGGCAGAAGATCATGACGCCCTCGTCGTGCAGAAAGCTGCCGAGTTCGTGCCGCCAGACGAGGAAGATGTCGGCGAGGCACTGCTTGAGACCTTGTATTCTCGATTTGCCACTCATATATATGTGTGTCTTGAGTTTCTTTATGGAACGTACCGGTATGTGAGCAAGGCGCGGCGCAGGCGTTTAAGTACGAAGAACGGCAACAGCAGGAACGCCGTGAGTGCAAGGTAGGAACCTATGCTGTATTGCATGGGGAAGCCGTTGAGAGCCGCGTTGGTGTAGATGCAGTAGTAGTGTCGCAGCGGGAACATATTGGCAAGAGCCTGCAACGACGGGTGCATGGCCACCACGGGGAACGTGAAGCCGGTGATAGAGAACGACATGACAGACCACAGCGTGGCGAGGCTAAGGCCGTAGCGCAGGATGGGGAAGAGGCCGATGAAGAACAGCCCGAGTGCCTGCGACGCGAGTATGAGCAGCAACGTGGCAAGAAGCATGGACGGCAGTCCGCCGTTGAGCGGATAGTGCATGTAGCCGTAGAGGATGGCGTTGCAGAGCAGTCCCACACAAAAGAAAGACAGTGTCTGCGGCAGGAGCTTGCCGGTGAGGGCGGTGACGATGGAGCCTCCCGACGTGTCGAGCCAGGCGCGGGCTGTACCGCCCTTTATCTCGGAGCCTACGCTGTAGGCCGTCGTGAGCAGGATCATCATCATCATCACGGCAGGCAGTAGGGTGGTGTTGAGGTACACGCCGTAGCTTATCCACGGATTGCCGATGGCGTGTACGTCAACGGTGATGGGTTGTATCAATGGCATGGTCTGCTCCTCACTGTAGCCACGTGCACGCAGCACGGTGCGCTGTGCCGAGCCTGATGCCAGTTCGCTGGCGACCTTGAAGTCCTTCATGTTCATGGACGCTGCAAGAAGCACGGAGTTGTTGGTGTAGAACGACAGCTTGGGCTGACGCTGGGCATTGGCATCGGCGGCGAAGTGGCGTGGTATGTAGTAGAACCCATAGATGTTGCCGCGCTGAACGGCATCGGTGGCTTGGCTGATGTCGGGGTAGTGTGCCGTGATGTCGGTCATCTGGAACGCCGATAGCAGGCGCGCGAGTTGGCGCGACGAGGAACTGTCGTCCTGGTCGACAACACCGACAGGATACTGCGTGGGCGCACTGCTGCCCATGAGCGTGCTGAAGAGCACGAAAGCGAAGACAGGTGCAGCGAAGAAGGCGAAGAAGTAAATCCAGTCGTGCCAATAGCGCGACAGCTCCCTCCTGACCGTCTTGCCGAACGTTCCCGTATGTCTCTCTGCGTGTGACACCTCAATCACTTCTTCACGATGACAGACATGCCTGCATACAGGCTTTCGAGCAGGCTCGCGTCTTCGGTGCGTGCACGGACTTCGAATGTCTTGAGGTCATACTGGCCGGTGGTCTTGACGGCTTTCCAGGCTGCGTATGTCCCGAGGTCTTTCACGTAGTAGACACGCAACGCGATCTCCTCGTTGCCGCGTGCGGGTACAAAGGCGCGGAGCTGGCTGCCGTCGCTGATGTCGCCGAGCAAGTCCTCACGCACATTGAACGTCACCCATTTGCTGCCGTCAATGGCAATATTCATGATGGGGGAGCCCGAGCCTACCAACTCCCCGGGTTGCGGGAATGTCTCGCTGACAATACCGTCGCACGGCGCGACGAGGAACGTCTCGGCTATGTATGAGTTTACTTCCGCCACTGCGCCCTTGGCGCGTGCCACCATGGCGGCTGCGGCATCTTTGTCTTCCTGCTGTGCACCGTTGACGGCCATGTCGTACTGCGAGCGTGCTGCCTGTTCTGTGGCGACGGCGGCATCGCGTTGTGCCGTGGCCTCGTCGAACTTCTGTCGTGAGACCACGCCCTCGTCGTAGAGAGCCTGTACGCGTTCGTAGCTCTTTTGGGCAATGGTGAGTCCGGCAATCGCTTTCTGCCAAAGGTTGTAGGCTCCCTGTATCTGCTCCTGGCGCGTGCCGTTCAGAGCCTTCCTGCTCTGTGCTTCGGCAGCAGTCTGTGCAGCTTCGGCCTGTGCCATCTTGGCCTCGATGTCGGGAGCTTCCATTATGGCTAAAGTGTCGCCACGGCTCACGCGGTCGCCCTCATGCTTGAGCAGCCGCAAGACGCGCGACGGCACCTTGCTCGACACGCGATATTCGTCCTGTTCGACTTCGCCCTGGATGATCTCCGGTCCTTTGCGTAGCATGAAGAAGCCCACGACGGCCACCACAAGCACGATGATCGCAAATGCCCCCAATGCCAGAAGCACATCTTTCTCTTCTTTGCTGAATTCTTTCATATTGCAATATGTTGTATAGAGGATTTACTGTAGTATTCCCAATGCTTTCTCGAGGTTCACCTGTGCCAGTCTGACTTCTATCTGTGCGTCTATGAACTGGCTTTGCGCCTGCTGCCATGCGGTCTGTGCCGCCAGCACGTCGGTACTCTCCATGACACCTTCACGGAAACCCACCTGTGCAGAGTGCAGGTTCTCCTCGGCACTGGCTGTGTTCTTCTCGGCCATTGCGAGCTTCTTGCCGGCTTCGGCAACTTTGAACCGGCTCTGCGTGATTTGCAGTCCTATCTTCTCCTGCATATCAGCCAGTTCCATGCCGGCCATGCGCGTAGCAGCCTTGGAAGCACGTATCTTGTATTTGCTGTCAAGCCAGTTCCACACGGGCACCTGCAGCAATACGCCGACATTCCACACGCCGGAAAATTTCTTTTGAAAACCATTGAATACGTTGGGGTTGGTCACCGAATATCCGCCTGTGAGGGCGAGGTGGGGGAGATAGGCAGCGCGTATAAGGCGCGTGTTCTGCTTGCCGAGTTCCACCGAACTTTGCAGTAGTCGTATCTCGGGACGGTTGCTCAAGTCTTCGCTGACGATGAAGGTCTCCGCCGCCGATGCGTCTGCAGCAGAGATACGGTCACGGCTCTCATCTTCGAGTACGACAGGTTCGTCGATGGGCAGTCCGCACAGCTGACATAGCAGCATGCGTGCCAGTGTCAGCCCGTCGTCTACCTGCGTTATCTGCATCTCGGCCTCATTGAGACGTACCTGCACCTTCAGTCCGTCGGCACGTGTCGCCACGCCTTGTTCCAGCATCTTCTGCACGTCGTCGTTGAGCTTCACCACCAGATCACGGAAGCTATATGCCAGCTTCTGCTTCTGCCGCAGCGACACGACCGTCCAGTATGCCTGGTCGATGTTGTAGAGTGTGGACTGTATCTGAAGCGTTATATTGTCGTCGGCCATACGGTCTGTGATGTCGGCAATCTTGTTTGCCGCGATGATGGCTCCACCCATGTAGAGCGGTTGGCGCAGGAGCACCGAGCCGCCGAAGAGGTTGTGTGTGTCGGTATGTAGTGCGTCCACCACTTTTTCGCCGATGCTGTTGCCCATTGCAGCAGCATATTGTGACAGCGGCGTGCCAAGTTCCTGCATCAGGCCGCTCATCTGCTGTGCCTGCTGCAGCGTCAGCGTGCCTTGCTGCACCATGCTTGTCAGACGGTTTGTGATGGCCGTGCCCAAGTCGCCGCTTAACTGTTGCACGCTGGTGGTACCGATGTTGCCGAGAGCCGACTTCTGCGTGTTGCTCAGCAGATTAACCTCACGGTCGAAGTACTCGTATCCGGCCACGACATCCACCTTTGGCAGATACTGCGTGCGTGCCGAACGGCGTGCGTTGGCAGTCATTTCCTTGTTTAGCCGCGACACCTGTAATTGCTTGTTGTTCTGCTGTGCCAATGCGCGGCAACTGTCGAGCGACAACACACGTTGTGCGTGTCCGACGCTGCCGATAGCCAACAGAAGCACTAAGAGAGAAAACGTCCTTATCCTCATTGCTGAATCCTAATCCTTTGCTTTGCCGGTGCAAAGTTAGACATTTTGCGGATACCATTATATATATGAATGGATGATGCGTCGGTATGCTTACAACCTAAATCAATGACATTCAACATCATGAAGCATCCGCGAGCGATATTTGGTAAACTTTTCCTGCGAATTTGTCCAGTAAATCGAATAATCGCTATTATGTTTAATATGAACCGCGGAACAGCCGGTGCAGGTCGTTCATTAGTTAAAGTATATTCTATGGTTCCCCGCTCGTAGCTCGAAGATTGTCGCTCCCACGAAATCACAGTCACAGCTTTAGGTTGCTATGATTACAGTCGTAAGTTGCGGCACTCACAACCACAAAGAACTCGTTCGGCACGCACGCAGTATCACAACTGTGGCTTGAAAAACTACGGTTGCCGACTTAAAGTTACGACACTTACAGTCTTAAGTAATTACGACTATGGTTTTACGAAACCACGGTTACAGTTTTAGGTTACTATGGCTGTAGCTTTAAGTAACGATGACTATGATTTGACGAGGCTATGTCTGTGAGTTTAAGCCGCTATGTCTGTGAGTTTAAGCCGCTATGTCTGTGAGTTTAAGTTGCTATGTCTGTGGTTTTAAGTTGCTACGCCTGTGGTTTGAAGCTACTATACCCGTGGTTTGAAGTTGCTACGGCTGCGGACTGAAGCTGCGACACTTTCAGCTCGAAGATGCAACGTTTGCGATTTGAGGGAACTATGCTTATGGCTTTGAAAATCAAGGTTTATGGCTTGAAGTTTATTGCTTCCATGAAGCGGCGGATGACCTCCGGCTTTCCCGTATGCTTGCCGTCGTCTTCGCTGATCTTGCACGTGTCGTTGTAGAAGTCCCACGATTCGGTGATTTTTGCCGCCACGAGCTTGATAACGATGTTCATCGGTTCTATGCCGTCGAAATCGTTGGTGAAGTGCGTACCGATGCCGAACGACGGCTGGCACAAATCCTTGGCATACTGCTGTATCTCGATGGCGCGGTCGGTGTCGAGTGCGTTGCTGAACACCACCTGCTTACTGCGCGGGTCTATGCCGAACGAGCGGTACTTGGCCACGATCTTACGCAGTTCCTCGTAGTTGTCACCGCTATCGATGCGCAACCCCTTGAACAGGTTGGCGAAGTCTTCAGAGAAATTAAGGCTGAAGATGTGCCACCCGAAGCTGTCGTATAGGTATGTACCCAGTGCTCCACGGAATGTGTTGCGCCAAGCGTTCATGGCCAGATGGTTTGCCATCTGTGGGCCGAACATCCCGCCTATGGCGCACACGAACTCATGTGCCATCGTGCCCACGGGTACCAAGTCGTGTTTCATGGCCAGGTAGACGTTGCTGGTGCCCACGAACTTGCCCGTCCACCGGCGTGAGCCGTAGCAATCCTTCATGCTGCGCACGACCGTGTCCTCGGCTTCAAACGAGGCGCGACGGCGTGTGCCGAAGTCGCTGAATACGCATCCGGCACCGAGCAGACGCTCTGCCTTGCGTTGTGTCTTCCGGTAGTAGGCCTCGTAGTCGAAGTCGGCGGACAGCCCTGTGACGATGTAGTACAGTTCGGAAATGGTCGCAAGGATTTTCACCTCAAGCAGTATGGTGTCTGCCCAGCAGCCCTCGAACTCTATGTGCAGGTGTCCCTCGTCGTCCTGCTGCACATCCACCCACTTGTGGTTGAAGCGATAGCCTTTCAGGTATGAGTAGAACCAGTGAGGGATGTAGTAGCAGCGGTCTTTCATGAACTCAATCTCCTCGTCGGTGATCTCCACGCTTTCCATCATCAGTATCTGCTCACGCAGCAGACGGTCGAACCCTGGCGGATAGACCGTGTTGTTGCGGTCGACGAACGTGTACTTCACCTGCGCACGGGGGAAATTGTCTATCACCGCACAACACATCGTGAACTTATAGAGGTCGTCGTCGGTGAAATGGGTTATGATTTGCTTCATTGCTTCACATTATACGTATCCGTAAATCCGTGCTAAGGTAGGCTTTTTTCACGAGGGAGAGAACGTCTCGTATGTGTTGTCGTCATAAAACACCCGTATTTCGCGGATCTTGCGCTTCACCACCTTGTCTGTTGCGGCTGACGTCAACCCGAAATCCTTGCGATATTTCTGCGCCTCCGCGTCCTTGGTCGAATCCGTGACATTCTCGTCGTGTTGTGATGCGGACATCGACATCTCCGAAGTAGAGGATGTGGATGCCTCCGTCAGCAGACTGCCGCTACTCATGTCGATGCCCGGGTCGCCTTGTCCCGTTAGCAGCCAGTTGAGGTTGAGTCCGGGGTAGCTGTCCGTCAGCTTCAGCATGACTTCGGCACTTGGATACCTGTTTCTGCCACTGAGAATATGTGAAATGGTAGCACCCGAGACGCCGATCTTGTCGGCGAATGCTCCAGCCGTCAGCTGCTCTCGGTCCATCAGCATCTTAAATCTGTCTGTCAGGGTCATATCTCTCTCGTTTTACATCGGTACAAACTCGAGTACAAATATAAAAACATTTTTCCAGTCAGTCAAATTAACAAGAATACGTGTTAAGATATAAATGTAAAGCTACTCGTAGGCTTAACAATGATCATTAGGTGTGCTGATAACGGCCAAGCCCTTATCTTGACATAGAATATGCTTTAACCAACGAAGCATAACTTAGTGGTAAATAGATTAATATGCACAGATGCTTAGTAGCACGGTCGCCATTGTGCGGCCGTTAATCCGCAATGGCGTTCGACTTCTTGAACTGATAGTTTAACCAAGTGCTACATTTGTTTGATACCGTGTTAATTGTACTAATATACGCGTTTGTTATCAATACAGTACGCCATCCATAGACTTATCATTCCAAATGTAAACACCGCTACGCACATCGTTATTAATGTTACGCTACAACGGTAAATCCCCCTACCCTTACTCGATAACATGAATAGATTTGTTAATGCGTAAATATACAAATGTACGATAACATCTATACAATCCGTCGGGTGGCGGTGGGTACATCCTGTGTCATTGTTATTTTTGTCAGGCTCCTCCGCTCTGTTCGTGAAATTTCGTTAGCTTTGCAGCGTTGTTTCACGAACAGATGAAAGTAGATATGATTAGAACAATTCTTATGAGTCTGGTGTTTGTGGTCACGGCCATGACAAGCATCAACGCACAACAGAGCACAGCGTCGCCGTCGGCCAAGGTCTACGACGAGAACGTCAACCAGATGGAGCAGCTTGACCAAGCACTGGCCAAGGCTTCTGCCGAGGGCAAGTATGTGATAAGCCAAGTGGGTGGCAACTGGTGTCCGTGGTGCCTGCGGTTTGCCAAGTTCATCACCGACGATGCCGACATAGCCTCGCTCATAAGCCGTAGCTTCGTCTACATACACACCAACTACCCCCGTCGTGGCGGCGGCAACAGCGACCCCGCACGTACAGAGGTGCTGAAGGCCACGCTGAAGCGTCTCGGCAGTCCCGAACGCTTCGGTTTCCCCGTGTTTGTGGTGCTCGATGGCGGCGGTAAGGTTCTCCACATACAAGACTCCAGCTTCCTCGAAGAGGGACAGGGCTACGACAAGCAGAAAGTCCTGCGTTTTCTCAATAACTGGACTCCGCAGGCCGTCACGGGCATCAAGGAGTGAACGCACGCCCCTATTCATCTACTCCCAATACAATGTCGGAATACAAGCTCTGCTGCGTGGGATACATCACCAAGGATCGTGTCATCACGCCACAGAAGGCTGTTGATATGCCCGGTGGTACGGCATACTACTTCGCAGAAGCCATCCGCCATCTCTCCACCGATGGTTTTCGGTTGGTGACGGCGGTGGAAGAGGCTCAGCAGCCTGTGGTCGACGACATGCGTAGCAAGGGAATAGACGTGCTCTGTCTGCCCACACGCCGTTCTGTGTGCTTCGAGAACATCTACGGTGCCAACATGAACGAACGCCGCCAGCGCGTCACGGCCCTGCCCGACCCATTCACCGTCGAAGGGCTGGCAGACATCGATGCCGATGTCGTGCATCTCGGCAGCCTGCTCCACGATGACTTCTCGCTTGATGTCATACGCCATCTCGCGTCGCGCTCGCTGCTCTGTGCCGACGTGCAGGGCTTCCTGCGTGAGGTGCGCGGAGAGGAGGTCTGCCACACCGACTGGAGCGAGAAACTCGAAGCACTGAAATACATCCACACGCTCAAGGCCAACGAGCAGGAGATGGAGGTCATCACCGGTGCTGATGATCCGCATGAGGCCGCGCTGATCCTGGCAGACTGGGGCGTGCGCGAGGTGCTGCTGACGCTGGGCGACAGAGGGTCGCTCATCTACGCCCGCGGAGAGTTCCACGACATTCCCGCCTACCCGACGATGACGATTGCCGATGCCACGGGGTGCGGCGACACCTACATGACCGGCTATCTCTATATGCGCGGACGTGGTGCCGACTACGACGAGGCCGGACGCTTCGCCGCCGCCATGTGTACCATCAAGCTGCAAGGCTACGGCCCGTTCTGCGGCACGGAGCAGGCCATACGCGCCATCATGTCCAGCCGTGCTCCCCTGCTCTGAACCCCACAAGACACACGAAGCTCCGACCTTTCTGCAAGGCCGGAGCTTCGTTTTTATGGTTGCTGAATATTACTCCTGCGTCTCAATGCCATGAGCCGTGACTGCGTCGTTGCCGTGCGCAATCTTCGCAATCATGCCTTGCAGAGCCTTGCCAGGGCCGCACTCGGTGAAGTCGACGGCACCGGCAGCAATCATGTTCTGCACCTCCTTGGTCCAGCGCACTGGCGACGTGAGCTGCGCGATGAGGTTTGCCTTGATTTCGGCGGCATCAGTGTGGGCACAGCCGTCCACGTTCTGATAGACCGGACACACCGGCGTGCTGAAGTCCGTCTGCTCGATGGCTTTCTGCAGCTCGTCCTTGGCAGGCTGCATCAGCGGCGAGTGAAACGCGCCACCCACCTTCAGCGGCAGTGCCCTCTTCGCTCCCGCAGCCTTCAGCTTCTCGCAGGCCTCATTGACGGCCTCGATGTTTCCGGAGATCACCACCTGTCCGGGGTTGTTGTAGTTGGCGGGCACCACGATGCAGCCCGGCTTTGACACCTCGGCACACACCTGCTCGATGACGTCGTCTGTCAGCCCGATGATGGCAGCCATGGTCGACGGTGCGGCCTCGCACGCCTTCTGCATGGCCATGGCGCGGGCGTAGACCAGGCGCAGGCCGTCTTCAAACTTCATGGCTCCGGCGGCCACGAGTGCGCTGAACTCACCAAGAGAGTGTCCGGCAGTCATGTCGGGCTGGAACGCCTCGCCCATGCACAGTGCGGAGATGACGGAGTGTAGGAACACTGCCGGCTGCGTGACACGTGTCTGGCGCAGCTCCTCGTCGGTGCCGTTGAACATTATGTCGGTTATGCTGAATCCGAGAATACTGTCTGCCTTGTCGAAGAGGTCTTTCGCAAGGGCATGCTTGTCGTACAGGTCCTTGCCCATACCGCTGAACTGGGCACCCTGCCCGGGGAAAACAAATGCTTTCATGTCTTTGTCTGATTTCTGATTAGGCGGCAAAGATAGTGCAAGTCGGGCATTGGGCAAAACAAAACCCACGAATACGTCGGCGGACGGCGGACGGCGGCGGGAGGCGAAACCTCCGGATGTACGTCCACAGACGTTCTGCCACGGAATTTCCTGAAATCCGTCAACGAAATTGAAGGCTAAAATCCGTGCTTCTGTGGACGTTCAACCACAAGTTTGTGGACGTACAGCCATAACTCTGTGGACGTACAACCATAACTCTGTGGACGTACAACCATAGCTCCGTGGACGTACAGCCACAGATCTGTGGACGTACAGCCACGGATCTGTGGACGTACAGCCACGGACACACCGGTGAAGTGCTTAATTATCAGACATATACGTCACAGATTACCGAAGAGTTCGAGCTGATGGATCTTCTCGTAGAGGTCTTTCTTCAGTTGTTGCAGTTCTTTCTCGCTAAGACGGACGGACGGGCTTGCGAGGACGGGGTCGAACAGGTCGGGACCTGAGTGCGCCGCATGGCGTGCTCCCGTCAGCTCCAGGTACCTGCGCACGGTGGAGTAGCTGCGTATGTTGAGGAGCTTCATTATATTGCCGACAGGAGTCCCGTTCTCATACAGTTGCTTGCACGTCTCGGGCTTCCCGCGGTTCACCTTGTTGATGCACCCTCTCTGTCTTCCTTTCCTGACACCGTTGCCTGCGGCTTCGGCGCAGCGTATGCGGACGACGTCCGTCTTGAACTGTGCCAACGACCGCAGGACATCGCCCATGATGCGTCCCCTGGCTCCGCGCATGCTGATGCCGTCGTCGACGGAACAGAAAGCCACGCCACGCGCCTGAAGCTCCAGCAGCAGCCGGATGATGTCCTCCACCGAGCGTCCGAGCCGTTCGAGGCTGCACACCACCAGCGTGTCGCGCCGCTGCAGTGCCGAGAGGCAGGCGGCGAGCTGTGGACGCGGCGAGGAGATGCCGTCCACCTCCTCGCTGAACACCCTTCTGCAGCCAGCCTCCGAGAGGCGTGCCGTCTGTGTGTCGATGCTACCGCGGTCGTACCTGCAGGCTCTGGCATATCCTATCTTCATCTTGTTTCGTGCGTTTCTTCTCGCATATCGCGATAAATGACATCCAAAATTATACATTCCGCGACACAAAACAAAAACATCACGGGAATTATCAGTCCGACATATATAAACGGTATCTTTGTCAGGTCAACTAACAAAAACACTCCAACAGCTATGAAAGAAGGGAACAAGATCATTGAGGCAGTGATAGTGGCAGCCTCCATCGTTGTCTTCGGCCTGTGCGTGAAAGGCGGGATAGACAACTTCGTGAACAAAGACCGCAAGGTCACAGTGAAGGGACTCTCGGAGCGCGAGGTGCCGGCCAACACCGTCACATGGCCCATCAGCACGACGGTCTTGGGCAACGACCTGAGCCAGCTCTACAACAATGCCAACCGCACGGCGGAGGTGATAATGAAGTACCTGACCGACAACGGCATCGCCCGCGACGAGGTGACGCTCAACCCATACACCGTGACCGACCGCAACGCCAACCAGTGGTCGGAAAACAAGTCAAGCTACCGCTACGACATCAACGTCAGCATGACGGTGAAGACCGGCAAGGTGGATGCCGTGCGCCAGGCGTTCTCAAACTCGGGAGAGCTGGTGTCCAAGGGCATCATCTTCGACAGCAACTGGGTCAACTATGACTACACCGAATTTCAGGACCTGAAGATAGACATGATGAAGGAGGCCATAAAGAATGCCGAGGAGGCCGCACGCCAGTTCTCCGACAACAGCGACAGCCATCTCGGCGGCATCTTGCAGGCAACGCAGGGACAGCTCTCAATAGAGAACCGCGACGACACCACACCTTATATAAAGAAGATACGCGTGGTCACGACCGTCACCTACGCACTGAACGACTAAGGACGAGAGCATCGGGATGATATTCTACTTCTCCGGCACAGGAAACACCCGCTGGGCCGCCACCGCCTTGGCCGAAGCCACAGGCGAACGCCTGCTGTCGATAGCCGACGAGATGGAGACGGGTGGCGGTCGTGGCAGCCGTGAGCCGCTGGTCTACAAGCTGGCGGATGGTGAGCGCATAGGCTTCTGCTTCCCCGCATACGGATGGATGCCACCACGCATTGTGAGGGATTTCGTCACGCGGCTGGCGTTCACGGGTGGCGTGGCAGGGCACTACTGCTACGCGCTGTGCACCTGCGGCGACGACATCGGCTGCACCATGGACGTGTTTCGCCGCGACCTGCGCCGCAGAGGGATGGAGCTGTGCAGCGGCTTCACGCTTGTCATGCCCGAGAGCTATGTCTGCCTGCCGTTCTTCGACACCGACCCGCCGGAGAAAGAACGGCGCAAGCTCGTGCGGGCAAGTGCGGATCTAAAGACGTTCACGGAGGCTGTCGTGTCCCGCCGTTGCGGACTGGAAGCCGGACACAGAGGGGCGTTGCCGCACGCCAAGACCTACATCGTCGGCACGGTCTTCTACCGCCTGCTCATCACCGACAGGCCGTTCCGCGTCGACGACAGCCTGTGCGTCCGCTGCCGACGTTGCGCCGGTGCGTGTCCGGTCGGCAACATCACGTTCGACATCTCCTCGGGGCTGCCCGTATGGGCACGCTGTGGACGCTGCACCAACTGCATGGCGTGCTATCACGTGTGTCCGCAGCATGCCATAAACTACTGGCACACGCAGCGCAAGGGGCAGTATCTGTTCAGGCCGAAGTCCGTCCGCCGGTAGCCGACCACCGAAAACAGCAAGTCCCTGCAATCCGAAGATTGCAGGGACTTGTTTTGTATCTCCCCGTCTCATGCACGACGCGGCGGCGCGGCATCAATCGTCGCTGCTCACACGACGGCGACGTGAGGGCTTCTCCTTGGCCGTCTCCTTCGGCTCTATGGTCACACCGGCCAGCTCGGGGTCAATGAGGATGCGTCCGCAGTACTCGCAGACGATTATCTTCTTGTGGGAACGCACGTCGAGCTGACGCTGCGGCGGGATGTGGTTGAAGCAGCCGCCACACGAGTCGCGCTGCACGTAGACGATGCCAAGGCCGTTGCGGGAGTTCTTGCGGATGCGCTTGAACGACTGCAATAGACGCGGCTCGATCTTCGTCTCGAGCTCCTTGGCCTTGGCACGCAACGTCTCCTCCTCCTGCTTCGTCTCAGAGATGATGTCCTCAAGCTCGGCCTTCTTGTCCTGCAAATCCTTTTCGCGCTCCTCTATATCCTTGTTGGCATTGTCGAAGTCGGCCTGCTTCTGCTGCAAGGCTTCACTGCCTTCGCGTATCTTCTTCTCGGAGAGCTGCACCTCCAGCGTCTGATACTCAATCTCCTTGGTGAGGAGGTCGAACTGCCTGTTGTTGCTGACGTTGTCCTGCTGCTCCTGGTACTTCGCGATGGACGACTTGGACTTCTCGATGTTGGCCTTTTCGGCTGCGACCGTCTTCTTGAGGTCGGCAATGTCGGCACCGATACGCTCGACACGTGTCTTCAGGCCTTCGATCTCGTCCTCCAAGTCCTGCACCTCAAGCGGCAGTTCGCCGCGCAGGGTCTTGATCTCGTCGATCTTCGACAGTGTGGTTTGCAACTGGTAGAGGGCTTTCAGACGCTCCTCGACGGAGAGGTCGGCCGCATCTTTCTTCGTTTCTTTTGCCATAACGTTTCTCTTTCTTTATTGTATGTGTTTCTTGTTCTCTTTCTCCGTGTCTCTCCCCCGCGTACCTCAAAGATACTTTATGGGGTTCGTCACTGCCACGGTGGTTCGTACCGGCAACGCGGGGAACGCGGCTCTGATTATCTGCTCGAATATCTCGGTCGTGTACTGTTCACTTTCGTAGTGGCCTATGGCGGCGAGCATGATGCCGCCGCTGTGGTCAAGGAACTCGTGGTATTTTATCTCACCGGTGACGAAAGCATCGGCTCCGGAGGCCGTGGCCGCGGGGATGAGGAACGCTCCGGCACCGCCGCACAACGCCACACGGCGCACACGGTGTCCGTCCGTCGCCTGCGTGTGCAGCACGCATCCTGCATGGAACACGTCCTTCAGCCGTTGCAGGAAGTCGGCATCGGTCATGCCGCCATCCGGCAGTGTACCTATCACCCCTGCCCCCGCCTCTTCCGAGGTCTGCTGCAAGAAGGTCACGTCTTCCAGCCCCAACCTGTCGGCCATCTTGAAGCTCACGCCGCCACGTGCATTGTCCATATTGGTGTGCATGGAGCAGACGGCGACCCCCAAGTCTATGGCTTTCATGACGCAACGCTCCACATGGCTGCGGCCGGAAATCTGCTTGAGGCCGTGGAACAGCAACGGATGGTGCGACACGACGAGGTTGAAGCCCAGGCTGTGAGCCTCGTCGAGTACGTCTTCGGTGACGTCTATACACAACAAAGCCCCTGTAACTTCCGCATCTGTCAGTCCAACCTGCAAGCCGGCATTGTCGTAGCCGTCCTGTAGAGGCAGAGGCGCGAACCGTTCAAGGGCGCTGATTACTTCTGCTATCCTCATTCCCATCAAAGTGGAATTTTGCGCAAAGGTACAAACAAATACTTATTCGTGGTCGGCCGTCGACGGAATTAATTTGAAGCACGACCCCCTCTCCCACCGTCTTCAGAAGCCAGCAAGTGGAGACATGACGTTGGACAGTATCAACAAAAAGGGAGCTGCGCACAGCGCAACTCCCTGATTTTCAACACAGTGATTCCGATGCGATTCGAACGCATGACCCACAGCTTAGAAGGCTGTTGCTCTATCCAGCTGAGCTACGGAACCGTTTTGCGGCGGCAAAGTTAACCTATTTCTGCGAATGGCAAAGCGTTGGTCGGCCGCTTTTTCAGATTTTTATCTTCAGCACCCTGCCGCTGTATCCCGGGATGGTCATGGATGTGGCCTGATGCGGCGACAGGCTGATGTCCAGTGAGGCACCTGTCAGCAAGTCCCGCGCCGTCGTGCTTTCTGTCACGGGGATGTCGAGATGGTGGAACATGTGTTCCGGCAGGTTGATGGCCACATCGGCATCCGTCGCATCGAAGTTCACCGCCACAAGCAGCAGCTCGCGTCCGCTCTTGCGCACGAAGGCATACTGGCAGTGCTCGTTGAAACGCCATCCGTTGATGTTGGCATACGTGAGGTCAAACTGCTGTCCGTCGGACACGGCGGACTCCGACACCGCGATATTCAGAATCTTCTTGTACTGTGCGTAGATCTTCTTCTCGCCGGAGGTCAGTCGCCGACCGTCGGCAGCACCGCCTCTGTACCACCGTCTCACCGTCGGCACGCTCCAGTAGTCGAAGATCGTCGTGCGCCCGTCAAGTCCGCTGAACCCCTCGCTGTCCATCCCCCTCTCTCCGAACTCCTGTCCGAAGTATATCATCATGGGATTGGCGTTGAGCATTGCCGAGACGATGAGTGCAGGAATGGCCTTCTGTGCGTCGCCACACAAGAAGTCGGAAGCGATGCGCTGTTCGTCGTGGTTCTCGAGGAAGTTCAGCATGTGCAGTGCAATGTCATCGACGCTCTGGCGTGCCGATAATATGTCGGTGGCCGAGCGATGACCGCAGACGATGTCCTTCAGCGTGTCGTACAGCCCCACCTTATCATATAGGTAGTCGAAGTGTCCGCGGTTGATGAACTCGCGGTACAACGCCGGATTGTAGACCTCTCCTATGAAAACGATGTCAGGATGCTTCGCCTTCACGTGGCTGACAGCCCAGTCCCAGAATTCCACAGGTACCATCTCCGCCATGTCGCAGCGGAAGCCGTCGATTCCGCGCGATGCCCAGAACAGCAGAATGTCCAGCATCTTGTGCCACGTGTCGGGCACGGGACTGAAATGACACGCACGGCCTCCTACGTAGTCCACGCCGTAGTTCAGCTTCACCGTCTCGTACCAGTCGTTGCGGTCGGGACAGGCATCGAAGCGGTCATTGCCGGTTGCCTTGGCCGGATACTCGCAGTATGCCTGCTCGGCAGTACCCTTCATGTCGAACCGGCATTGCAGCGCAGTGTGCGGGATGTAGTAGAAGTTGTTGTTCGGAGAGAATGCAACGGTGCTGTCGTCGTCCTGTCCCAGCTGTGCCGTCCCTTGAGGCTGGGAGTCCGAGTGATACTGGCGTGCCACGTGGTTGGGCACGAAGTCCATTATCACCTTCAGCCCTGCGGCATGCGTGCGCTCGACGAGCTGCACGTATTCGTCCATGCGTCTGGATACGTCTGTTGCCAAATCAGGGTCTACGTCGTAGTAGTCCTTGATGGCATACGGCGAGCCGGCCTTCCCCTTAACCACAGCCGGATGGTCACGGCCGATGCCGAAGCGGCTGTAGTCGGTCTGCGTGGCGTGTTCGATTATTCCTGTGTACCACACGTGTGTGGCACCGAGACTCTTAATGCGTTGGAGCACGTGCGCGGTGAAGGCTTCCATCTTGCCGCAACCGTTCAGGCTGATGTCTCCGTCGGGGACACAGCAATCATTGGCATTGCCGAACAGACGCGGCAAGACCTGGTATATGACTATCTTCATAATAGGTGGTAGAATTTATACTCCAACAGCGTTTCGTTGGCTTTCTTGTAGCCGGCCATGAATATCTCTTGTGCCTTCTCCAGCTTGGTGTTGCCGTAGGAAGAGAGGTTTGTAGGCTCAATCAGTATGTCGGCCAGGTCGCGCTCTGCCAGAGTGTTTGAATTGGACATGAAGTGATACGAGCGTTCCGCGATGTTAATCAGGTTCAGCTTGTACTTCGGCGCAAGCAAAGGACTGACATTGACAGCCACCACGCGGCGGCACGTGTCCCTCAGCGTGGACACCGGCAGGTTCATCAGCACGCCGCCATCGACATAGTTCGTGCCGTTTATCACCGTGGGCTTGAACAGGATCGGCATGCTGCACGATGCCGCCACGCGCTCGGCAATCGCCCCCTTGGTGAAGTGCACGGAGTGCCCGTGGTCAAGATCCGTTGCAGTGACTATGGTCGGGAGGGGCAGCTCTTCCAGGCGTTTCGCCTTCAGGTGTGTGTCGAGAAACGCCTTCAGTTCGTTCAGATCAAAGAATCCCGACCGTGGTATCGTGGGCTTCGTGAGGTCGAGGAACTTCAGACCCTTGAAGAAATCGAGCACGCGGTACGGCTCGTTGCCGTCGGCAATGAGCACCCCTACGAGTGCTCCTGCACTGACACCCGAGATGATGTCGGGACGTATGTTGTGTTCGATCAGGGACTGGATGACACCAAGATGGGCAAATCCGCGAATGAACCCGCCGCTGAGCGCAAGCCCCGTGTTATATTTGATCTTTACAGTCATACTCCGTAATTCTTGTCCGACAAAAGTACTCAAAATGCGGACAAAAACCAGCAGCGGAGCAAATTAACGCCCTCGCCGCCAGTAGCCATGAAAGAACGGGCATCGTAGGCTTTCCAACGATGCCCATCGTTAGGGTCTAAGGATGCCCAACGTTGGGTGCTAAGCTTGCCCATCGTTAACCCCTAAGGATGCCCATCGTTGGAGGTCAAGCTTGCCCATCGTTGGAATGGGGGCTACAGCCTTGTGCTTCAACGCCCTTGCTTTTACGGAAAATGTTACTACCTTTGCGGGTTCAAAAACACGTAATCTATAAATATTGGCGATATGAACATATCTTATAACTGGTTGAAGGAGTACGTAGACTTCGACCTCGACCCTCAAGAACTTGCCGACGCACTGACATCCATAGGCCTGGAAGTGGGCGGCGTGGAGGAAGTCCAAACCATAAAAGGCGGATTGGAAGGATTGGTGATAGGCGAAGTGATGACGTGTGAGCCACACCCCAATTCCGACCATATGCACATCACCACGGTCAGTCTCGGACAGGGAGACCCCGTGCAGATTGTCTGCGGAGCACCCAACGTGGCTGCCGGACAGAAGGTCGTCGTTGCCACCATCGGCACGAAGCTCTACGACGGCGACAACAGCATCACCATCAAGAAGACCAAGCTGCGCGGCTACGAGTCGTGCGGCATGATATGTGCGGAGGACGAGATCGGCATCGGTACCGACCATTCCGGCATCATTGTCCTGCCCGCCGATGCCGTTGTGGGTACACCGGCCAAGGACTACTACAACATAAAGAGCGACTACGTGCTGGAGGTCGACATAACCCCGAACCGTGCCGATGCCTGCTCGCACTATGGTGTCGCACGCGACCTGTATGCCTACCTGGTGCAGCGCGGAGTGCAGACACAGCTTCGCCGTCCCTCGGTCGATGACTTCAAGACCGACAACAACGACATTGACATCGACATAACCATACAAAACCCCGAGGCATGTCCGCGCTACGCAGGCATCACCGTCAAGGGCATCACCGTGCAGGAAAGCCCACAGTGGCTCCAGGACAAGCTGCGCACCATCGGCCAGCGTCCCATCAACAACATCGTCGACATCACGAACTACATCCTCTTCGCATACGGACACCCCATGCACTGCTTCGATGCAGACAAGATAAAGGGCAACCGTGTCGTTGTGAAGACCATGCCCGCGGGCACCAAGTTCATCACGCTCGACGGCGTTGAGCGCACACTGAGCGACCGCGACCTCATGATCTGCAACAGCGAGAAGCCGATGTGCATAGGTGGCGTGTTCGGCGGACTTGAATCGGGAACCACGGAGAGCACAACGAACGTCTTTCTCGAGAGTGCCTACTTCCACCCGACATGGATTCGCAAGACGGCACGCCGCCACGGTCTGAGCACCGATGCGTCGTTCCGCTACGAGCGCGGCATCGACCCCAACAACACCATATATATATTGAAGCTGGCGGCAATGATGGTCAAGGAGCTGGCCGGCGGCACCATCTCGTCGGAGATCAAGAGCGTATCGACCAAGGAGTTTCCGCCGTTCCGTGTGGAGTTGGCATACGACAAGGTCAATGCCGTCATCGGCAAAACCATACCTGCCGAGACGGTGAAGAGCATTGTCAGCAGCCTTGAGATGAACATCGTCAACGAGTCGGCAGACGGGCTGACGCTCGACGTGCCGCAGTATCGCGTCGACGTGCAGCGCGACTGCGATGTCATCGAGGACATCCTGCGCATCTACGGATACAACAACGTGGAGATACCAACCACGCTACAATCGAGCCTCACCCACCCCGGCGAGACCGACCGCAGCGACAAGCTGCAGAACATCGTGGCAGAGCAGCTCGTCGGTGAAGGATTCAACGAGATAATGAACAACTCGCTGACGAAGTCGGCCTACTATGACACCCTGGCCGCCTATCCTGCCGCCAATGCCGTGAGACTTCTCAACCCGCTGAGCAACGACCTCAACGTGATGCGTGAGACGCTGCTCTTCGGCGGCTTGGAGACCATAGCACGCAATGCCAACCACAAGAACCCCGACCTCAAGCTGTTCGAGTTCGGCAACTGCTACTTCTACACTGCCGACCGTCAGGATGCCGACAAGCCATTGGCGGCATACACGGAGAACTGCCACCTCGGCCTGTGGCTGACGGGCAATAATGTGCGCAACTCCTGGGCACATCCCGACGAACCGAACACCGTCTTCATGCTCGAAGCCTACGTTCGCAATATCTTCGCACGCCTCGGACTGCGTCTGCGCGACCTGTCCATCCAGAAGTTCAATACCGACATCTTCGCAACAGCCGTCTCGGTCAGGACTGCCTCCGGCAAACTGCTGGCAGTCTACGGCATCGTGACACGCAAGCTGCTGAAGGACTTCGACATCAGCTCCGAGGTCTTCTATGCAGACATCAACTGGAGTGAACTGATGAAGGCAACACGTAGCAACACGGTCAGCTTCAAGGAGATTGCCAAGTTCCCTGCTGTGAAGCGCGACCTGGCACTGCTGCTCGACAAGGAGGTCAAGTTCGCAGACATAGAGAAGATCGCCTACGAGACCGACCGCAAGCTGCTGAAGAACGTCGAGCTGTTCGATGTCTATGAGGGCAAGAACCTCGACGCAGGTAAGAAGTCGTATGCGGTGACGTTCACCTTGCAGGATGAAAAGCAGACGCTCAACGACAAGGCCATCGACAAACTCATGCAGAAGCTCGTCAAGAACCTTCAGGACAAGTTGGGGGCAAAGCTGAGATAAGGCGCATGGCCGTAACTCTCAAAACGAAAATAAACGAACAACAATATACTGAACAATTAAAAATCAAGAGAACCAATGGGAAGAGCGTTTGAATACAGAAAAGCGACTAAGTTGAAGAGATGGGGACACATGGCCAAGACATTCACCCGCCTTGGCAAGCAGATTGCCATAGCCGTAAAGGCCGGCGGTCCGGAGCCCGAGAACAATCCCACGCTGCGTTCTGTCATTGCCGTGTGCAAGCGTGAGAACATGCCCAAGGACAACATCGAGCGTGCCATCAAGAATGCGGCACAAGGCAAGGATCAGAGCGACTACAAGAGCATGACTTACGAAGGCTACGGCCCTCACGGAATAGCAGTCTTCGTCGATGCACTGACCGACAACCCCACGCGCACTGTGGCCGACGTGCGTTCGGTGTTCAACAAGTTCAGCGGCACGCTCGGCACCATGGGTTCACTGGCATTCCTGTTCGACCACAAGGCCGTGTTCACGTTCAAGAAGAAGGATGGGCTGGACATGGACGACTTCATCCTCGACATGATAGACTACGGCGTTGACGAGGACTATGACGTTGACGATGAGGAAGGCACCATCACCATCTACGGCGACCCCAAGAGCTACTCGGCCATACAGAAGCACCTTGAGGAGCAGGGCTTCGAGGATGTCGGAGGAGAGTTCACCTACATCCCCAACGACCAGAAGGATGTTTCTTCGGAACAGCGCGAGACCATCAACAAGATGATTGAGAAGCTCGAAGAGTTTGACGACGTTCAGAGCGTCTACACGAACATGAAGCCCGAGGAGGAGGCAGAATAAGCCGAACACACCGAGCGCAAGCGCGGTAGAGACACAAGCAAGAGGCCGGCCTGACCTACACCTTACTATGTACAGGTGTTTTGGTCAGGCCGGCCTCTTTATATATGTCTTGCACGCCGCCGTCAGTCGTCCCAGCCTTCGAGCTTGTCGGCTATCTCCGGCATCTGACTGCGGTGGAACTCAGGATCGCGTCCCTCCTTCTTCTGTCGCGTATAGTCCGTCACCAGGTAGCGCACCTTCGGGAACAGCAGCACGATGGCCGTCAGGTTGCACATCGTCAGCAGTGCCATGAACAGATCCGACAGGCTCCACGCCATCTCCAGCGACATCACCGAGCCAAAGAACACGCATGCGCACGAGAACAGCTTGTAGACGAACATTGCGGCTTTGCTCTTCGTGAAGTAGACCAGGTTGGTCTCGCCGTAATAGCAGTTAGCAATGATGGTGCTATAAGCGAAGAGCCAGATGATGATGGCGATGAACGGCGTGCCTATCGAGCCTATCTCGTGGCTCAGGGCATCCTGCGTCAGCTGGATGCCGTTGCTTGCCGTATAGTCCACGCCGCTGCACAGGATGATGAACGCCGTGCACGAGCACACCACCAGCGTGTCCGTGAACACTCCCAGTGCTTGCACCAGTCCCTGCTTCACCGGATGGCTCACCGTGGCCGTTGCCGCCGCATTCGGTGCAGAGCCTTCGCCCGCCTCGTTGCTGAAGAGGCCGCGCTTCACGCCCATCATGATGATTGTTCCCAGCGCACCGCCGGCAAACTGTCCCACGCCGAACGCATTCTCAAAGATCATGACGAACACGCGCGGCAACACCGTGATGTTGGCAATCACCACGCCTACCGCCACAATCAGGTAGACCACCGCCATCAGCGGCACCACCACGCCGCTGACCTTGGCAATGCGGTGAATACCTCCGAACACCACCACCACCGACAGTGCAGTCACGATGATGCCCATCCACGTCGTCGAGATGCCAAACGCCTGTTCCCACGCCTGCGCTATGGAGTTCCCCTGTATGCAGTTGTATGCACAGCCGAACGTGAGTATTATCAGCACGCTGAACAGCACGCCCATCCAGTTCTTGCCCAGTCCGTACTTCATGTAGTAGGCGGGGCCGCCGAAGAACGACTTCTCACCCTTGCGCTTGTAGAGCTGCGCCAGTGTGGACTCCACGAATGCCGATGCCGAGACCATGAGTGCCATTGCCCACATCCAGAACACCGACCCGGGGCCACCCACGCTGATGGCCGTGGCCACGCCTGCCAGGTTGCCCGTGCCGATTCTCGAGGCCAGTGCCACGATGAAGGCCTGGAACGACGAGATGTGGTGCTGTCCGTGCCGTTGCTGCTTGGACTTGCCGGACTTGAACATCAGGCGAATCATCTCCCCGAACATACGGAACTGCACGAAGCCCGTCCGCACCGTGAAGTAGGCTGCAACGCCTATCACCACCACAAGCACAATATACGTCCACAAGAACTCCTGTGCGCCGTCTATCGCGCTGTTCAGCAGTCCCACAAATGATTGCGTTTCCTCTGTCATAATGTCTGTCTTTCCCTTCTACGGTCTCCACTCTCCTATCTCAACACGTCGTTGTGCAGCGACGCATCCTTGTCGCGTTTCTCGTCGGGCACCAGGTAGCGGTCACCGCTCACCTTCACCATCTGCTCCAGAAATCCCTGCGGGATGGGATAGTCCGTGGCACGTCCGCGCACCACCTTTCCGTTCTCCGACGGCCGCACCTTGAAGTCGTTGTACTTCACGATGAGCAGCTGTGCCAGCTGCATCCAGCGGTCCATCATCTGCTGTGATGTGCGTATGCTGTAATCGTTGAGCATCGCCACCGTTCCGTCCTTGTCGCCGCTGTCATATCTTGCCTTTGCGAGAGCCTCCACCACGCTCTGGTCGTTGTGGAACCGGTTCTCCAGCTCGCTCTGCGCCTCGCGCAGGTCGCCAATCATCAGGTTATAGCGCGGGTAGACCATGTTTGCCACCCAGTTCTGCATCCAGAACGCAGACTTGAACGAGAACGTCTGTCCGTTTGCCACGCTTCCGTCGAAGCACTCCGGCGTGCGTGTCGAGCCGCAGTAGATGGGTACGTAGGCCACCATGTTCGAGTCGTCGTTGCCGAACCACAGCACGCCGCCAATCTCGTTAGGCAGGTAGTTGCGCATCTGCGCCACGAGCGTGAACATGCTCTGCACTGTTCCGATGGGACGCTCCTGGAAATACTTCTTCCCGTTGACCTCATAGGTCAGCGGCGACGGACGGTTCGGGCTGGCATAGGGTCCCCAGCTGTAGTCGTTGGTCTCGTCGAGCGGCGTGCCCTCATAGTGGTCGCGCATGGCGTTCTGTATGTCCTGCACGGACAGCTTCTTCGTCGGCTTGATGTATAGCGGCATCTTCTTGTCGCTCGTGCCGAGTATGAACGGCAGGTACTCGTTCATGGCAGGGTCGCACCACTTGGTGAAGAAGCTCCACACGCGAGCCTCACAGAAGCGGCGGCCGCTGAAGTCGAGCGGGCAGTAGGCGTCGCAGAAGCTGAAGTCCTCGTCGCTACCCTTGTAGTATCCCCTCTCGCGGGCAAAGCTCACCACGTCCTTCGCATACATGCAGTTCTCCTTGTCGCCGAACGGTATCTTGTCGATGCGGCTCTGGTTTGCGTGTGCGCTGACGCAGTCGTCGGGGATGCGGATTGCCACCCAGATGGCACCCTTGCCGCCCTTGCCTTTACCGATAATCTCCATTATCCACGCCTCGTTCGGGTCGCACACGGAGAACGTCTCGCCCTCGCTTGAGTAGCCGTATTTGTCCATCAGGTCGGCCATCACCGTGATGGCCTCGCGTGCGGTCTTGGCACGCTGCAAGCCCAGCTGCATCAGCTGCGGATAGTTTATCAGGCCGTCGGGGTTGCGCAGCTCCGTGCGTCCGTCGAAGGTGGTCTCGGTTATGGTCAGCTGAAACTCATTCATGTTGTTCACCACGTTGAACGTGTGTGCCGCCTGCGGGATGGAGTCCGGCACAGCATTCTGCCCTCCCCACATCCGCAGTGCCATCATCGTGCCCGGCTTGTAGTCGGCAGCCGGTCTGATGCTCAGCCCGCTGTAGCCGCCGTAGCCGTCGCAGCTGTACGTACAAATGACAGAACCGTCTGTCGAAGCCTTCTTGCCAACGATGATGTTAGTGCAGGGGCTTGCCGTCAGGCAAGCCATGCCGATGGCAAATGCCGAAATAAATAACCTTTTCATCTGTATTTTTAAGTTTGAATGTGCAATTAGTCGTTAATTTTCGCCAAAAGTACAACAAAAAGATTATCGCAACAACTATTCCCCGACTTTTTCATACAAGCGGCACGCGGTGTGCCGCCGCATGGAAGAAAACACGCGCGTCCGTGGACGTACAGCCACAGTTCTGTGGACGTACAACCACAACTCTGTGGACGTACAACCTCTAAGTTTGCCGAGGATTGCGGCGGAGCCGCATAATAAGCAAAGGACTT
>CAVHVD010000005.1:0-9053 GCA_963639425.1 Faecalibacterium prausnitzii
GAGTTCCACATCATTAGGTACATACTGCTCTCCCGGTGGCAGTTGCTTCTCGATGACCGGATGCCGACCTTGACGTATGTCGAGTACACTGTCTGTGGAGACCACCGGACGTATATATTTGTTGTCGGCAGCCACGGTTGCCATCGACAGCAGACAGTCCATTCGTGCCAGCAATGTGGCATCATTCTGAATGGCAGGTATATATTCCATCAGAGCTTGCAACAGTTCGCGGAACAGAGTGTCCTCCATTGTCAGTATCTTGTCCTCCGCTCCGAGGATCTTCTCCTCATACTCCTTCAGCTCCTCGGTGATGTAGCGTTCGGCATTGACCAATGTCTGCTTGCGTATCCATTCGCGTGGTACCTTCTCCTTGTGCGCATTGCGCACTTCGATGTAGTATCCGAAGACGTTGTTGAAGCCGATTTTCAGGCTCGGGATGCCTGTCGTCTCAATCTCGCGCTGCTGGATTTGAAGTAGGTAATCCTTGCCCGAATATGCTATGCGACGCAGTTCGTCAAGTTCGCTGTTGTATCCGCTCTTTATGATGCCGCCTTTTGCCACAAGCAGCGGAGGGTTGTCCGACACCTCACTGTCTATGCGTGCACGCAGCTCCTCGCAGAAATCAAGTTTGGAGCCGATGCTTTGTATCAGGGGATTTGAGGCGTTGAGACACGCTTCCTTTATAGGACGTATGGCCGTCAGTGCGTTCTTCAGTGCGACAACCTCACGTGGGTTTATGCGGCTGACGGCAGCTTTCGACACAATGCGTTCAAGGTCGCCGATTTGTTTCAGCTGTGATGCTATCAGCTCGCGGAACTCCGGCACGCGGAAGAAATACTCCACCACATCAAGACGTTGGTTTATGGCATCGACATCTTTCAGCGGGAACAGCAGCCAGCGGCGCAACAGACGTGCTCCCATGGGGCATATCGTGTGATCCATCACATCAAGCAGACTGCTGCCGCCTTCGTTCATGGAGCCGATTAGCTCAAGATTGCGCACTGTGAACCTGTCAAGTCGCACATATTTCTCTTCTTCAATGCGACGCAGCGAGGTGATGTGGCTTATCTGCGTGTGCTGTGTCAGTATGAGATACTGCAATATTGCTCCGGAGGCAATGATGCCGTTCTTCAGCCTCTCCACGCCAAAGCCTTTGAGTGTTTTCACCTGAAAGTGACGCAGTAGACGCTCTCGTGCACTCTCGGGAGTGAAAGCCCAGTCTTCGAGTTCAAACGTGCAGTACTTGTTGCCGAATGACTGTTCAAACCGTTGGCGCAGTCCTTTCTGGTACAGCACTTCCTTTGGAGCGAAGTCGGCCATCAGCTTGTCGGCATATTCCGTGTTGCCTTCGGCCGTCAGGAACTCGCCCGTGGAGATGTCGAGGAATGCCACGCCACACGTGTCCTTGCCCTGTACGAAGTGTATGGCAGCAAGAAAATTGTTCTCGCGGTTGTTCAGTATGGTGTCGCTGAGGGCAACGCCGGGGGTCACTAATTCGGTGATGCCACGCTTCACGAGTTTCTTCGTCAGCTTCGGATCTTCCAGCTGGTCGCAGATAGCAACACGTTTGCCGGCACGTATCAGCTTAGGGAGATAAGAGTCAAGGGCATGATGCGGAAATCCGGCCATCTCTATGGTCTTCTCCTTGCCATTGGCTCGTCGGGTAAGGGTTATGCCAAGTATGGCTGCCGCCTCTACGGCATCGGTTGAGTATGTCTCGTAGAAATCACCACATCTGAACAGCATCAGCGCATCAGGGTGTTTGGCCTTAAGGCTGAGGAACTGCTTCATCATCGGAGTCTGAACTATGTCCTTGTCCACTTCTCTTTCTCGTTTAATTCTCCCTGTGTCTGTGCATAGGGATATATGCAAAATTAGGTCAATGCTGTGGATTATCCAAAAGCGGTGTCCCTTTTATTGACGCTCACCGTGGGCTGCGAAGCAGATGATACATGCCGCCGACCATGAGCTTGACGATGCCTTTCATTTCAAGGCCGAAGAGCAACGGATGAATGCGGTTGGCAGGTATGTCCGAGGCGACGACCAAGGTGTCGAGCTGCAAGTCACCGCGCTCATGCAGCAGCTGCACAATGTGTCTCTCATCCTCATCAAGCTCGGGGAACAGCGGCAGCTGTGTGTCGGTAGTGGCATGACTATCGCTTCCGTCTGCCCATCCCATAGCCTTGAGGAAGTCAGATGGTGAGTTGACGAGTGCCGCTTTATTGTCGCGTATCAGCAGGTTGCAGCCTGCTGAAAGCTCATCGGTGGCACGTCCGGGGACGGCGAAGCAGTCGCGGTTGTAGCTGTTGGCAAGGTCAGCAGTGATCAGCGAGCCTCCTTTGACTGCCGACTCAATGACGATGGTGGCATCGCTTACCCCTGCCACGATGCGGTTGCGGCTGACGAAGTTATAGCGTTCAGGCTCCGTATCTGTGAGGAATTCGGTAAGTAGTCCGCCGTTCTCAAGCATCTTGACCGCCGTGTTGCGATGCACCGATGGATAGATACGGTCAAGACCATGAGCCAAGATGGCGACTGTCGACACGCCGCTGTCTATGGCAGCACGATGTGCATGAATGTCGGCTCCATAGGCCAAGCCACTGACAACGATGATGTCAGGACAGGCAGCGGCAAGTCCACTTACCAGACTGCGACACATCTCCTTGCCGTATTCGGTAGTGCGGCGCGTACCGACAACAGAGACAATATGAGGGCGGTTGAAGTCTGCATGTCCCTTAAAGAACAGCGCAACAGGCGCATCCTCACATTCGCGAAGCCGTGACGGATAGGCCTCGTCGTTATAGGTAAGGCAGGTGATGCCCTTCTTCTCGACGAACAGCATCTCCTGCTCGGCACGTCTGAACGCCTCCGTACTGTTCCTGATAAGTTCCAGCGTCCTGGGCTGGATGTCCGGAATGATGTCCGGCAGGCTCTCGCGCATCTCAAAGACCCTTGAGGCCGACCTCGCTTCGCGGACAAGCCGCCTTGCTACGCTCTTGTTGGACTTGAACAGAAGCGACAGGGCTATACTGCATATTCTCTCATCCGATGTCATGGGTAACGCAGGTTCTTGGTTCGTGTCCCTTATAGGTAAGGGGCAAACACGCTGTCAAATGCGGAGCCGTCGGTCAGACGGCCGTTCTCTATGCAGACGGTCTCGACCGTGCTTTTGAGACACAGCTTGTTGTCGGACTTGCGATAGATGTCCTGATAGAACACGAACTTTATGCCTTCTTTCCTCAGATACAGCTTGCTGACAAACTCGTCGGTGCTACGCAGCGGTGTCTTGAATGACATTGACAGGCGTGCCACGACGGCATCGATGCCCTGTTGGTGCATCTGTGCGAAGCTACAGCCGGTGGAGAGCAAGAACTCGTGGCGCGTATGCTCCAGGTAGTGCTGATAGTTGGCATTGTTCACGATGCCTTGCAGGTCACACTCATAGTCGCGAACCTTCATCGGCAGTTCAAATATATACTTGTCCATAATTGCAGTGGCGTGTGTAGTCTTTATTCTAATCCCTTGAACTTGCGCATCTCCTGCACGGAGACCAGCTTGTACAGCTTGTCGTTCGGCCTAATCTTCTCTGCTTTCACCGAGAAATGTTCTCCCTTGTGCACTGTAGATACGGGCTTCAGATCCACACGAGCCTCATCGAGCGTCAGGTAGACAGCTCCTGTGGTGGGGCCGGTGACGAGTAGCCTGTCGCCGACATTCAGCTCTGCAGCCTCCACGACAAACTCGGCCACACCGATATTGCTGAAGTACTTCACTCCCTTGCCCGCATATATCTTACGTTCGGTGGCGGCAGAGCCGTAGTTCTTAGTCCACTCTCCAAGCCGCTGACCCAAGTAGTATCCATCCCAAAAGCCACGGTTGAAGACTGTGCTCAGCCGTTCGTCCCACGTCCTGATTTTCTCGTCAGAGAAAGCCCCGTCGGCCACGGCCTTTATCGCTTCCTTATAGCACTCCACCGTGGTACGTACATACTCCGGACCACGGGCACGCCCCTCGATCTTGAATATCCGTACTCCGGCATCAATCATCTTGTTCAGGAAGTGTATGGTCTTCAGGTCCTTGGGCGACATGATGTATTTGTTGTCGATATGCAGCTCGTCGCCGGTCTCGCGGTCGGTGACGATGTATCCCCTACGGCATATCTGGCGGCACTCGCCACGGTTGGCAGACTTGTTCTCCTCCTGCAATGACATGTAGCACTTGCCCGACACGGCCATGCACAAAGCCCCGTGGCAGAACATTTCGATGCGCACCTGCCGTCCGCTCGGGCCGCAGATGTTCTCTTCGACAATGCGGCGGTGTATCTCCGCCACCTGCTCCAGGTTCAACTCGCGTGCCAGCACCGCCACATCGGCAAACTGTGCATAGAAACGCAGAGCCTCAATGTTGCTGATGTTGAGCTGTGTGCTCAGGTGCACCTCCTGCCCGATGCTGCGTGCGTAGGTCATCACCGCTATGTCCATGGCTATGACTGCCGAGATGCCGGCCTCCTTTGCTGCGTCGACGATGGCGTGCATCTGTTCCATGTCGCTGTCGTAGACGATGGTGTTGACGGTCAGATAGCTCTTCATGCCATGTCCGCTACATATACGGGCAATATCTTTCAGGTCGTCGATCGTGAACGGGTTGGCAGAATGGGAACGCATGTTCAGCGTGCCAACGCCGAAATATACGGAGTCCGCCCCTGCCTGTATGGCGGCTGCAAGCGAGTCGCGCGAGCCGACGGGAGCCATCACCTCAAAGTCTTTCGTGTCGTATTTCATCCTTGTAGGGTAAGCGTGTTGGACTTGCGAAGGTAGCCATCTTTTTTGAGATTGCACCAACTTTGGATAACTTTGCCGCCCGAACACGTGGCCGACGGTTCCCTATAAATACCTTTTTGACATGAAGATTGCTGACATAGATTTGGGCGAGAAGCCCGTGATGCTTGCCCCGATGGAGGATGTCACCGATCCGGCATTCCGTCTGATGTGCAAACGCTTCGGCGCGGACATGGTGTACACTGAGTTTGTGTCAAGCGACGCACTGATACGTTTGGTCGACCGCAGCATGCAGAAGTTGTCCATCAGTGACAACGAACGTCCGGTGGCCATACAAATCTATGGGAGAGACACGCAGTCGATGGTGGAAGCGGCGAAGATGGTGGAGCAGGCACATCCCGATGTTATCGACCTCAACTTCGGCTGTCCGGTGAAGAAGGTGGCAGGCAAGGGTGCCGGTGCCGGCATGCTTCGCGACATCCCCAAGCTGCTGGAGATTACGCGTGCTGTGGTCGACGCGGTGAAGATACCCGTTACGGTGAAGACACGCTTGGGGTGGGACGACAACAACAAGGTCATCGTCGACCTGGCGGAGCAGCTACAAGACTGTGGCATCGCTGCCCTCACCATCCACGGACGCACCAGAGCACAGATGTACACCGGTGTCGCAGACTGGACGCTGATAGGACGTGTGAAGGAGAACCCGCGCATGCACATCCCGATAATCGGCAACGGAGACATCACCACGCCCCAACAGGCCAAGGAAGCCTTCGACCGCTACGAAGTGGATGGCATAATGATAGGGCGTGCCAGCTTCGGACGGCCGTGGATCTTCAAGGAGGTGAAGCACTATCTACAGACCGGAGAACTGCTCCCGCAGCCGAGTGCGGCGTGGCGGCTTGACGTGCTTCGCCGACAGGTAGACAGCAGCATAGAGTTGCTCGACGAGCGGCGTGGTATTCTGCACGTGCGCCGCCATATTGCCGCCAGCCCGCTGTTCAAGGGCATACCGAACTTCAGGGACACGCGCATAGCTATGCTACGGGCAAACACCCGCGAGGAGCTGTTCAGCATCTTCGACGCAATTGACCTCAAAGCCATCGACGAAGCAGGTCCGGCCTGTTGAACCACCGCTTGTATGCCTTCGTCGACAGTACGTAGAGAACAGCGGCGGAGGCCAATCCCGCAAAGACATCGATGAGATAGTGCGCCTGGATGTAGACCGTGGCGAAGCACAGGAGCACATAGAACGGCAGCATGACGGCGAACAGCCGACGGCTGTCGCGCCATGCCATTATCATGATTATCGTTGAGATCCCGACGTGCGAGCTTGGAAATGCCGCCGTGGGACGTTCGCCGACGGCCTGTGAGTGCTCCACCAGTCCGTAGAAGAAGCCCTCACCGGTATCGGCCGAGGGGAGCAGTTCCGGATGGTAGCGGAAGTAGTCGCCGACGGCCGGGAACACTCCACTGAGCACATTGTCATCGCCAATCACAGGGAAGTAGAACTGCGGTCCGGCAACCGGCACCAATATGTAGATGATGTACAGTACAAAGAACGAGACTTCGAGGACGAACGCCGTCTTCTCGAAGATTTTGAAGTTGAAGAGGAAGTGCCAAATGGCGATGGTCGCTATCATGGGATAGTAGGCAAAATAGCCCATGTTCAGCAGCTCGCTGACCCACAGCTGCGGGCAGTCCTTGCTGAACCAGTAGGCCGGCTGTGTGCCGAGGACGGCCTCCTCTGCCGACGCGAACACGTGGTCAAGATTGGGCAGCAGCTTGTTGAACTCATAGGTGTCGGGATACCAGTATGAGAGCAGTGCCAGCTGGAACGCCACCCTGACGAACGCCGTTGCCTTACAGGGATAGCGGCGATAGACCGCCATGAGCACTGCCGTGGCGGCGATGATGAGCAGCCTGCCGCCAAGCATACGCAGCGGATTGTCAAGCACGCTCCACAGCAGCACGACGGCGACGGAGGTCAGGGCTGTGTACAGAGCCGCGACGATCTCCACCGAGAACATTCCCTTGTACGGCTCAATCCTCTTCAGACAGTCTACAACCATCCTTCCTCCTTGTACCATTCTATGGTCTCCTTGACACCACGGTCGAGCGGGTATTTCGGTTCGTAGCCCAGGTCGCTCATGGTGGGGGTTATGTCGCAACGCCAGTTGCGTTGCTTCATTATCTTGTACTTGTCGGGGTTCAGCGTGCTGACACTATGTGTCCATTGTGCCAGCCATCCGGCGACGGCAGACACCACCTTCAGCACGAACAGTGGGCTGCAGATGCGCAGCACGTGGCGTGCCTTCAGCTCACGTATTATCAGGTTTGAGAACGTGCGGCTTTGGTACACGCGCCCGTCGGTGAGGAAGTATGCCTTGTGGCTTGCCTGCTTGTCGATGGCGAGGAACACGGCCTGCACGATGTCCCTGACGTAGACGAACGTCAGGTCCTGACGTTTGTAGCCCACGGAGAAGTCGACGTGCTGCTTTATGGACTTTGCCATCAGGTAGTAGTCTTTCTCACGCGGGCCGTAGACACCCGTCGGGCGGAAGATGACGTAGGGGAAGTCGGGCAGGCTTTGCAGGTAACGTTCAGCCTTGAGCTTGCTGATGCCGTAGGCCGTATTCGGCCTCGGGGTGTCTGTCTCCCTGATAGGCTCATAGCTGTCTTCGTGTATAGGGCCGAAGACGCTCAGCGTACTGATGAAGACAAACAGGCGCGGCTGTGTGCCCGTCTGCCTCAAGGCATCGACGAGGTTCTTTGTGTGTGCGTAGTTGACGCGGTCGAAGTCGGCCTTGTCCCTGCATTTTGTCACACCGGCACAGTGGACTATGTAGTCGAAAGCACCGTTCTGTGCAGCGTGTTCCCGCAGTTGGCGACACAGGACTTCGCGGTTCTCGTAGTCCAGGTCAATGGTTTCCACTCCCGCCGTCGGCAGATACCTGTGGCTGCTGGTGCTGCGTATTCCAGCCCACGTGCGGAGGCCGCGCTTCACAGCTGCTTCCACCACAAAGCTTCCTATGAAGCCGCTTGCACCCGTAACCAGAATGTTCGCCATCTGTCCTTGTCCTGTGTTTTCGTCGATTGGTTAAGTGGCGCAAAGATAGTGCAAGCCGAGCGCAGAGCAAAACAAACGTGTCTGATATTTTGTTCGGGAGGGGGTGTATGACCGCCGTCTTGCGGCTGTACGTCCACAGACCTATGGTTGTACGTCCACGGACCTATGGTTGTACGTCCACGGACTTGTGGTTGTACGTCCACAGATCTATGGTTGTACGTCCATGGAACGCTGATTTTCAATGCCTTACAGCCGCGCTGAGTGCCGCGCTGCAAGGATGCCCAACGTCAGACCCCAAGTTTGCCCATCGTTGGGGTACTGGTTCGGGCAGGCAGGAAATTAGTGAACGGAACTATGGGAGAGTGAACGGCCGGTGAGGTTTTTGTGCTACCTTTACGGCGTGCCCGTGTCCCGAACACCGAGGGGTAGAGCACGAGTAAACTACAAGGCTATATGGAAGAGACAAGGATTGACGTGACCAAACAGACAAGGGAGGAACTGGAGCTTGCAGCACATCATGCACGGCTGGTTCATCGGTTCAACCACGCCCTGCCGTTCTCCGAGGAGTGGCAGAGCCTACAAAAGGAAATCTTCAAGGGGAAGCTGGGCGAAGGCTCACGGGTGATGTCTCCCCTGACAGTCGTCCGCCCGCATGAGGTCACCATCGGGAAGAACGTCGTCGTGATGAACGGCTGCCTGATGATGTCGGCAGGGACGATCACCATTGAGGACGACGTGCAGATAGCGGCCAACGTGCAGCT
Organism: Faecalibacterium prausnitzii; assembly: GCA_963639425.1. GTDB lineage: Bacteria > Bacteroidota > Bacteroidia > Bacteroidales > Bacteroidaceae > Bacteroides. The sequence continues at coordinate 8,607 of CAVHVD010000005.1, forward strand.
CATCAGCAACAATCACGACCCCTACCAGCGCAGTGTCATCACCTGCAAGCCCGTCCGCATTGGCAAGGGTGCATGGGTGGGTGCGGGCAGCAGCGTGCTCCCCGGCGTGACCGTCGGCAGACATGCCATCGTGGGTGCGTCATCGGTGGTCACGAAGGACGTGCCCGACTATGCCGTCGTTGTCGGCAACCCGGCACGGGTCATCAAGTACCTCGACAAAGACAGATTTGAAGAATAGATGTCTACGGGCATGACCGTCGCACTGTATTATCTTGTAACGATCAATGCCGTAGCCTTCGCGGTCTACGGCATTGACAAATATAAGGCTCGGCATGGCAGGTGGCGCATCTCGGAGTCCACGCTGCTGTTGCTCGCCGTCGTTGGCGGCAGTCTCGGCGCATGGTGCGGCATGAGGGTGTGGCACCACAAGACGATGCACAAGAAGTT
>CAVHVD010000006.1:0-6025 GCA_963639425.1 Faecalibacterium prausnitzii
TGATACAAAAATAATGGTCAAAATAGTTGGATGGTAACATAGAAAGCACAGCTCTGTGGACGTACAGCCACAACTCCGTGGACGTACAACCACAGCTCCGTGGACGTACAGCCACAACTCTGTGGACGTACAGCCACAGACGGGCGGATTTCTCACTGTCGCGAAATCACACAGTCGGGTGTAAAGATTTCATACAATCGGCCGTCCGTGGCCGTGTCGCCGTGCCGTCGTGTGCCGCCGACCGTTACCTTTGTCGCAGGAGAAAGACCGTGGAAGCGGGAAACAAAGTATTCACATATAAAGAACAAGGACTATGATTGAACTGGAGAAGATCACGAAAGTGTTTCGCACGGAAGAGGTGGAGACGATGGCTCTCAACGATGTGAGCCTGCGCGTCGACGATGGGGAGTTTGTTGCCATAATGGGGCCTTCGGGATGCGGCAAGTCCACACTCCTGAACATAATGGGACTGCTCGACAACCCCACGAGTGGCAGCTACCGCCTTGACGGGCAGGAGGTGGGACACCTCAAGGAGAGCGCACGCACGTCGTGTCGCCGCAACAAGATAGGCTTCGTGTTCCAGGCCTTCAACCTCATTGACGAGCTGAACGCCGAGGAGAACATCGAGTTGCCGCTGAAGGCACTGGGGGTGCCGCCCCGCGAGCGCAAGGAGCGCGTCGTGGAAATCATGCAGAAGCTGCGCATCAGCCACCGTGCCCGCCACTATCCGCAGCAGCTCAGCGGCGGACAGCAACAGCGCATCGCCATAGCACGCGCCGTGGTTGCCAACCCGAAGATAATACTTGCCGACGAGCCTACGGGAAACCTCGACTCGAAGAACGGTGCCGAGGTGATGGAGCTGCTGGAGCAGCTGAACCAGGAGGGTACGACCATCGTCATGGTGACGCACTCACAGCACGATGCAACATTTGCCGGCCGCGTGGTGAACTTGTTTGACGGGAGGATTCAGTGATATGAAGACTTTTCTCAAATTCCTGTCGCACAACAAGCTGTACACCGCCATCGAGGTGTTCGGGCTTTCGGTGTCGTTCGGCTTCGCCGTGCTGCTGCTGTCGTATGCCAAGACGGAGTTCAGCGTAGGTACGAACGTGAAGGACTATGACAACATATATGCTTGCGGCAACGGCGAATTTATTGGCATGACCCTTGGAACCGCACCCGAGTTCTTCCCCTCCATACCGGAGATAAAAGAATGGACACGCACCGTCGGTGAGGAGGACGCAAACGTGATGGTGGGCAGGGACTACTACAGCCTCCTTGTGATTGCCGCCGACGACAACTTCTTCACGTTCTTCGACCACTACGTCACGGGCAACCCGTCTGAAGTTCTGCGCGGCACGGACGACGCAGTCATATCGCGGTCGTTCGCCGCCAGAGCCTTCGGTGGCGAAGACCCCGTGGGGCGGACATTCAGCTATGACGGTACGGACTTCCGCATCACGGGCATCTTCGACGACTTCGGGCCGGAGGATGAGTTCCTGAAGGCGGAAATCATAATCAACGTCGACAAGGAGAAAGACAAATATCAGTGGATGGACAACTTCGGAATGACAGTGCCGTTCGTGAAGCTGCAGGAGGGCGCGTCGCCCGATGACGTGGCGGACAAGCTGCTGGACAAATACTGCGGATACTGGGATTACTATGCCCGAACCAACGACAAGAATGATTTCATCTGGGGATCCACGCTGACGCGGCTAGACAAGCTCTACTTCTCCACGATGGATAAATATGGCCACTTGCGCTCGGGCGACAGGAGCATAGTGATGGTGCTTGGTGCTGTGGCAATGATACTGCTCATGTCGGCAGTGTTCAACTACATCAACCTGACGGTGGCACAGACAGGCCGTCGTGCCAAGGAGATGGCCGTGCGCCAGCTCGTGGGGCAGGGGCGCGGCTTCATAATGCAGCTGTATGTCAGGGAAGCCTTCGTCTTCACGACGGCGTGCTTCGCGGTGGGCATCGTCGTGGCGCTGCTGATGCGTCCGCTGTTCGACAGCCTGCTAAGCACCGACATCGTGCTTGCGCCCGACACGACATCTGCCGCTGCGGCGGTGGGGCTGCTGGCTGCCATATCCCTTGTCTCAGGGGTTGTGCCTGCATTCTTCGTCATGCGCTTCAAGCCCATCGACGTGGTGCGCGGCAGCTTCCGCTTCAAGAGCAAGATGGTGTTCGGACGCGTGTTCATTGTGCTTCAGAATGTCATCAGTACGGTGCTTGTGGCCGTGGCCGTGGCGATGGCACTGCAGATGCACCACCTCGCGACGCTGCCCATAGGATACGACACCGACGGCATCATCTTCGTGAGATCCTTCGAAATCGGCGTAGAAGCGGAGGAACAGGGCATATTGCGGCAGCGGCTGAAGGCACTGCCGCAGGTGGAAGATGTGGGGCTTGCGAGAGCCATACCGCCGATATGCGGCTTCAACGGTGTGCGTGAGGAGGGCAAAGAGACATTGTCGTGGCTCAGGCAGTCCATGATGGACAGCATCGCATTCCGTCTCTTCGGCTTCAAGATTGTGGAGCAGTACTCCGACGCGCTCAATGACATGGTCTGGATAGACCGTGAGACACAGCAACGTTACGGCGTGACACGCGAGAACAACGTCATAGGCACCAAAGAGTCAAACAGGGTGACAGTGTGCGGCATTGTGGAGAACTATCGTAGCGGAACACCAGTCTCGGAGCAGATGGCCGACGCACATAACTCCATACAGGTTATGGCCGACGGACAGCAACTCTCTACCATACAGGTGGTGAAAGTACGTGGAGACCGCCGTGAAGCGTTGGCGGCGGTCAAGAAGACGTGCAGCGAGGTGGTCGAAGAAGTGGTGGGCATGCCGCTCGAAATGGAGGTGGAGTATATCGACCGGTACCTGTACGACAGCCTCAGCGGTAGCCGTAACACCATGACACTCGTCTTCATCTTCATGATAATCTCGGTGCTTATCTCTGCACTCGGGCTTCTGGCGATGTCTGTCTACTACACCGGACAGCAGGGACGGCAGATTGCACTGCGCAAGGTCTTCGGCTACAGCACGCTATCTGTGGTGCGGTGGCTCACCGGAAACTTCCTGAAGCTGACGCTCGTCGCCGTCGTGATGGCTGTGCCTATAAGCGTCATCATCATAAGACATTATCTCGAGGGCTTCTACTTCCGCATCGACTTCCCGTGGTTCGTGCTGCTGCTGTCGGTGGTTGCCACGCTGGTGGTCGTCATCGCCTCTATCGTGGGACAGAGCGTGAACGCCGCCTCGGAGAACCCTGTGGAGACGCTGAACCAGAACGGATGAGGCGGCCGTCGGCGGCTCTCGACAGACGTGCGACATATTGGCATCTTTTCTTGCCACAAACCGTGCCATAACTGCAAAGGCACGGTTTTTGTTATCTGACAAGTTGACCATAACATTATATGTATAGGAACTATGAGCAGAAAACACAACAAGAAGAAAACAAAAATGAGTGAAGATATGAGCACAAACAGCAACGAGACTTCTGCCAAGGCAGAAGAACAGCAGCAGGAACAGGCTGCGGAGGTGGCAGCAGAGGAGAACGCCGCGAACGGCAATGTTGAGGAGGAGGCTGAAACCGATGCACCAAAGGCGGAGACTGCCGACGATGAGGCTGAAGAGGGCGACGATGCGGAGAAGCTGAAGGCACAGCTCGAGGAGGCGAACACCCAGCTTGCTGACCTCAAGGACAAGTACCTGCGGCTGTCGGCAGAGTTCGACAACTATCGCAAGCGCACGCTCAAAGAGAAAGCGGAGCTGATCCTGAACGGCGGAGAGAAGACAATCAAGGCCATACTGCCTGTCATCGACGATTTGGAACGTGCCTTGCAGAACATGGCCAAGACCACCGATGTGGATGCGCTGAAGGAAGGCGTAGGGATTGTGTACAACAAGTTCATGCAGATCCTCGGGCAGAACGGTGTGAAAGCCATCGATACAAAGGAGAAGCCGCTCGACACGGATTACCATGAGGCGGTGGCTATGATAGATGCGCCGAAGGAGGAGTTGAAGGGCAAGGTTCTTGACTGCGTACAGACAGGCTACACACTGAACGAGAAGGTGATCCGCCACGCCAAGGTCGTTGTGGGTAAGTAAGAAGACAGGAGAGTAGCATAATGGCAGACAGAGATTACTACGAGGTACTTGGAATTGACAAGAGTGCTTCGGCAGACGACATAAAGAAGGCCTACCGCAAGAAGGCAATCCAATATCATCCGGACCGTCAGATAGGGAAATCGGATGCAGAGAAGAAGGATGCCGAGGAGAAGTTCAAAGAGGCAGCGGAGGCATACAGTGTGCTGAGCGACCCGGAGAAGAGGCAACGCTATGACCAGTTCGGTAAGGCAGGGGTCGACGGCAACGGAGCCGGTGGCTTCGGCGGCTTCGGTGGTGGCGGCGGAATGTCTATGGACGACATCTTCTCGATGTTCGGCGACATCTTCGGCGGACACTCGGCCGGCGGTTTCGGAGGCTTCAGCGGCTTCGGTGGCGGCTTTGGCGGAGGAGGGTCGACTTCAATGAGACGCTATCGCGGCTCCGACTTGCGCGTCAAGGTGAAACTTGACCTGCACGAGGTGGCAACGGGCGTCGAGAAGAAGTTCAAACTGAAGAAATACGTCCCATGTGCCGCATGTGGCGGAACGGGAGCCGAGGGCGGTAACGGTAGCGGCGGTGTTGAGACGTGCCCGACATGTAAGGGTAGGGGCACCGTCATCCGCACGCAGCGCACCATACTTGGAAATATGCAGACACAGACCACTTGTCCCACGTGTGGTGGCGAAGGCCATATAATAAAGAATAAGTGTAGGGCTTGTGGTGGCGAAGGCATCGTCTACGGCGAAGAGGTCGTCAGTGTGAAGATTCCTGCCGGTGTGGCGGAAGGTATGCAGTTGTCGATGAGTGGCAAGGGAAATGCAGGAAAGCACAACGGCGTTCCTGGTGATTTGCTGATTGTCATTCAGGAAGAGCCGGACAAGGATCTGATACGCGACGACAATGACTTGGTCTACAACCTGCTTCTCAGCGTACCGACAGCGGCCATCGGCGGTGCGGTAGAGATTCCGACACTCGACGGTAAGGTAAAGGTGAAGATTGATCCGGGCACGCAGCCTGGGAAGGTGTTGCGTCTGCGGGGCAAGGGATTGCCGGATGTCAATGGCTATGGACACGGTGACTTGTTGGTCAATGTCAGTGTCTATATACCCGAAACCTTGAGTCGCGAGGAGAAGAAGGCACTGGAGAGCATGCAAGATTCAGCGAATTTTACTCCTTCACCAAGCGTCAAGGAAAAAATTTTCAACAAGTTCAAGAGTATGTTTGAATAAAAACACTACCTTTGTGCGCCCGAAAGCTGTGTGAAGGAGATCAAGTCCGGCACAGTACGTTTGGGTGCACAATTTTTTTGTGCCTTGCCACTATGGCTCAGTTGGTAGAGCAACGCATTCGTAACGCGTAGGTCCCGAGTTCGAGTCTCGGTAGTGGCTCAAATCATCAAGTTTCGTTGTTATGGAGCAGAATACAAGTCCTTTCAGTCGTCGCATGAGGAAGGGTAGCCGTGAGATGTCCGCAGAGTGGGCTCTTGGTGTCATGCGCCGTGCTCCTTACATCACAGTCAGTTTCATCCGCGATGACGGCACGGTCTATGGCCTGCCGCTGTCTCTCGCCTCTACGGACGACAACACATGGTACTTCCACTGCGCCCTGAAGGGCGATAAGCTCGACGCCATCGCATCGCATCCGCAGGTGTGCCTCTCGGCGGTGTCGCGCTGTGAGCCTGTGATGGGACCCAAGGACGGTTCGTTCACGTTGCTGTTTGAGTCGGCCGTCGCCTTCGGCAAGGCCGTACTTGTGTCCGACGATGAAGAGAAGAACCGAGCCATGCGTGCCATCTGCGAGCGTTTCCTGCCTCAACACATGGATGCTTTCCAAGCGAACATTGACCGTAGCCTGAAGAGTACGGCGGTGGTGCGCATAGACTTGCTTGCCCCACCTACGGG
>CAVHVD010000007.1:0-9672 GCA_963639425.1 Faecalibacterium prausnitzii
GCGGGAACTCCTGTGCCGCGGGGCTGCTGCCGGTTGTCCTTGCTGTTGCTTCTGTCATGGTTTTCGGTTCTTCGGAGCAAGTATAAGGAGAAGTCTCGTAACCACGTGCATGGTGTGGCAACTTTTTTCGGCGGTGCGCGACCGGCATGGCGGCTTTTAGCCGTACTTATCGCGCTAAAAGCCTGTTTTGATACCCCAAATTTTTCTGACGCGCCCCGCCGTTTTTTTCATCCGCAAACACACGGGGGAACCGCCGCGCGATTGTCTTGACCTTGCGGAGAAAAGCAGAGGGCGTGCACACCGCGTCGCGGTGGCACGCCCTCCGGATATGTCAGCCCTCCCTGGGGAGGGGAGGGACAAGCAATCAGAGATTAGGATTGATCTTGCTCCACTCGCTGATTGGCGGAACGATGTTCAGCGTGACAAGCTCATCGCGCATCTTGCACAGGTGCTCGTAGCTCTGATCCAGCTTGGCATTCTCTTCGGGTGTACCTGTCGGCACTTCGTAGTGGCAACCGGTGGCATCCAAGGTCGTGTTCATCGCCATCATGATGTGGTTGTACTTGCCGGTGTTGACGAATGTACCTGCCGGCCAGCGGAATGTCTCACCACCCATCGCAGAGCGTATCATCTCCACAGAGAGGTATGCGGGGCTTTGGAACGATGAACGTCCGCGCAGCTCAATGATTTTGGCTCCACCCTTTGTGACATCGACCTTCATCTGCTCCCATTCTGCTTCGGGGAACTCGGCGGTGCCGATGATCTGTGTCAGGGGCTTGCCGTCAATCTTGACGTGTGAGCCAAACACTGCCATCTGCTCGCCATGACCGCCATAGGTGGCGCACCCTGTGACCTCAGACTGCTGCACGTTGAACTTCTTTGCCAGCGCGCTCTGCAGGCGTGTGGAGTCGAGTGCTGCCAGTGTGGTGACCTGCGATGGCTTCAGGCCGGAGTAGAGCAGAGTTACCAGACCGGTGAGGTCGGCGGGGTTGAAGATGATGACTACATGCTTCACGTCGGGGCAGTATTTCTGAATGTCCTTGCCCAACTGCTCTGCAATCTTGCAGTTGCCGGCGAGCAGATCCTCGCGTGTCATTCCGGCCTTGCGCGGAGCACCGCCGGAAGAGATGATATACTTGGCGTTGGTATAAGCCTCGGCTGCATCGGTGGTTGCTGTGATCTTGACATCGCCGAAACCGCTCTGACGCATCTCTTCGGCCACACCTTCGGGTGAGAACACATCGTAGAGACAGATGTCGTTTGTCAGACCCATCATGAGTGCAGTCTGTACCATGTTTGACCCAATCATACCGGCTGCGCCGACGATTGTAAGTTTTTCATTAGTTAGGAATTTCATAATAAAAACTTTTTATTTTTGGTTTCTAATTGCTCGTGTTCGATTTTCACCGCAAATATATTAATTTATGGAAGACAAAGTACTGCGGACCTGCTATTTCTTTTCAGCGCACGTCGGCTCCCCACATCATCTTGTCGCGGAGGGTCTCAAAGAACTGCCGGTTGAAGCGGTTTACGGTCTTTATGGTGTATGGTGCCCGCGACACGCGTATCTTTGCCGACTCGTCGTAGGACATGCTGCGCCCGTCGACGGCCACGAGGAAGTTGTGGCTGCGGCTCTCCACTTCGAGCGTCACCTCCCAGTCGTCGCATATCACGAAAGGACGGCAGTTGAGGCTGTGCGGGGCAATGGGCGTGATGGTCATGGTCTTGCTCGACGGGGCTATGATGGGGCCGCCGACGCTCAGCGAGTAGCCGGTGGAGCCTGTCGGGGAGGCGATGATTAGTCCGTCTGCCTGATAGGTGTTGAGGAACACGTTGTTGATATACGTGTGTATGGTGATCATCGACGAGCTGTCGTGCTTCATCACCGCCACCTCATTGAGTGCGTAGGGGTTGGCATGGCGTTGTCCGCCGTTGCACCGCATCTGTAACACACTGCGCTCTTCCACCTTGTAGTGGTTGCTGTAAATCTCGTCGATCATGACCTCCATATCTTCCGGCAACACGTCGGACAGAAATCCAAGCCTGCCGGTGTTGATGCCGAGAATGGGTATGCTCTTGGCTCCTACACAGCCTGCGGCATGCAGAAATGTGCCGTCTCCGCCGAGGCTGACAGCAATGTCGGCGTGGAAGTCGTCTCCCTCAAACAGCTCCACGTCGCCTCTTATGTCGATGCCAAGCTCGGATGTGAGGAAGTGGTGGTAGTCCTTTTCCACACACACCTGTGCGTGGTGTGCCGCAAGCAGCTGAAACAGCTTCTCTGCGCACGATGCCTTGGATGCCTGATGTGTGTTCCCTATTACTGCAAATCTCATGTGTCTGTGCCTCATGGTTGAGCTTGCGCAAAAGTGCAAAAAAAGCGCGAATGCGGCAATGGTCTTACCGATATTTAGTACTTTTGTACCAAGTATTATGGTTTACCACATGACGAAACTGAGCATAAATGTCAACAAGATAGCTACACTGAGAAACTCGAGAGGGGGAGACACTCCCGACGTGACGCGCTTCGCACAGGAGTGTGAGCGTTTCGGGGCAGACGGAATATCAGTGCATCCGTGGCCGGACGAACGGCATATCCGTCTGAGCGATGTGTACAGGCTGAGGCAGGTGCTGACGACGGACTTCAACATAGAAGGCTATCCCTCGCTGGAATTTGTGGCAATGATAAAAAATGTAAGGCCGACGCAGGCGACGCTGATGCCTGACAGCCCCACGCAGCTGACATCGAACGAAGGATGGAACACAGAGGAGCACCTGGGGCTGCTGACAGATGTCATTTCGGAGATAAAGGAGGTCGGCATACGCACGTCGGTGTTTGTGCTGGCAGACAAGCGGATGATAGAGTTCGCCGCACGTGCCGGAGCCGACAGGGTGGAGCTTTATGCCGGAGCGTTCGTGCGTCAGCAGCAGGGAACGGACGTGAGGGAAGCCTTGCAGCCGTATGCCGATGCCGCCGCTTATGCCCATGACATCGGGCTGCGCGTGAATGCGGGTCATGAGCTGGACTTGCAGAACTTGGACCTGTTCCTGCAATGCGTGCCGTGGATAGAAGAGGTGTCGATAGGCCATGCCTTTGTCTGCGACGTGTTGTATTGGGGACTGGAGCGAACCATGCAGGAATATAAGAACGTGATAAACAAAAACGAGAATAAATAGACAACAATGAAGGGAGACGCTTTATGAAGAACGTGTATGTCTTTTTTGCTGACGGATTTGAAGAGATCGAAGCCCTGACGTGCGTGGATGTGCTGAAACGTGCAGGCGTGAATGTGACCATGGTTGCCACATCGGGTGAGATTGTGCATGGAGCGCATGATGTGCCGGTGATCTGCGACAAGGACATTGACAGCTGCGACTTCTTTGATGCCGACATGCTGTTGCTGCCGGGAGGAATGCCGGGGACGACAAATCTGGCAGAGAACGAGGCTGTGTGCCGCGCTCTGACTTCCGGCGCGGAACGTGGCATTAGCATCGCCGCCATCTGTGCCGCACCAATGGTGCTGGGCAAGCTGGGACTGCTGAAGGGCAGGAAGGCGACGTGCTATCCGGGCTTCGAGAAATATCTTGACGGCTGCGAGTACACCGGTGCGGCGGTGCAGGAAGACGGCGGAATAATCACGGGCAAGGGACCCGGCGTGTCTCTTGAGTTTGCTCTTGCCGTGGCGAAAGCTCTTGTCGGCAAGGACAAAGTGCATGAGGTGCGTGAGTCCATGATGTGCCCTGCAAAATAGAAAAGACACAGGGACACGGCGTGGGTGCGGGTACGATGAACAGGCATGTCATAATTGTTGCCGGCGGCAAGGGACTGCGCATGGGTGCTGACGTGCCCAAGCAGTTCATCCCGATAGGCGGGCTGCCGGTGTTGATGCGTACCATTGATGCTTTCAGGTCGTGTGATGCCACGGCGGACATCATATTGGTGCTGCCGGAGAGCCAGTTTGACTATTGGCAGGCGTTGTGTCAGGAATATAGGTTCGATGTGGAGTGCCGACTTGTCGCCGGAGGGCGCACACGCTTCCACTCTGTACAGAACGGGCTGGCACTGGTCAGCGACGACGGACTCGTGGCTGTGCACGACGGCGTGCGTCCTTTCGTCTCGGCAGAGCTTATCAATTCATGCTTTGACGAGGCGGAGCACGCGGGAGCGGCCATTCCTGTGACGGACGTGGTGGAGACATTGCGCCACAAGGATGCCAATGGGGCAAGCAGCGTGGTGCCACGCGGCGATTACTGCCTGGTGCAGACACCACAGGTGTTTCGCACGGATATTCTGAAGCAGGCATACAGACAGGATTACAGCGAGGCGTTTACGGATGATGCGTCGGTGGTAGAGGCTGCGGGGTATGCGGTCGCGCTGGTCGGTGGCTGCCGCGACAACATAAAGATAACCACTCCGTCGGACTTGGCGATTGCGGAGGCGTTGTTGTCGCGATGATTGACCTGTCCACGTTCGATGTGAAGTTCCTTCCCGGCATAGGGCCGCAGCGGGCGGCGATGCTGGAGAAAGAAATCGGGGTGCGCTCCCTGATGGATTTGCTGTATTACTTCCCATACAAATATGTCGACCGCAGCTGTGTCTACCCAATCAATCAGCTCAGCGCGGACATGCCGTATGTGCAGATCTGCGGACAGATACTCAGCTTTGAGGAGGCAGGACAGGGAAGAGGCAAGAGACTGATTGCCCACCTGTCCGACGGTACGGGGTATGTCGACCTCGTGTGGTTTCTTGGCAACAGAAAAGTGTCGAACAGATACCGTCTGCACACGGACTACATCGTCTTCGGTAAGCCATCGGTCTACGGGGGCCGTGTCAACATCGTCCATCCCGACATAGATAAGGTCGAGAACGTGCATCTTGGCACTCTCGGCATGCAGCCTTATTACAGCACCACGGAGAAGATGAGGCGTGCGTTTATGAACTCACGCTCCATAGAGAAGATGATGGTCGGTGCCATACAGATGCTGAAAGAGCCTGTGCCTGAGACGCTGACAGAGGCAGTCATTCGGTCTAATAACCTGATGCCACTCACGGAGGCACTGCGTGCCGTGCATTTCCCAAGAAGTGCTGAATCCCTGCGGCAGGCACAGCTGAGGCTGAAGTTTGAAGAGCTGTTCTATGTGCAGCTCAACATCCTGCGATATACCAATAATCGGAAGCGGAGGTTTAAGGGGTTGCTATTCCCGAATGTCGGTGTCCATTTCAATGCTTTCTATCACGAACATCTGCCGTTCCTGCTTACTGACGCACAGAAACGAGTGTTGCGCGAGATACGTGCAGACCTTGGCAGTGGACGGCAGATGAACCGCCTACTACAGGGCGACGTGGGAAGCGGCAAGACCATCGTGGCACTGATGACAGCACTGCTTGCCATAGACAATGGCTTCCAAGCGTGCATCATGGCTCCGACAGAAATCCTGGCGGAGCAGCATTACCAAACGGTGTCGCATCTGTTGGACGGCATGGATGTCGATGTCGAGCTGCTCACCGGCTCCGTGCGCGGCAAAAGAAGGGACGATATTCTTGAACGCCTGAAGGCCGGCAAGATAGGACTCCTGGTCGGCACGCACGCTCTTATAGAGGAGACTGTCGGGTTCGCATCACTCGGGCTGGCGATAATCGACGAACAACATCGCTTTGGCGTGGCACAGCGTGCGCGTTTATGGGCGAAGAACAGCCAGCCACCTCACATCCTCGTCATGACGGCCACGCCGATACCCCGCACGCTGGCAATGACGCTATATGGCGATTTGGACGTGTCCGTAATAGACCAGCTGCCACCGGGGCGCAAGCCCATAGCCACATTGCATCAGTTGGAGAACAACAAACAGCAATTGTTTGACTTCATCAGAAAGCAGGTTGCGGAGGGCAGGCAGGTGTACATGGTCTATCCGCTGATCAAGGAGAGCGAGAAGATTGACCTCAAGAACCTCGAGAACGGATATGAGGAGATGTGTGCCGCCTTCCCTGATATGACGATCTGCAAGGTGCACGGACAGATGAAGTCGTATGAGAAGGAACGGCAGATGCAGATGTTTGCATCGGGAGAGGCACAGATGATGGTGGCCACTACCGTCATAGAAGTGGGGGTCAACGTGCCGAATGCTTCTGTCATGGTCATTGAGAATGCCGAACGTTTTGGCCTGTCGCAGTTACATCAGTTGCGCGGACGTGTGGGGCGTGGCGTGGAGCAGTCATATTGCATCTTGGTGACAGACAGCAGGTTGTCAGAAGACACGCGCAAGCGCATAGAGATAATGGTGCGCACCAACGACGGCTTTGAGATTGCGGAAGAGGACCTCAGACTTCGGGGTCCTGGAGACCTGGAAGGCACGCAGCAGAGTGGAATGCCTATTGTTCTCAAGATTGCCAACCTGGCACGTGACGGGCAGATACTACAGCTGGCACGCGATGCTGCTGCGGCAGTCATCAATTCTGACCCGACGTGCAGTATGCCGGAGAACGCGGTGCTATGGAACAGGCTGAAAGTCCTGAATAATACACACATCAACTGGGGGGAGATAAGCTGACGCACATTTTCCCGAAAGCGTATGAAACCTCTAAGTGCTGCGGCTCTCATGCAAACGTGGAGAAATCTTAATAACGAAAAAATACTTAAATTATTATTGTCCCAAAAGAGAATCTTCTTAATTTTGCGGTTGAGGTTTGTGGAAAACCCCTGCGAGAATTGTAGAATACAGGCTGCGCGGCGGCGATGAGGCTGGCTTGTGCGGCTGACAAATATGGACTTATGAAATGTAACATCATAGTGAAGGTGGCATTCTTTGCCGTTGCCCTGTTGGCGGGCTTGGATGCGCACTCGCAAGACTTGATAGCCCGACAGGCTCCGGTGGACAGGAAGCTGAAGAGTGTTGACTCGTTGGCTCTGCACAAGCAGATGGAGATGGAGCAGTCGTTGTATCCCGGCCTTGACATCTATCCGACGTGGGACAATGAGTTTGTGCAGGCATACAAGAATGCTGTTGTGCCGGAGAGCTATACCGTGGACTTGCGTGGCTTCTGCATGCCGACAGACCACACGAAGATTACAGATGTGTTCGGCTACCGTCCGCGCCGCCGCCGTGGGCATTTCGGCTTGGATGTGAAAGTGTATGTCGGTGATACCATACGTGCTGCCTTTTCCGGTAAGGTTCGTATCGTCAAGAACCAGGGAAGGCAGGGCTACGGAAGATATATCGTGATACGTCATGACAATGGCTTGGAGACAGTGTACGGACACTTGTCGAAACAGCTTGTGAAGGTAGATCAGCTGGTTAAGGCCGGTGAACCGATAGGTCTTGGGGGTAACACAGGGCGTTCCACCGGATCGCACTTGCATTTTGAGACCCGCTTCTTGGGTATTGCCATAGATCCGGCACTGATGTTTGACTTTGAGAAACAGGATGTGGTGGGCGACAGCTATACCATATATCCCAAGAATAGTGGCGGTCGCAAGTCAAGCGGCAACAATAAGTCACAGCTGGCGGAGGGTCAGTATCACAAAATCAAGAGTGGTGACACGCTGTCTAAGATAGCGGCCAAGTACGGTGTCTCGGTGAACAAGTTGTGCCAGCTGAATCATATAACGACAAAGTCAGTATTGCGTATAGGCAGCGTTCTCAGATTGTCATAACGCCTTGCGGCTTCTCGTGTGTGCAGCATGAGAGCGTGAAAAAGAGATAAAGGAGATGCTAAAGCTAATTTACTTCTCCTTTTTTTAATGTAAGTCATACACCTTATTTATATAAGCACAGACGATGGATGATACGAAAACTCAGTTTGAAAAAGCACTGGCCATTTGCAGGGATCTGTTTGTGAAGAAACTGAAAGATTACGGTGCTTCATGGCGTGTCATGCGTCCGTCGTCGCTGACAGACCAAATATTTATCAAGGCCAAACGCATACGCACGCTTGAGACCACCGGAGTGGCGATGGTTGATGAAGATATAAGAGGAGAGCTGATAGGCATAATAAACTATGGACTTATCATGCTGATTCAGATAGACAAAGGTTATGCAGATGTTGTCGACATGACCAATGATGAGGCCTTGAAACTGTATGACCGCTTCTCGCACGAGACGCTTGAGCTGATGCTACGCAAGAACCATGACTACAATGAAGCGTGGCGTGATATGCGTCCATCGTCATATACGGACTTCATCTTGACCAAGATAAACCGTGCAAAGGAAATTGAAAGTCATAACGGACGGACGCTTGTCTCCGAGGGGGTGGAGTCAAATTATATGGATATAATCAACTATGCCGTGTTCGGGCTTATCAAGATAGAGTTTGGAGGCTAAGACGAGACATATTGAAATGCCTTCGGCGGCGGTTAATGTCTGCCGCTTTGTCCTTGGCGCAGTGTTTGTCTTTTCCGGCTTTGTGAAGGCCGTTGACCCCATGGGGGCGTTCTACAAGATACAGGACTATCTCACAGCCTTTGGCCTCATCTCCTTGTTCCCTGGACAGCTGTCTTTGTTTGTCGGCATGGCGTTAGCGGCATTGGAGTTTTGCGTCGGCATCTGCCTGTTCTTTGGCATCCGTAAGGTGGCGGCTTCCGCACTGGCTCTCCTGCTGATGCTTTTCATGACACCTCTGACGCTGTATCTGGCAATTGCCAATCCGGTATCAGACTGCGGCTGCTTCGGCGATGCGCTTGTGCTGACCAACTGGCAGACATTCGGAAAGAACGTGGTGCTGCTGTCCGCGGCTGTCGTGACGTTTGCAGGACATAAGAATATTTTTGGTCTCATGTCAGACAAGATGGCCTGGGCCTTGTCTCTGTATAGCTTTCTGTTCATACTGGCTGTGATGGCATATTGTCTGTACTATCTGCCGATAATGGACTTCCGCCCGTACAGGATAGGCAGCAACATCCGTGAGGAGATGAGCGTGCCGGAGGATGCTAAGCCGAGCGTTTACAGGAGTGTCTTCACCTTGGAAAAGAACGGGGAACGGCGCGAGTTCACTCTCGACGACTACCCTGACAGCACCTGGACATTTGTCAAGGCGGAGAATGTGCTCGTGGAGAAAGGCTACGAACCTGCCATAAAAGACTTTGCCATGCAGGACATGCAGACCGGCGAAGATATTACGGATGCCGTACTTGCAGATACAACATACACGTTCCTGCTTGTGGCGCATCGGGTAGAGAGTGCGGAGGATAGCAACATTGACCGCATAAACCAGCTGTATGACTACAGCGTGGAGCATGGCTACGGCTTCTATGCACTCACGTCATCATCCGAGGCAGGCATAGACGAATGGCGCGACAGGACCGGAGCCGAATATCCGTTCTGTCTTATGGATGACATTGTGCTGAAGACAATGATACGTTCAAACCCAGGGATGTTACTGATAAAGGACGGAACGGTACTGAACAAGTGGAGCCATAACGGGTTGCCTGATGAGGATACGCTTGCCGGAGACATCGGTCAATGGGGCATCGCGTCGGACTATCGCACCAGCATTATGGGGACGCTGATGTACGTCGCATTGTGGTTTGTAGTACCTTTGTTGCTCTTCCTGGGTGTCGACATCGCGGTGAAGCGCAGACATGTGAATGAGAAAGGAATGTTTAACTCAAAATAGATAGGTTGTAAAAATGAGAAAGAAAATTGTAGCAGGCAACTGGAAAATGAACATGAACCTGCAAG
>CAVHVD010000008.1:0-12355 GCA_963639425.1 Faecalibacterium prausnitzii
ACTATATAGCAGCAGTGTTGCACGAGGATATAGACTTTGAACGGGTAGACAACCTTTTCGCAGAATACGGATTCGACATAAGTCAATATCAAGTTATGACGTAATAGATAGAAACAGATTGCTTATGAAGCAATGAGCATTTTGGGGTCAATTTGTGGTGGAACTGCAGAGTTGAGGCTTCTCCTTAATTCCGCTAGCGGGTGTGCTAATTAAAAATCACGAAATCAATAAAAACTTAAAGATAGATGAAAACGATAATAGAAATTATATTAAATATAGTTTACAGGAGTATTGGACACGATGGGTTATTTATAACCTTATTGCTACGTAGTTGGGTAAAATGTGCAGCGGAATCGCAAGGATAGCATATCTCTGATTTGAACCTTGCCTATGAAGTTGGAAACAGGTATCAAGGCTCTTTCAATTATATTGAAAATGGCATAGAAATGCGACTGAATTTTCGGCTTATATACGATGGGCTCAACTTCCAGATGGAAAGTTTAGGGGCTACCTCCCTAACACGGGATGATCAGGATGACACAGGAGTCGCAAATTTGTATCGTAAGGCAGCGGAGCAAGGAGATGCCTCTGCACAATTCAATTTGGCGATATGTTATCGTAATGGTACAGGTGTAAACCAGGATGACACAGAAGCCGTAAAATGGTATCGTAAGGCGGCAGAGCAAGGACATGCCGGTGCACAGTCCAAGTTAGAAAAGAACAAGAAAGAAGAAGTCGTCAAAATTGTGAAAGAGTCCATTGAACAAGGCAACGACAGTGATGCCTTCCTTAAAATGGGGTTGGCATATTATGCAGGATATGATGTAGAAAAGGATCAACAGTTAGCACGGAACTATTTCAAACGAGCTGCTGAGCTTGGAAATAAGAAAGCACAGTTCATTGTTAATGGGGATGAAGAAGTTATCGCATTATTGAAAAAATTTGAAGAAGATAATAATTATTGATGTCCGCTAAAACTCAAAAGAGCATAAACATCCTGCCCGAAGCCTTGTAGAAAAGGTCTCGGGCTTGCTTTGCCATTTAGGTTCAGTAGAACATCAGTGTGGCATATCATGCCGCGCACCCTCGGAGAGGTACACACGCCATAGGACGTGAAATGACTAATATCAAACTGCATGAATTCCAAATCCGAAACTTGAGTTAGTGTTTGCCTCCTGCTTGATTTGCCAAACGCATCCATCCCCACATGCCAAGAACAATGACGAGCAGTGTCTGTATGGCATGCACAATCAATGCGAAAGATGCGGCATCCTCATATTCCACTCCATAAAGCATCATCATTGTTATGACTGCAAAATGCCACGGGCCGGCACCGTTGGGCGTAGGGACAATCACGGCAATGGTGCCACCGACAAACATCACAAGGCCGGCAAGCACACCAAGTTCCAAAGTGAAAGGGAAACACAGGAACGTAAGATAGAAATGCAGGAAATAGCATACCCAGATAGAGATGGTGAACAGCACGAATAGAGGCAGATTTCTGACCTTTCCGACAGACCACACACCCTGCCAGACATTATGAATGACCTCGCTCATCTTCTGCCCTATGGGGAGCACCTTCAGCAGGAAGATGATCACCCCCACAGCTCCTGCCACACAGAGTGCCGAGACATAAAACCATGGAGACTGCACGAGATGACCGAGCGAAGGTATCTTCGTTCCTGTCTCATGAAAGAAGCGCACGAACACAGGCATTTGTAGGATAAATGTCATAGCACAGATGAAAAGCATGCACAAGAAGTCTATCAGTCGTTCGGAGACAACCGTGCCTACTGATTTCGGGAATGACACGCCGTCGTACTTCTTCAGTATAGCACAACGAGCCAGTTCTCCCACTCTCGGCAAGACAAGATTGGCAGCATACGATACAAATATGGCATCAATACAGTCCAATGCTTTAGGTCTCTCGCCCAGCGGCTCCAGGGTCTGCTTCCAGCGAAGCCCTCTGAATACGTGACTGAGTATGCCTAACACAAGCGATGCCCACATCCAGGTCCAGATGATGTGGTTCAGCAGCACATCACGTACACGTGTGAAATCAAAATCACGATATATCCAATACAGCACGAAAGCCCCCAGCAGAATCGGAATAACCGTCCGTGACCATCTTTTTACCCGTTCCGTCATACTTTATGCTTCAAAACTTGGAGCCCGAGAGGTATTGCTAAATCAAAAAAAAGTACTTTTGCACACTGCGGGGCGTGGGCAGAACCGCTTTCATGCACCGGCTCCGGCACCCAAGGCAAACCTCAGCACATGGCGCGTAAGGCTTACCTCGCGAGCTATGGACAAAAGTAACCATTATAGATCGAATGAAGTCAGTAAAACCGAAAAAGTTTTTAGGGCAACACTTCCTGACAGATTTGCAGATAGCCAGTGACATCGCCGACACGGTGGATGCTTGCCCTGCACTTCCTCTGCTTGAGGTAGGCCCTGGTATGGGTGTGCTGACGCAATTCCTCTTGAAGAAAGGCCGGCGGCTGGAAGTCGTCGACCTTGACCACGAGTCCATAGAATATCTGCATGATGCCTATCCCGAGCTTGAGGGAGACATCATAGAGGCGGACTTTCTACGCATGGACTTGCACAGCCTGTTTGGCGGTGCTCCATTTGTGCTCACCGGCAACTACCCCTATAACATCTCAAGCCAGATATTCTTCAAACTGCTTGAATATAAAGACCTGATCCCTTGCTGCACGGGTATGATACAGAAGGAAGTGGCCGAGCGCATCTGCGCCGGCCCAGGCAGTAAGACATACGGAATACTGAGCGTCTTGCTCCAGGCTTGGTTCGACGTAGAGTACCTGTTCACCGTTGATGAACACGTATTCAATCCGCCACCAAAGGTCAAAAGTGCAGTCATATGCCTGAAGCGTAATGGCACAACCGACTTGGGGTGTGATGTCGGACTGTTCAAGCAGGTTGTCAAGACCACGTTCAACCAGCGCAGGAAGACACTGCGTAACTCCATCAGGAACATCGTAGGGAGTGGCTGTCCGTTCACCGCCGACGTTTTCTTCAACAAGCGTCCGGAGCAACTGTCGGTACAGGAGTTCATAGACCTGACAAACATGGTTGACGAATATCGGAAGACAGTAGAGGCACATCCGTTAAACACACAACAATGATAAAGAGTTATGGACATCGACCGCAATTTCATAGAGAAGACTAAGGAACTTGTTGAGCAGAGGGATGCCAAGGCTCTGAAGGCTCTGTTGGCAGACATACACCCTGCTGATATTGCAGAGTTGTGCAACGAGCTGGACTTCGACGAGGCACGCTATCTCTATCAGTTGCTTGACAACGAGAAAGCTGCCGATGTGCTCTCGGAGATGGACGAGGATGTCCGTAAAGATCTTCTTGAAGGGCTGCCGTCGGAGACCATCGCCAAGCGTTTCGTCGACAACATGGACACCGACGATGCTGTAGACCTGATACGCGACCTCGACGAAGACAAGCAGGAGGAAGTCCTCTCGCATATTGACGACATGGAGCAGGCAGGTGACATCGTAGACCTGCTGAAATATGATGAGGATACTGCCGGAGGTATAATGGGCACCGAGATGGTGACCGTCAACGAGAACCTGAGTATGCCGGAATGTCTCAGGGAGATGCGCATGCAGGCCGAGCAGATGGACGACATATATTATGTATATGTTGTCGACGACGACGGACGTCTCATCGGTGTATTCCCGTTGAAGAAGATGATCACCTCGCCGTCGGTGTCGAAGGTGAAGCACGTGATGCACAAAGACCCCATTATGGTACATGTGGACACTCCCATTGATGAGGTCGTGCAGGCCATTGAGAAGTACGACCTTGTGGCGGTGCCTGTGGTGGATAGCATCGGGCGTCTGGTCGGGCAGATCACCGTCGATGATGTCATGGATCAGGTGCGTGAACATTCTGAACGTGACTATCAGTTGGCATCAGGTCTCTCGCAGGACATCGAGACCAACGACAACGTGCTGCGTCAGACATCCGCACGTCTGCCTTGGCTGCTCATCGGCATACTTGGAGGTATTGGCAACTCGCTAATCCTCGGCAATTTCAACAGTACCTTTGCGGCACATCCTGAAATGGCTGTCTTCATCCCGCTGATTGGTGGAGCAGGTGGAAATGTAGGCACACAGTCATCAGCCATCGTGGTGCAGGGACTGGCAAACAATTCGCTTGACTCGAGTCATGCCCTCAAGCAGGTGGGCAAGGAAGCACTGGTGGCTTGCATCAATGCCACCATAATATCACTGCTTGTCTATATCTACAACTTCATGGCCTATGGCGCGGCGGCCACAGTTACCTATTCCGTGTCCATCAGCGTGTTTGCCGTGGTGATGTTCTCGTCTATCTTCGGCTTGCTCGTGCCTATGGCTTTCGATAAGTTGAAGATAGACCCCGCTATAGCCACCGGCCCTTTCATCACCATCATAAGCGACATCATGGGCATGGTGATATATATGGGCATAACGGCTCTGCTGGCGTGATATGCAAAAAAGACCAAACACATGCGACAGCAAAAAAAGTCACGGATAAAGATATAATATGAACTTTTAATTTCATTAATTTGTGACCCGATAACGCACAGACTAAGTGAATTACATTAAAAACTCTTACAAATGACGACCGAGACTCTTGACAACACGATCCCTGAAAGAAATGGTATGCAGGAAGAAGCCAAGCAGAATGAGGAGACAACACCGGCAACTGTGCCGGCCGACAATGCAGGCGAAGAAATAGAAGTGCAACAGGTCACTGCTGCTGAGACTCCACTCACAGCAGAGGAGGCACCGGCAGAAGACGATGCCGTGCACAAAATGACGAAAGAGAAGGTCCTGTCTCGCTTCAAGGAAATAGCCGCCGATGTCGAAAGCTCGTCGAAGGCAGAGATTGACCTGCTTAAGCAGACATTCTACAAACTGCACAATGCTGAGATAGAGAATGCCCGCAAGGCATTCATAGAGGCCGGCAACAGTGCAGATGCTTTCGTCCCCGCATCCGACCCTGATGAGGAGGAACTCAAGAAAGTCATGGCTGTCATCAAGGAGAAGAGGAATGAGATCAACGCAGGCATAGAGAAGCAGAAAGAGATGAACTATCAGGTCAAGCTCTCCATAATAGAGGAGCTGAAGGATTTGATAGATTCTCCCGACGATCCCAACAAGAACTACGCCGAGTTCAAGCGTCTGCAACAGCAGTGGAACGAAATCTCCTTGGTGCCGCAGAGCAAAGTCAACGAGCTGTGGAAGAACTATCAGGTGAACGTCGAGAAATTCTACGACCTGCTGAAGCTGAACAACGAGTTCCGCGACTACGACTTCAAGAAGAACCTTGAGATCAAGACACGCCTGTGCGAGGAGGCAGAGAGGCTGTCACAAAGTCCCGATGTCGTGTCGGCATTCCATCAGTTGCAGAAGCTGCATCAGGAATACCGCGACACAGGTCCCGTAGCAAAAGACAAGAGGGAAGAGATGTGGAACCGCTTCAAGGCAGCCTCGACAGTCATCAACCGCAACCACCAGCAGCATTTCGAGGAGCTGAAGAAGTCGGAGCAGGACAATCTTGACAAGAAGACCGTCATCTGCGAAATCATGGAGGGAATAAACTATGCCGAGCTGACCACATACAAGCTGTGGGACAGCAAGACCAAGGAGGTCATCTCGCTTCAGGACAAGTGGAAGACCATAGGCTTTGCCCCGCAGAAGATGAACGCGAAGATTTTCGAGCGTTTCCGTAAGGCTTGCGATGAGTTCTTCAACCGCAAGGCCGAGTTCTACAAGGCTACCAAGACAAAGATGGACGACAACCTGTCGCAGAAACGTGCCCTGTGTGAGAGGGCGGAAGCGCTGAAGGACAGCGCCGACTGGAAGGCCACTGCCGATGAACTGACGAAGTTGCAGAAGGAGTGGAAAAGCATTGGTCCTGTGGCAAAGAAATATTCCAATCAGATATGGCAACGCTTCATTGGCGCATGCGACAGCTTCTTCGAGCAGAGGAACAAAGCTACCTCGTCACAACGCACCGCAGAGGTGGACAATCTCAAGCACAAGAAAGAGATCATAGAGAAGCTGAAAGCCCTCGCTACCGAAGCAGGAGAGGACATACAGCAGAAACTCGGCGAACTTCAAAAAGAATGGAACGAGACGGGACATGTGCCGTTCAAGGACAAGGATAAGATCTACAGTAAGTACCGTAGCATCGTTGATGAGTTGTACTCCTCCGTCAACAGCGAGAGGACAAGCCGCCGTCTCAGCAAATTCCGCTCTTCCATAAGCAGTCTCCAAAGCAGTGGAGCGCAGACCATCAACCGTGAACGCGACAGGCTGGCACGCTTGTGCGAAAGCCTGACGAATGAGCTGCACACCTATGAGAATAATCTCGGCTTCCTGAACGCATCGAGCAAGTCGGGCAACAGCATCCTCAGTGAGCTGCACAGGAAGATGGACAAGCTGCGCGATGAAATACAGCTCACGAAGGACAAGATTAAAGCTATAGATGAAGGAGGCGATGCTCCTGCCGCAACGGACAAGCCTGCGACGGACGGCAATGCCGATACAGACACGCAAGCCGACACACAGGAATGAGCGACACCAAGTCTCCGGAGTTCAAGCCCATTGTCATACTCCTGGACATGCGGCTCCTGAGCGGGAGCATAACACGCATAAAGGAGCCTTTGGAAAAGGCTTTTGGCCGTGGCCTTCCGCAGATGGATTTTGTCGGGTGGCTCGTCATGCTATGCGAAGAGGCCGGCATAGAAGGGAATGGCAATGAGATACAGGTCCTGATGGTCTGCGACAGAGAGAGCACGGATATTGGAATTCTCACGCCGTCGGACATCAAGCAACTCGACGGCATGGCCACACAGGCCGAGTGTGGCGAGATGCAGTTCGCGCTGCTGCCGACCGAAGACATGGTGACGACAGACGCAATGCTGCTTGACACCTTACAGACCCTGTTGAGGCAGGGCGGCATACAGCAGCTTATAGTCGTACCCAACCGCATCGGCGTGTGGGACGATGTATGTGCCGTCGTCAAAGATGCGAGGCTGGAGGCATCGGACAGTCGGCATATCCCCGACATTATGCTGTTCGAGCTTGGCGAGAGCGGTGATGGCGGCACGGCAGGCATCAGGAGAGCCAACGTGTTGCGGTCTCTGTCTGTATCCTTGGGCTTCACCATGCCACCATCCAAGAAAAGACACATGTCCGACCACGACTGATACGCAGCTTTACCTACAACAAACAAAACACACTATTACACACATGAAGACAGTCTACGACTACACCGTCAAGGATCGCAAGGGTCATGACGTATCACTGAAGGAATATGCCGGTGAGGTGATGCTGATTGTCAACACAGCAACACGTTGCGGCTTCACGCCACAGTATGCCGAGCTTGAACGGCTCTACGAGCAGTTCCGCAGCAAGGGGTTCAACATCCTGGACTTCCCGTGCAACCAGTTCGGACAGCAGGCACCCGGCACAGCCGAGGAGATCAAGGAGTTCTGCCAGCTGAACTATGGGACACGGTTCCCGCAGTTCAAGAAGATCGAGGTCAACGGCGACAAGGCAGACCCTCTGTTCAAGTTCCTCAAGAGCCAGAAGCCGTTCGGTGGCTTCGACCTGAACCATCCCATCGGCAAGATACTCGACGAGAAGCTCTCGAAGGAAGACCCGGACTACAGGAACACATCTGACATAAAGTGGAACTTCACCAAGTTTCTCATCGGCAAGAGAGGCGAGGTCGTTGAGCGTTACGAGCCGACAACAGACATCGGTGTCATCGCGGAGAAGATAGAGACACTCCTATAATATATATAAGGTATAACACACAGCCAACATCAAACCATGAGACTGACACTCACACTCCGGCTCATACTGATGCTGACGGTGGCACATATAATCCCTTGCATGGCGGACGACGACGTTGCCGTGCAAGGGATTGTCGTTCCCGCCACCGACAGACACATAGAATACGTCGGCCGTACCTGCACAGACCACAACGGACATGTGCTCTTCAGCTACCCGGGCGTGCAGGCTCTCGTGTCGTTCAGTGGGACATCCCTGAAGATGTCCGTCAAGCCACGCAGCGGATATTTCATGGTGCAGGTCGACGACGCTATGCCACGCAAGGTGTCCTGCATGGCAGAGCAGGACTCCATCGTCAGCCTTGCGGACTCCCTGTCCTCCGGCAACCACACGGCAAAGGTCATGTATGTGGTGGAGGGCTATGAGCTGCACCCTGCAATCCGTGGCTTCATCATTGATGCCGGCTGCACCCTCACGGACAACCACCCGCAGCCTGCACGCCGGATAGAGTTCATTGGCGACTCCATGACCTGTGGCTATGGCAATGAGGACGAAGACCCCACGAGCGCGTTCAGCTATGATACCGAGAACCATTACCTGACCTATGCCGCCATCACCGCCCGCCGCCTCAATGCGCAGCACACGGTAGTGGCACGTAGCGGCATTGGCATCTACCGCAACTGGGGACAGTCGCTTGAAGGCTCGCCCGATGCCATGCCTGCCCTCTACGACCGGACGCTCTTCTACGACAGCATACCCCTGTGGGACTACTCGCGCTACACGCCGCAGGTCGTCTGCATCAACCTTGGCACCAACGACACATCGCAGGACCGCTACGACACCTCCCGCATGGAGACCGCCTACAAGACATTCGTCCGGCACATACGCACCAAGTACCCCGAAGCCAAGATTGTGCTTCTCAGTGGCAGCATGCTCTCCGGCAAGCCACTTGCCGATGTCAAGGCAGACATGGACAGAGCCGTCGCCGCGCTCCGCGCGGATGGGGAGAAGGAGGTCTACCGTTTCGACATGTCGCCACAGGACGGCTCATTGGGCTACGGTGCCAACTATCATCCCAGCCTGCGGCAGCACGACAGGATGGCTACGGAGCTGACCGCCTTCCTGCGCACACTGATGCAGTGGTGATAACCATAATTGGCGTATCTTTGCGCCGCATTTATTAATCAACAACATTCACAAACCAAATGAGAACAGAAAACATTCAGAAAGGATGCTCCCGTTCTGTGCGCTTCCGCCGGTTCAAGAACAGCCCGTATGCTTCGTTTGCCAGTCTCAGGAAGGAGATCACCATCGGCGTGCTTACGTTCGCATCGCTGACATTTGCCAACACAGGCATCGTCTCCGCACAGACTGAGAACACCGTCGCAGACAGGCTGTACGAGCTGGACGAGGTGGAGGTGACAGGCTCCAGAGCACCGCTGACAGCCTCACAGGCTGCGCGAATGGTCACCGTGCTGGACCGCGAGGCCATTGCCGCCGCGCCGGCACAAAGTGTCAACGACCTTCTAAAGTACGCCGCCGGCATCGACGTCAGGCAGCGTGGCCCGATGGGTGCACAGACAGACATCAGCATCCGTGGCGGCACCGACGAACAAATCACCGTACTTCTTAACGGCATCAACATCTGCGACCCGCAGACAGGCCACAACTCGGCCGACTTTCCGGTAGACATTTCAGAGATAGAACGCATCGAAGTCCTCGAAGGACCGGCAGGGCGTGTCTATGGCACATCCTCCCTCGTGGGGGCAATCAACATCGTGACGCGCACGGAGCGGCAGACCGGTGCCGATGTCCATGTCGAGGGCGGCTCCTACGGCTATGCCTCCGGCGGCGGACGTGTCAGTGTGGTGTCCGGCAAGTTCAGCAACCGGCTCTCGGCAGGCTACACACGCAGCGACGGATATACGCGCAGTCAGGCCGGACGGCTCAACAGCGACCTGCGAGGCACCAAGCTGTTCTACCAAGGCTCATACAGCGATGAGCAGGTCGACATACGCTGGCACGCCGGTATGTCCGACAAGGACTTCGGCTCAAACACGTTTTACAGCGCGAAATACGACGACCAGTTTGAACACACCCGCAAGATCTTCACCGCCATACAGGCCGAGACCAAAGGCAAAGCCTTCCACTTCCGTCCGTCCATCTACTGGAACAGGAACCAGGACCGCTTCGAGCTGTTTCGTGGCAGTGAGGAGAAGGTACCGTTCAACCATAACCGCACCGACGTGTTCGGACTTAATCTCAACAGCTATGTCGAATGGGCATTGGGCAAGACAGCATTCGGTGCGGAGTTCCGCAACGAAGACCTCGTCAGCGGCAACCTCGGCGAACCGCTCAACAAGCCGCGTCACATCCACGGCACCGACCGTGACTACACCCTCGGACTGAACCGCAGCAACCTGAGCTTCCATCTCGAGCACAACATACTGCTGCCCCGCTTCACCATGTCGGCAGGCTTCATCGCCGTCAGGAACACATGGAATGAGATGGACTTCCGTTTCTACCCGGGCGTGGATGCGAGCTATCAGTTCGCCGAGAACCTGAAGGCATACGCCTCGTTCAACACCTCACTGCGCATGCCCACATTCACCGAGCTATACTATTCCGTAGGCGGCTACAAGGCCGACAAATACCTGAAGCCCGAAGAGATGCAGGCCTATGAGGGTGGGCTGAAGTGGCTCTCCCACGGCGTGCGTGCCACGGCAAGCGTCTACTATCACCACGGCAAGAACATGATCGACTGGATCCGCGACACGCGCGACGGCGATGCCGCCGAATGGCAGTCCGTAAACCACACCAAGGTCAACGCCCTCGGCATCGAGGCCTCGCTCTCGCTCGACTTCCTCAGCCTACTGCCACGGCAGCATCTGTTGCGCTCCCTCACCCTGTCATATAGCCACATAGACCAGGACAAAGACCTTGAGAGCTACATGCAGTCGCAGTATGCGCTGGAGTACCTCAAGCACAAGCTCGTGGCACGTGCCGACTTCAACCCGTGGAGCCGTCTGCTCCTCACCCTGTCCTACCGCTGGCAGGAGCGCGTCGGCAACTATCAGCTCCTCTCGGGCGAGACACGTCCTTACGGCTCCTATGGCGTCATGGACGCACGCATGTCATGGGATGCTCCTAAGTACAGGCTCTATGTCGAGGCCAACAACCTGCTCGACAAGACCTATCATGACTACGGCAACGTGCCGCAGCCGGGCTTCTGGCTCATCGCCGGAGTAGGCCACAGCTTCTGAACCGCTCTGCTGCGGACACACGCCACAAGACATGGCGTGCCTGAGTCAGTAGTACTTCGATGGTCAAGTAAGATATACTTACTTCGCCATCGAAGTATATCTTACTGTGGCAAGTAAGTACATCCTCTCCAGGAGTGCGAGGCGCACTCCCAAAGTCGCGCATCCTCTGATAGGCAGTCCATCATGCCCATTTAGCCCATTCAACCTTGAGTGCTCCGACGGGGCACACTCGGAGAGGGTGGCGCGCCACAGGATGTGCCGTCTCCAACGATATATATCCGTGAGGGTCAAGAATATATATCGTTAGGTGTTATACATATATATGATTAGAGGGTAAGGATATATAACTGTAACCCCCACGGATATATATCTTTAGAAGCCACAATTATATATGTATGATTGGGCAAGTTGTGGACGTACAGCCACAGATTTGTGGTTGTACGTCCATAGATGGGGGCTTGACGGCGAAGAAAACTTCTGCAAGAAGATCCATATAAAAGTGGATTTCTTCTGATGTATTCGAATTCAACGATGTTAAATATGTCGTAAGGCCACGTTTTTCAGCCAAGCAAAGTAGAGATTAAGACAAAAATGTTATATTTGCGATGTCTATACCCACACCGGAAGTCCCGATGGGCAAAGGGTGGGCAGACATATACATAACAAAAGGCGTATCTGACGCTTTGGTTTTGACGCTATAAGAATCTCGCAAGTTCGACACAGTTTGTCAAGAACAAAGCAACAAGGGACGTCTCATGGGTGTATTGTATACAGACCTTATTGGCTACGAGTGTGTTTTCACATTTATTGCCAGAAAGGGTTTCCTATATACTTACACATACGTGGGGCTTTCGGCGTTGCTCGTTTCGACAAACTGGGCAATGCGAGAGCCTTTATAGCGTGGAACGAGTGACAGACTGGCTCCACGCTTTCATGTATATATTAACCTTTTTAAAACACGCCAATATGGTAGCCGTTGGCAAAAAACATTTGCAATATGGCAATATCAATCATTGAGCATCGAGGCAGTTGGTATGAGGTATTCGACGCACGAGGCAAAAAAGCAAAAACTATTTCTGATAACATCGGAGAACTGTTGGGGTGGAGTGACCGTTTTTTCATTGTCATGAAAGGCTCTTGGTATGACACCTACGATGAGCAAGGCAAAAAAATCAAATCAATTTCAACAAACATCGGTAACTACGTTTCTATCTGCGCAGACCAGTTTATCGTAAGAAAGGGTTCTTGGCTCGATACATATGACGC
>CAVHVD010000009.1:0-10810 GCA_963639425.1 Faecalibacterium prausnitzii
ATCAACGTGCTTGACGAAGCCCTGAAACGCAATCAGAGCTATGCCGACCTGTACAGGCTTAAGGGTCTTGCGTTGCTTCAGCTGAAGAAGAAGAAGGAGGCACGTCCGCTGCTCGACAAGGCCAAGGAGCTTGGCGACGTGAATGTGGATGCTCTGATAGAGAAATACTACTGACGGAAGTCAGAGGTTCAGAGCCTGACGATTGCTGAGAAGGTCGGCAACGACGTAGTTGCTGCCACCTATGAAGACGAGGTCGTCAGGAATGCTCTCCCGCAGTGCCGCCGTCACGGCTTCTGTGACGTTCGGGAAGGAGCGTCCGCTGAGTCCCTCTCCTTCGGCGATGTGCTGTAACTCCGCTTCGGGCAGAGCACGCTTCACGTCGGCACGCGTGAAGTAATAGACGGCATGTCGGGGCATCAGGTGCAGCGCGGCACGTACATCCTTGTCGCTTACCATCCCGAAAACGATGCGCAGTGTGCGGCATGTCTGCTGCCGTAGCTGTTCTGCTACGTAGGCTATTCCGCCACTGTTATGCCCGATGTCGCATATCACCGTGGGGTTGCTACGCAGCCTCTGCCAGCGGCCCATCAGTCCCGTCAGCTCCACGACGTGCGACAATCCGAGGCGAATGTTATCATCGCTGATGCGGTATCCGCACTTGTCTCTCAGCACTGCCAGCGCAGTGATGATGGTCTGCTGGTTCTTCTTCTGGTAGATCCCTTTCAGCTCGAAGTCTGTGCCTACGGGCACCTGTGTGTGCTCCGTGTCGGCAAAGCAGATGGGGGCAGCCTCTGCTTCTGCTTTTGCGAGGAACACAGGCCTTGTCTCGTCCTGAGTCTCACCAATCACCACCGGCGTTTCGTGCTTTATTATTCCGGCTTTCTCGCCTGCGATCTTCCCGAGCGTATCGCCGAGGAACTGTACGTGGTCGAAGCTGATGTTGGTTATCACACTGAGGTCGGGGCTGATGATGTTCGTGCAGTCCAGCCGTCCGCCGAGACCGACCTCGACGACGGCAACGTCCACGTTCTGCTGCCTGAACCAGCAGAATGCCATTGCCGTGGTCAGCTCGAAGAACGACGGACGCAGCGGCTCGAAGAACGGGCGTTCGCGCTCCACGAACTCCGTGACAAAGTCCTTACAGACCGGCTCTCCGTTGACGCGGATACGCTCGCGGAAGTCGATGAGGTGTGGCGACGTGAACAGTCCTACCTTGTATCCCGCACTTTGCAGCACTGCCGCCAGCGAATGTGACACAGAGCCTTTGCCGTTAGTACCGGCAACGTGTATGGTGCGGAACGCCGTGTGTGGGTGCCCGAAATGAGCATCAAGCGTGTATGTGGTGTCAAGTCCGGGCTTGTAGGCCGCACCGCCGATGCGCTGGAACATCGGCACGCTGTCATACAGATATTGCAGTGTCTCCTCGTATGTCATCGTCTTGTAAAGTCTTGAATACCGACGTGTTCAGTACAGTCTCTGTGAGTAGTCGCGCTCGCCGAAGATCTTCGTCCCGATGCGCACCAGGGTGCATCCGTAGCCGAGTGCCAGGTGGTAGTCGTGCGTCATCCCCATCGATAGCTCGCAGAAACCCTCATTCCCGCTCATGGGACCGGCTTTAAGTTCTGCCGCCAACTGCTGTAACGAGCTGAACTCGCCTCTCACCTGAGCGGTATCGTCTGTGTTCGTGGCAACGCCCATCAGTCCGCAGATGCTCACGTTGCGGAGTTCCTGCCACGGCGCGTCGGCCAGCATGTGCCGACACTCATCAGGGCTGAAGCCGAACTTGGTGTCTTCCTTGGCAATGTGTATCTGCAGCAGGCATCTGATGGTGCGTCCTGCTTTCTCCGCCTGTCTGTTTACTTCTTGCAGCAGCTTGAAGCTGTCGATGCTGTGGATCATATAGACGTAGGGGGCGATGTATTTCACCTTGTTTGTCTGTAAATGTCCTATCAGATGCCACTCGATGTCCTTGGGCAGTGCTTCGTGCTTCGCCGTCATCTCCTGCACGCGGTTCTCGCCGAAGCTGCGTTGTCCGGCAGCGTATGCCTCCATTATTGCGTCGCTCGGATGGTTCTTTGACACGGCTATCAGCTTCACTCCCTCGGGCAGCTCGCCCTCCAAAGCCTTTATGTTTTCTGCTATCGTCGCCATGACAGTGCGTCTCTCCTCCCGATGTGCCTTTGTCTTTTATTGCTCCGCCTCGGGCTTCGATGCCGGAGCCTCGTAGGGGAAGACATCCATTATCGGCGTTTCAGACAGCAACGCTATCGAGTAGTCTCCCATTGTTCCGGCCATCCCCTCCTCGGTCTTCTTGAGTGCGTCGGCCAAGTCGGAGGCGTGTATCAGGATGTTCGTCGACTGCTTCTTTTCCTTGCCGCTCTTCTCGTCAAGGGTGATGAACACCAATTTGCCTTTGAACCATTTGTCGGCTGTGCCGTCTTCCATGGCGAACAGCTCGCTGTATTTGGCTTTCTTGATGCCCAGTACCTTGAAGCCGCCCATCACGAACGGTGCCATCTCCTCGGTGATGCGTGCCTCTGCTTCGGTGAAGCTCAGCGCATCCACCAAATATGTCTCGGTAGAGACCTTTGTCAGTCCGTTCTCTATTGTCTTCTCGTGCTGTATCTTGCACTCAAACCATGTATGTATTTCCATAATCGTTGCTGTTGTTATATGTTCTTTATTCTTTATTGCCTGTCCAAGTTCATTTCCTCGTGCCTTTGTAGACGAGATACGCCACAATCAGCACTCCAAGTCCGATGAACACATACCCTATCTCGTGGCTGTATTCCGTCACTTTCTCTAATAGCTGTTCCTCCGTTTCGATGCCAGGAATGGTCGACAGATAATAGCCGATGGCTGCAAGTATGGTGTTCCAGGTCATTGCGCCGAGCGTGGTGTAGAGCAGGAAGCGTCCCATCTGCATGCGTGCCAGTCCGGCAGGTATCGAGATGAGCTGCCGCACGGCAGGAATCAGTCTGCCCACAAATGTCGAGATGGCTCCATGCCTGTGGAAGTAGTCCTCGGCACGCTCCACCTTCTCCGCATCGATGAGGCACATATGCCCGATACGGCTATTGGCGAACCTGTATATTATCGGTCGTCCCAGCCAAAGAGCCAAATAATAGTTGACCAACGCTCCTATATTGGCACCGACGGTGGCTGCCACGACTACGAGAAAGATGTTCAGGTCGGGGTCGGATGCCGACTTCCATGCAGCAGGGGGCACCACCACCTCCGACGGGAAAGGGATGAACGAGCTCTCTATCGCCATAAGCAGTGTAATGGTCCAATAGTTCAGATGGTCCAAACACCATTGTATGAATATCACTGATTGCATTTCTTCCGTTTTTACAAGACATCACTGCCGCCCGACTTCTCGCCTGCCAGCCCTTCGTTGATTCTGTTTGTCAGGAATGTTATGAACTTCGTGTCGCCCGACTCAATCAGCTTCAGTGCTTCGGCGATGTAGCTGTCCGACATCATGTTGGCACACATGTGGTTATACTTCTTTATCAGCTTCTTGTCGTGCAGCAGCAGAGCCATTGACAGTAGCGTGGTGTCTATCGACGGGATGTCAGGATCCTTGTCGCGTGCCCTCTCCACATACTTGATAGCCTCTTCCACGTGTCCCGTCTCGAACAGGTATGCCCCGATGCGTATGTACATCTCGCTGTCTGTCAGCACGCTGCCTGTCGTGCAGAGAGCCATCTTCCAGCAGGTGTGTGCTTCGTCCATGCGCTCCAGGGCGGCATATTCGTGCCCCTCATAGAGCATTGCCTCCGTGTCGAGCGGGTTCAGCGTATAGGCTGTCCGCATCATCTCGATGGCCTCTTCATGCCGTCCCAAGCGCGACAGGCACAAGCCCTTGCGCAGATACTGCACGTCCTCGTCTTCACGGCACAGGGCACCGTTGTTTATTTCGAGGTCTATTATGCGTATCATCTGCTCCCACTTCTCGTCTCCCTGTTGCGACAGCAGCTTGTCTCCGACATATTCCGCTACGGTGGCGGCAATCTCGTCGCTCTCCTCCGTGCCGTATAGGTAGTCCTTCTCTGCCTGACTGTCATTGCCGATGATCGCGTTCGTGAATGCCCGCAACATATATGCTTCTCTAAACTCACTGTCGTTGAGCACGGCAAAGTCGCAAGCATCAATGGCCTTGCTGTAGTCTCCCTGCATGAAATGACACTTGGCCTCGCACAACCAGTAGAACGATGAGAAAGGATCTTTGTCGAGCAGGCGGTCGAAGAGTTGCAACGCCTTGTCGTAGTGGTGCGATGCAAATTCGCAGTTGGCGAGGGTGGAGTAGTAGAACTCGTCCTTCGTCATCTCGTCGCTGTCATATTGAAACTCTCCATCAAGCCAGCGGTGTGCCATTTCGGGGCGTTCGGAATCCAAATACATGCAGGCCACCATCACAGGGTCGAGTAGGTCGAAGCCGAAGTCACTGAGCAGCTGCTGTGCTTCGGCATCCTTGTTGTACAGCAGCATGATGCGTGCCTTCAGCAGTGTCAGCTCCGCTGATGCTGCGTCATTGAGCGACGAGCATATCTCTTCAGCCCGCGTACACCGTCCTACGGAAATCAAGCGGTAGGCTTCCTGCACCATCAGCTCCGTATTGTCGGGATATGCGGCCAAGGCTCTGTCCATCGCCTCATCGCCCTTGCTGTTCATGTAGTTGGCATCATACCAGTCTATGATGTCTGCATAATCCTCCGGCTCGAACTCTGTTGTGCCGACATCCCCGCCATCCTGCTCGTAGGCTTTTACGAGGTTGAACAGCCGCCTTTCATTCTTCGATAGTGGGTTCCTGTCTGTCATTGTCAGTCTTTTATCTTTCCCCACGTGTCCTTGAGACCTACGGTGCGGTTGAAGACCATCTTCTCTGCCGTCGAGTCCCTGTCTACGTTGAAGTAGCCGATACGTTGGAACTGTAGATACGTCAGCGGCTTCATGCCCTGTGCAAACTTCTCTATGTAGCAGTGCTCAAGCACCTCCAGCGAGTCGGGGTTTATCATCTCCTTCATTGCCGTCAGTGCGTCGCAGTTCTTCTCGTCGCGGATCTCCTGCAACGTGTCACGCGGGTTCTCGGCTTTCCACAAGCGGTCATAGAGGCGTACCTCGGCTTCCATGCAGTGATCGCGGCTCAGCCAGTGTATAGTACCCTTTACCTTGCGGTTGGCTCCCGGCAGTCCGCTGCGGCTTTCGGGGTCATACTCGCACAGCACCTCCTCCACCGTACCGTCGGCGTTCTTGCGGCATCCTGTGCACTTCACGATGTATGCGTTCTTCAGTCGCACTTCCTGTCCTGGGGTCATGCGGAAGTACTTCTTCGGAGCATCTTCCATGAAATCGTCCTGCTCGATCCACAGGTCTCGGCTGAACTCAATCTTGTGCGTTCCCTCTTCGGGACGTTCCGGATTGTTCACGGCCTCCATCTCCTCCACCTGTCCTTCGGGATAGTTGGTGACTGTCAGCTTCAGCGGATGCAGCACCGCCGATACGCGTGTGGCGCGTTCGTTCAGGTCTTCGCGCACGGCACTCTCCAACAGGGCGAAGTCGTTCAGCGCATCGTATGTTGTGTAGCCAATCTTGTCCACGAACTTCTTGATGGACTCCGGCGAGTAGCCACGACGACGGAAACCGCATAGTGTCGGCATTCGCGGGTCGTCCCATCCGCTCACGAGACCCTCCTTGACCAGCACCAGCAGATTGCGCTTGCTCAACAGTACGTAGTTCAGGTTCAGCTTGTTGAATTCATACTGGCGCGGACGGTTGTCGTCCAGATCCTTTCCCTCCTTCAGCCAGTCCACGAACAGATCGTAGAGAGGACGGTGCGGCACGAACTCCAGCGTGCACAGCGAGTGTGTGACACCCTCGAAGTAGTCGCTCTGTCCATGCGTAAAGTCATACATCGGGTATGCCTTCCACTTCGTCCCTGTGTGCGGATGCGGGTGGTTTACCACACGATACATTATCGGGTCGCGGAAGTGCATGTTCGGGCTGGCCATGTCTATCTTGGCACGGAGCACTATGGTGCCTTCCGGTACTTCGCCAGTGTTCATCTTCCTGAACAGCTCAAGGCTCTCTTCCACAGGACGGTCGCGGTACGGGCTGGGCTGTCCGGGCTGCGTGGGCGTGCCTTTCTGTGCGGCAATCTGTTCCGACGACTGCTCGTCGATGTATGCCTTGCCCTCCTTTATCAGTGTTATGGCAAAGTCCCACAGCTGCTGGAAGTAGTCGGAAGCATAGTACTCGTGTCCCCATTGGAATCCCAACCATTTGATGTCTTCCTTGATGGCATCGATATACTCCATATCCTCCTTCGTGGGATTGGTATCGTCAAAGCGCAGATTGCACACGCCACCATATTTGGCAGCTATGCCGAAGTCCATGCAGATGGCTTTGGCGTGACCGATGTGCAGATACCCGTTTGGCTCGGGCGGGAAGCGTGTCTGCACGCGTCCTCCGTTCTTACCTTCGGCCAGGTCTTTCTCCACAATCTGTTCAATGAAGTTCAGGCTCTTCTTGTTGCTGTCGCCTGTCGTTTCGTTCTTGATTTCTGCCATAATTGTATAGTATGTGCTTTTGTTATGTCCGTTATGTCTGTTTCAAGTCTCTCTTCTCATACGTAGATGAGCAGATACAGGTAGACCGTGGCGGCCGGTATTGCCATCAGTGCACTGTCAAAGCGATCCAGCATGCCGCCGTGTCCCGGCAGGATATGTCCTGAGTCCTTGATGCCCAACTGACGTTTCAGCAGGGATTCGGTCAAGTCGCCCCAGGTGCCGAACACCACCACCGTCAGTGCCAGCCCAACCCATTGCCACACGTTCATGACTTCGGGGAACAGCATCGACAAGGCCACGGCTGCCGCCGTGGAGAGCACGGCTCCGCCAATGCTGCCCTCCCACGACTTGTGTGGCGAGATGCGCTCGAACAGCTTGTGCCGTCCCAGCAGGCTACCGCTCATGTAGGCTCCCGAGTCGCTGAGCCACAGGAAGACAAACACCGACAGCGGCATCACGGGGCTGTAGGCCACGGAGCCTGTCATCATGTCGTTCTGGAACGCTATCACGTTCAGCAGAGCCAAGGGTAAGGCTATGTACACCTGGCTCAGCATGGAGCATGCCCAGTTGCCGAGCGGGTTTTCTTTCTTCAGGTAAAGTTCCGAGATCATCAGGTACATCAGCAGCAACAGATATGGCAGGAACACGCTGACGTTGGTCACGTCGGCACACCATGCCATGAACGCCATGAACAGGTATGCGCCGCCAAGGGCGTTGACGGTGCTGTTTATGTTGGCCTCGCCGCTGTCGTTCACAAGGCGGGCAAACTCAAACACCGTGAGCGCACTGATGACGGCAAACAGCACGCCAAACGATAGCGGGCTTAGCAGGACACATCCCACCATCACAGCCACAAACACTATCCCCGTCACTGTGCGTATTACGAAGTTCCTCATTGCTCCTTCTGCTCTTCCTGCTTCTCGTGCGCCTCTTTCTGTTCACTCGATATGCGGTTGGCACTCATTATCTCTTCCGAGCGCGATGCCCATGGGCGTTTGCCGAATATGGCTTCCACGTCTTCGGCGAAGATCACTTCTTTCTCGATGAGCTGCTGCGCCAGGCGGCGGTGTTCATCCTTGTGCTCGGAGAGGATCTGCTTGGCGCGTGCATACTGCTCGTTGACGATGCGCTTCACCTCTTCGTCTATCAGCAGTGCCGTCTGTTCGCTGTACGGGCGGTTGAAGCTGTATTCGTTCTGGTTGGCTCCGTAGTAGCTCAGGTTAGGCAGCTTACTGCTCATACCCATGTATGCAACCATGGCGAAAGCCTGCTGCGTCACCTTCTGCAGGTCATTCACTGCCCCCGACGATATGCGACCGAGGAACAGCTCCTCGGCGGCACGTCCACCCAGCGTGGCACATATCTCGTCCAGCATCTGCTCTGCGGTGGTTATCTGCCGCTCTTCCGGCAGGTACCATGCCGCACCCAATGCCCGTCCGCGTGGCACGATGGTGACCTTTATCAGCGGGTTGGCATACTCCAGCAGCCACGATATTGAGGCATGTCCGGCTTCGTGTATGGCTATTGAGCGACGTTCGTCCTCGGTGGTTATCTTGCTCTTCTTCTCCAGTCCACCCACAATGCGGTCAACGGCATCGAGGAAGTCCTGCTTCTCCACGTATTTCTTTCCGTGGCGGGCAGCAATAAGTGCCGCCTCGTTGCACACGTTGGCAATGTCGGCTCCGGAGAAGCCCGGTGTCTGCCGCGACAGCAGGTCGATGTCGAGGTTCTGGTCGATCTTTATCGGGCGCAGATGCACCTTGAATATCTCGCGTCGTTCGTTCAGGTCCGGCAGATCCACATTTATCTGACGGTCGAAGCGTCCTGCACGCAGCAGGGCTTTGTCCAACACGTCCACACGGTTCGTAGCTGCCAGTATTATCACACCGCTGTTCGACCCGAAGCCGTCCATCTCCGTGAGTAGCTGGTTCAGTGTGTTCTCGCGTTCGTCGTTCCCGCCCATGACAGAGGTGCGTGAACGGGCGCGTCCCACAGCATCGATCTCGTCGATGAAGACGATGCACGGAGCCTTCTCCTTGGCCTGACGGAAGAGGTCACGCACACGCGATGCCCCCACGCCGACAAACATCTCCACGAAGTCAGAGCCTGCCAACGAGAAGAATGGCACATTGGCTTCGCCGGCAACGGCCTTGGCCAGCAGTGTCTTGCCCGTCCCCGGAGGGCCGACAAGCAATGCACCCTTGGGGATCTTTCCTCCAAGGTCGGTATATTTCTGTGGGCTTTTGAGAAATTCCACAATCTCCTCCACCTCCTGCTTGGCTTCTGCCAGTCCGGCGACGTCCTTGAACGTGACCTTCTCCGAAGATTCTTTCTCAAACAGGCGTGCCTTCGACTTGCCGACGTTGAAGATGCCTCCGCCGCCGGTACCCATACCGCCGCCCATACGCCGTGACAGGTAGACGATGAAGCCGATGAAAACCACCAGCGGCACTATCTGCCAGAACAGCACCCAGTTGTAGTTCTGTCGCTGCTTGTATGCCACCGTGCCGTTGAAGTGCTCCTGCTCGTGCTCCTTGTCAAGGAACTCGCTGAGGCTTTCACGCGACGGGGCTTCGGTGCTCACCATCGTGTCGCGTCCGCCCTGCCGTCTGTCGCCACTCTCGCCGAACACCTGTGCGGCGTTCTCCGACTTTATGTATGCCTCAACGGTATTGTCGTCATAGCCGATGACGCGCGACACATAGCCGCTTTGCACATATCGCTGGAAGTCGGTGTATGGTATCTCGCGTCCCGACTTCTGGTCGTCGTTCATGAAGTACAGCCCGAACAGCATCAGGGCTATCATCAGATACAGCCAGTTCAGGTTGAAGCGTATGTTAACTCCACCGCCACTGCGTTTCCCCGTGCTCTTGTTGGTGTCGCCGGTAGGCGTGCTGCCGACACCGCTTGCATTGTTGTTCTTGTCGTTCTCGCTCATGTAAATTCGTCTTCAGATGTGTCAGTCCATGTCTGGGATTTGTGTCAGTCGTGCGTCAGCCCACAGGTGCTCCAGGTCATAGAAATGCCGTGGCTCCGGCTGGAACACGTGTACCAGCACGTTGGCATAGTCCATAGCCACCCACTGCGCATTGTCCAGTCCGTCAATGCCCAACGGCTTCGTGCGTAGCTTCTTGCGTGTGCTCTCGCCTATGGCATCTACAATAGCTGCCACCTGACTGGGCGAACTGCCCTCGCATATTATGAAGTAATTGCATATCGTGTCGTCAATCTCCGTCAGGTCTGCTATCACAATCCCCTTGCCCTTTTTCTCTTGTATTCTTTCCGTGATGCTTCTTATAAGCTCTTTTGTCTCGTCCATGTCTATGTACACGTTGTTGAATCAAGTCACAAATATACGCCGTTTCACTTATATATAAGTGCAAAATCGGTGGATGGCTTTGTTTTTTGTCTTTTTTAAGCGGCAGCGATGAGACCGTGTCATGCCGGAAGATGTGGCGGTTCAAAGTCAGTAGTACTTACTTGGACAAGTAAGTACTACTTCGATGGCGAAGTAAGATATACTTACTCGGCCAAGCAAGTATATCTTCAGAAGTCTCAATTATATAATGTATGGATGCCACGATTATGGCTGTACGTCCACGGACTTGTGGCTGTACGTCCACGGACTTATGGCTGTACGTCCACAGACTTATGGCTGTACGTCCACAGACTTGTGGCTGTACGTCCACGGACTTGTGGTTGTACGTCCACAGACCTCCATATCTTAAATCCCTCGAAAAGCCTACTTGGATGGGCGTGATGCACCGCCACAGATGGCGTGGTGGGCATCGCCGTCTCTCTATTCCTTGCGGTACTGCGGCGTGAGGACGAGCAGTGGAATGTCGTTGTGGAACAGCACTTTGCTTGCCATGCCGGGGTTGATGAGGCGGGCGAAGATGTTACGCTTGTAGGATGTGGTGGCTACGATGTCAATGTTGTGCTCGTGGATGTAGCTGTCGAGACTTTGTAGCAGCTGGTCGTTTGGCAGTATGCTGTAATCAATTTCAAGTCCCGGATATTGGCGGCTGAAGTATTCTTTGATGCCTGCCAGCTTGACCTCGTTCCATGTGTTGGCTGTGTCGTGCGTCAGGTGCAGCAGGGCGATGCTGTAGTTCATGGGACGGAAGTTGTTTATCAGAGCATCGAAAGCCATGAGGTCGCGTTGGTCAAAGCTGGTGAGCAACGCCATGTGTCCGCCTGCCGAGAAGTCGTGAAAGTGCGCATTGACCGGTATGGCC
>CAVHVD010000010.1:0-12398 GCA_963639425.1 Faecalibacterium prausnitzii
GGTTATGACATCCATATTGAACTCACGATCCAGTCGTTCCTGCACTATCTCCATGTGCAGCAGTCCGAGGAAGCCGCAGCGGAAGCCGAAGCCCAAAGCCTGCGAGCTTTCGGCCTGGAACGTCAGCGAAGCATCGTTCAGCTGTAGCTTCTCAAGCGATGAACGCAGGTTCTCGAAGTCTTCCGGAGCTATGGGATAGACACCCGCGAACACCATGGGCTTCACCTCCTCGAAGCCGGATATGGCTTCACTACACGGGTTGACCACGTGCGTGATGGTGTCTCCCACGCGTACCTCGGCACTGGTCTTGATGCCCGAGATGATGTAGCCTACGTCGCCTGTACGCATCTCGTCGCGTGGCACGAGATCCATCTTCAGTACGCCGATCTCATCTGCATCGTATTCTTTGCCGGTGTTGAAGAACTTCACGTGGTCGCCCTTGCGTAGCGTGCCGTTCTCTATCTTGAAATAGGCAATGATGCCTCGGAAGGAGTTGAATACCGAGTCGAATATCAAAGCCTGCAACGGTGCCGAGGCATCACCGTCGGGGTGAGGCACACGCTCCACGATGGCACTGAGTATCTCCTCTACGCCCAGTCCTGTCTTTGCCGATGCACGAATGATCTCCTCGCGCTTGCACCCGAGAAGCTCCACAATCTCGTCTTCCACCTCGTCTGGCATGGCACTGGGCATGTCGCACTTGTTGATTACGGGTATGATCTCCAGGTCGTGCTCCAAAGCCATGTACAGATTTGAGATGGTCTGTGCCTGCACGCCCTGCGAGGCATCCACCACAAGCAGTGCACCCTCGCATGCAGCGATGGAGCGCGACACCTCATAGCTGAAGTCGACGTGCCCCGGAGTATCAATCAGGTTCAGAATGTAGTCCTGTCCCTTGCAGTTGTATTCCATCTGTATGGCATGGCTCTTTATGGTGATGCCGCGTTCGCGCTCCAAGTCCATGTCGTCCAGCATCTGTCCTTCGGTAATCTGTATGGTGTGCGTGAACTCAAGCAGACGATCGGCCAGCGTAGACTTGCCGTGGTCGATGTGGGCTATGATGCAGAAGTTGCGTATATTATCCATTGCTTGCGGGTTAGTGGATGTCTATGTATCAGGATAGGGTGTCTTTACTGTGTCAGGATTTCGTTGCCGTCTTCTGTTATCAGTATTTGGCTCTCCCACTGTGCCGATGGCTGTCCGTCATCGGTATAGACAGTCCAGCCATCCTCCTCGTCGACAAACACCTCGTATGTACCCATGTTTATCATCGGCTCTATGGTGAACGTCATGCCGGGCACCAGCACCATGCCGGTTCCTGCCTTGCCATAGTGGTTCACGTTAGGATCTTCGTGGAACTTGATGCCGCAGCCATGACCGCACAGCGCACGCACCACGCTGTATCCGTTGCTCTCGGCATGCTGC
Organism: Faecalibacterium prausnitzii; assembly: GCA_963639425.1. GTDB lineage: Bacteria > Bacteroidota > Bacteroidia > Bacteroidales > Bacteroidaceae > Bacteroides. The sequence continues at coordinate 1,426 of CAVHVD010000010.1, forward strand.
TGTATCACCGCCCCGATGTCGCCCAGCCGTGCCCAGGGCTGTGCAGCCTTGATGCCCAAGTCGCGACACTCACGTGTCACTTGCACCAGCTTCTGTAGCTCAGGCTTTACATCACCAATCATATACATGCGCGATGCGTCGGCAAAGAAGCCCTTGTAGATGGTCGATACGTCCACGTTGACGATGTCGCCGCTCTTGAGCACCTGCTTGGTGCTTGGGATGCCGTGGCACACCACGTCGTTCACACTCACACATACGCTCTTGGGATAGCCCTCATAGAGAAACGGTGCCGGTATGGCATCGTGGTCGGTGGTGAAAGCATACACCAAGTGGTCAATCTCTGCCGACGTGATGCCTTCGTGCACGTTCTCACTGATGCAGTCCAGCAGGGCTGTATTTATCTTGGCTGCCTCCCGTATGCCTGCAATCTGCTCCTGCGTGCGCAGAATGTTGCGCTTCGGCATGTGGTAGCCACGCTTGATGCACTCCTGCACCTTGGCTTCGACCTCTTTGGAATAGCCGCTCGGAGTGTATCTGTTGCCATTGAAAAGTTTCATGTATCTACGTGTATAAATGTAAGGTGGTGCAAAAGTAGTGCAAAAAGGCTGAACAGCCATAGTGCACTATTCTTTTTATCGCTCGGTGATGAAGCGCAGTACGGCACGCATTATGCGCATCCGCTCGTCGCTGCTGTCGATAACCTCGAAGGGAAAGCCCATGACGAAGCTCCTGTAGTCTGTGCCCTGATAGGCCACCGCTGCCGACTGGCGCGTGTCGCTGTAGACCATTGACGTGAAAGCCTGCGTGTTCTCGGGCATGAGCACATCGCTCGACACCACGGCGTAGCGTTCAGGGTTCAATGCTCCTGTGAAGCTGACTGTGCGGCTCATACCTTCGGCATGCACGGTGCTTCCGTGGCTCGGATGCGTGATGCCATGACTGTACTTCAGCACATCGCGTGCGAAGACTTTGTCGGCATTGTCCTCAAGCGAACGTCCCGTATATGCTCCGCTGACGAAGATGCCTCCGCCCATCTCGCTGTATGCACGCAGGACGGTACGTAGCTCGGGTGTAAACAGACGGTATGTGCGGCTACCGGCGGCATGCATCGCACTGTCCTGTCGTTGCAGACCCATGATGATGTCGAGTGCCTGATATTTCTCTGGCGAGATACGTCCCTTCTCCAATGCACTGCGACTACATGAAGTGAAGCTGTAGCCACCAGCATCAGCGATGGCTGTGCCGTGCACGTATGGGAAGTCGAACGTATTGCCCGCCACTTGCAGACCCTCATATTCGCTACCGCTTGCACCACGAGAGTCGCCTCGTTGCATACGGCTGAAGTTGGTCTGACGTCCGCTGATAGACACACTGTACATATACGGAACTCCGGGGTCGGCATCGAGGTCGAAACCTATACTGTCTGCCGTGTTGACAATGGCAGGGCCACTGAGTCGGTCGAAGGCATTGACCACAAGCACACGTGCACGCTCTGTCGGCGAACGGTATGCCGACAGCACTTCGCTGGGCATGCTCTGCCCACCTTGGTTGACGGCAGTGACGCGGAACGAGTAGATGACCCCCGGCTCAATGTCAATGCTGTAATGCTCGCCACGCACGGGCGTACCGTTGTCGAACCCACCGTCGCCGATGCGTGTGTAGACGATATAGCTCTGTGGTGTGGCAGATGCCTCGATAGGGTCGCTGACACCATGCCACGACAGGCTTATGGCATCCGTTCCGTCGGATGCGAAGTCTATGCCGAAGTCCTCAACGGGTAGGGGTTGCACCACAAAGCTGCGTCCGTGTTGTGTGCAGACATAGCGCAGTATGGCCTTGTAGATGCTGCGGCTCAGCAGGAACTTGAAGTTCGGGTCATGGCCGAAGGTCATGTCTGTGAAGTTCTGATGTGACAATGCCTCGATGATGGCTGACGGAATTTCGGGTAGGCGTGTCTCGTTGTAGTTGCGGTTCCACAGGCTGCGACGTGTCCAATAGCCGTGATACGTGCGCACGATGTCATTCACTATCTGTGTCTGTAGCAGGTCTGTGAGGTCACGTGATGTCAGCCTGTCGGTGCCGGCGGCGAGCAGTCCGTCGTTATTGTCGGTGGTGTAGATGCCGAGTGTACCGAATATGGAGTCCTGCATGTTGAAGCCTGCGTTGCTGTGGACAGAGAATACCGTCTCGAAAGGTACGCCAAGCCCTTGCTCTTGCGGATTGAACGCCGAACCACCAGACAGGAAATTAACCATCCGCGAGCGTGTGTTGAGGTCGTCGTTGTAGTCGTTGTTGCTGCGCGAATATATGGTGTCGTTCATGCCTGCCCACTGTGCCCAGTAGCGTGCTCCTTCAAGATAGCGCGGCAATGAGCTGGTGCTGCCTCCGCGCTCTATATTGCCCATGCCTCCGCCGAAGCGCACTGCATCGGCACTGACCACTCCGCCATCGTTGTCGCTTTGGTTCGTAAGCTCCACCATTGCAGTATTGGCATCCTTCCCTTTCGGAAAGCGAAATGTGCCGAGATAGACCCATGTGCCTCCTCCCATCTGCTGGTTGACGCGGAACTCTGTGGCCCCTCCGGCATGACGGACTGTATAGCGGGCATCGTCGATGCTGCGTGGCGTGGTTCGATATGATACGTACACAGCATAATCTCCTGTTTCGGGAATCTCAGGAATCCACTGCGCCTTTGCATCCGTGGGCTTCTTCTCGACGAAGGCATAACGTGATGTACCGTCATGGAAAGGATTGTCTCCTTGATGGTAGATGCGCTTGCGGTGTGCGAAGCCACTGCCGTCGGCTGTCATCCAGCTACTTTGGCTGCTTTCGGTCTCGATATATTGCGACCCGTCGGGTGAACCTGACAAGCTGCCGTCGTTGTCGACGATGACCTCATTGCGCTGTGTGTCGCGCTCGCGTGGTGTGAACACTACGGCTCCTGCATTCTGTAACATGGGGATGATATACGGCACAACGAACGACTGTGTGAATATGTCTTCGCTGGTGCAGTACATGCGTGGACGCTGCCATGCCCATCGCTTCTGGCGTGCCTGGTAATACTTGCCGTGGCTCTGCCACAGGGCTATGTGCCGTCCCTCAAGTCCTTGTTCTGCCCGGTATCGGCGTGACACGTCGCTGACCCATGGCTTGCCCTTGTAGTCAATCCTGCTGCCAAACAGTCGGCTGCGGTCTTTCTCGGTGAGGAAATAGTTCGGTATTAGATCTTCCAAACGATAACGGTCGGCATAGAGAGCCAAGCTGTAGCCGGACAGTTCATTAGGTATGAGAAGTCGGATGTCCTGATATATGCCGGCCACGGTGACACGGCGGAATGGCTGATATGTAAATGTCGTATTGAAGTAGATGCGCAGGGCTTTCTGTCGCACGTCGGTGCGGATGCTGTCTACGCCGAGCTTCCCCAACCGTATGTCCGGATTCCGGTAGGTCGACAGGTAGTTCTCGATACGTCCTTTCAGCACAGTGGCTGCATCCTGTGCTGTCGACGGCAGAGGTGCTGCAAGAAGACACAACATAATAAGGTGTACGTACAGGCTTCTCATTGTGAGGCTGGTTGGACGTGCAAAAATAATAAAATACATTTTCGCTGCTTGCCGTCAAAAACGTATTTGCTAATTTTGTTCCACCGAATACGGCATTCATAGCTGAATGCGTGAGCATATAAAGGAAAAACACAATGAGAACAAACCTGACATCACACCTCTCGCTAAATCATGTCGACGAGAAGTACTACCGTCCGTCGAACGCATTTGAGTGCAGCGTGCTGACACGTCTTGAGAAAATCCCCACAGACATATATAGTACGGAGCAGGAAGCAGTGACAAGCATTGCACAAGACATAGCTTCGACCATCAGAAACCACCGCAATGCGGGCAGTATGTGCGTGCTTGCTCTTGCAGGAGGCACGACATTCCGGCAGGTGTATGCCGAGTTGGTGCGCCTGCATGAGACGGAAGGCCTAAGTTTCCGCAATGTGATAGTCTTCAACCTGTGCGAATACTATCCGCTGGCCGATGATGCTCCCGGCGGCAACCTAAAGGCTCTGCATGAGATGTTACTGGATAAGGTGGACATAGATCCGCAGAATATCTTTAGTCCTCGGGGAACGCTGAATCAGGACGACATCTACAGCTTCTGCCACATGTACGAGCAACGCATAGAAGGCTTCGGCGGCATAGACATTGCATTGTTGGGACTGGGACGTGTGGGTAACATCGGTTTCAATGAGCCGGGGTCGCGCATCAACTCCACCACGCGCCTGATACTCCTCGACAGCGAGAGCCGTACAGAGGCGGCACGCTCATTCGTAACCAATGCACCTGTTAGCTCAATAACCATGGGCGTGCACACCATACTGTCGGCACATAAGATAATACTCGTGGCATGGGGTGAGGCAAAGGCGCACATGGTGAAAGCCTGTGTGGAAGGGCCGGTGACGGACACCATTCCGGCATCGTTCTTACAGACGCACAACAATGCACGGGTAGTGCTCGATCTTGGATCGGCAGCACAGCTGACGCGCATACATCATCCGTGGCTCGTGACCTCGTGTGACTGGACTGACAAACTGATACGCACCGCCATCGTGTGGCTGTGTCAGAAGACGGGCAAGCCAATATTGAAGCTGACCAACAAAGACTATAACGAGAACGGGCTGAGTGAACTGTTGGCTCTGTATGGTTCGGCCTATAACGTCAACATAAAGATATTCAATGACCTGCAGCACACCATCACAGGGTGGCCAGGCGGCAAGCCCAATGCCGACGATACCTACCGTCCGGAGCGTGCATTGCCCTATCCAAAGCGGGTGGTGGTGTTCTCTCCGCATCCCGATGACGATGTGATATCTATGGGTGGTACCATACGTCGCCTGAAGCAGCAAGGCCATGATCTGCACGTCGCCTATGAGACCAGCGGCAACATTGCTGTTGGCGATGAAGAGGTGACACGTTTCCTGCATTTTATTAATGGCTTCAACCAACTGTTTTGTGACAGTCAGGATGAGGTGATAAAGCAGAAGTACAAGGAGATTAAGCAATTCCTGCTCAACAAGAAAGACGGCGACATTGACACGCGCGATATACTGACCATCAAAGGATTGATACGCCGTGGCGAAGCCCGTACGGCATGCACCTACAACAATATTCCGCTCGATCACGTACACTTCCTTGACCTGCCGTTCTACGAGACAGGACGTATACAGAAGAATCAGCTTGGAGAGAAAGACGTGGAGATTGTGCGCCGCCTGCTACAGGAGATACGTCCGCATCAGATATTTGTGGCCGGTGACTTGGCCGACCCACATGGCACGCACCGTGTGTGCACCGATGCAGTGTTTGCAGCCATTGACTTGGAGAAGGATGCCAAAGCCGAATGGCTCAAGGATTGTCGTATTTGGATGTATCGCGGTGCATGGGCAGAGTGGGAGATAGAAGACATCGAAATGACCGTACCCATCAGTCCTGAAGAGCTACGTGCAAAGCGCAACTCCATACTGAAACACCAGTCGCAGATGGAGAGCGCACCGTTCATGGGCAATGATGAACGCCTGTTCTGGCAACGCAGCGAAGAGCGCAACCGCAATACGGCTGCACTCTACGATAAGCTCGGTTTGGCATGCTATGAGGCTATGGAGGCGTTTGTGGAGTATGTGCCGCTATAGGGCGAAGTTCTCAGGGTGCTTGCCGTGGAAAGAACGGTAGTAGTCCTTTATCTCGGCAATGTCCTTTTCGTAGTCGCCGCATGGATGTAGCGTCTTAGTACACTCAATGGTCTTACGGGCGTAGTCGATGCCTATGAGCATGATGGGCACTTTGGCTCTGACGGCTATGTAGTAGAACCCGCGCTTCCAGTTGGCATTGGCCTTGCGTGTACCTTCCGGTGTTATGGCAAGGTTGAACTCTTTGCTCATGGCAAAGCGTGCAGCCATTTGTTCTGTGAGACTCTGCCTCTTGCCACGGTCTACGGGGATGCCGCCAATGCTACGGAAAAATGCGCCCAACGGAAAGAAGAACCATTCTTTCTTCATCATGAAGCTGGCTCTCCTGCCCATTGCACCATAGAACAGCTTGCCTATGAACAGATCCCAATTCGATGTGTGCGGCGCAGCGCATATCACGCACCTGTCTTCAAAGGGCACAGTGACGTTTGTCTTCCATCCCAACAGATGGAAGTATATAAAGCTGAATATCCTTTTCCTCATCTCTGTCCTATAATCATTACCACTTTAGGCCAAACCGTCTATAGCGTCCACAATGCTCCTTGTCTCTGTGCCGAAGTCCTCACGGAACTTTTTGTAGAAGCCTTTGACATTTCCAGGCTCGGTGTGACTGATTCTGCAAATGAATTCCTCACGGAATTTCAGGATTCTCTCAAGGATCTCATCTGCCAAGATGGGATTGACATCCTTGACATACAATTTTGTAGCCAGGCAGTCTGCAAACAGACCTCCGGCAACGTCGTTGACGTACTTCTTTAGTTCTTTTCTATTAGCCATGACAGTATAGGTTAAAGCGTTTCAGCAAATGTATGGAAAAAATCAAGACATCGGAACTCACATGCCAAAAGTTTGTGACGGAAACACTGATTATTTGCTTATGTGAGGAAAAAAGAAGAAATTTGTGGCCTGATAAAAAGACATTTCACAACTTTTTAATAGACAGATTCAACAAAATGACAAAAAGCGCATTGCAAATCGCAAGGGCTGCCTATCAGCCCAAGCTTCCTAAGGGTCTGCAGGGCAACGTCAAGGCTGTTGCCGGCGAGCCTACACAGTCGGTAGCCGATCAGGAAGAAATCAAGAAGCTCTTCCCGAATACCTACGGAATGCCACTCATCAAGTTCGAGAACACCAGCGAGACCTCAACATTCGCTCCGATGAATGTAGGTGTCATCCTGTCAGGCGGACAGGCTCCGGGCGGACATAACGTAATCTCAGGACTCTTCGATGGACTGAAGAAGCTGAATCCTGCCAACCGCCTTTATGGCTTCCTTATGGGCCCGGGCGGACTGGTAGACCATGACTACAAGGAGTTGACAGCTGACATCATTGACGAATACCGCAACACCGGCGGTTTTGACATCATAGGCTCCGGCCGCACGAAGCTGGAGAAGGAAGACCAGTTTGAGAAAGGCTATGAGATCCTGAAGAAGCTTGACATCAAGGCTGTGGTCATCATCGGTGGCGACGACTCAAACACCAACGCTTGCGTGCTTGCAGAGTACTATGCTGCAAAGAACTATGGCATCCAGGTGATAGGTTGCCCGAAGACCATCGACGGTGACCTCAAGAACGACCAGATTGAGACATCTTTCGGCTTCGACACAGCCTGCAAGACCTACTCAGAGGTCATAGGCAACATCGAACGCGACTGCAACTCCGCTCGTAAGTACTGGCACTTTATCAAGCTTATGGGACGTTCGGCTTCGCACATCGCATTGGAGTGCGCACTACAGGTACAGCCCAACTACACCATAATATCCGAAGAGGTAGAGGCCAAAGACCTCTCCCTCGACGACATCGTGACATCGATTGCACAGACCGTGGCAGACCGTGCGGCAGAGGGCAACAACTTCGGTACGGTGCTCATACCTGAAGGACTTATCGAGTTTATTCCTGCCATGAAGCGACTCATAGCCGAGCTCAACGACCTGCTCGCAAAGAACGGTGAGGAGTTTGCTCAAGTTGCACATAACCAGCAGCGTCAGTACATCATCGACCATCTGTCGAAGGCCAATGCTGCTATCTATGCCTCTCTGCCGGAGGGCGTTGCACGCCAGTTGTCACTTGAACGTGACCCGCACGGAAACGTGCAGGTGTCACTCATCGAGACCGAGAAGTTGCTGTCTGAGATGGTAGGCAACAAGCTCGCTGCATGGAAGAAAGAGGGCAAGTATGTAGGCAAGTTTTCTGCTCTGCATCACTTCTTCGGCTATGAAGGACGTTGTGCAGCTCCGTCAAACTTCGATGCGGACTACTGCTATTCACTGGGTGTCACAGCATCAGCACTCATCGCCAATGGCAAGACGGGCTACATGGCATCGGTCAAGAACCTCACGGCTCCTGCCGACCAGTGGGTTGCCGGTGGTATTCCAATCACCATGATGTTCAACATGGAGCGTCGTAACGGTGAGATGAAGCCTGTCATCCGTAAGGCTCTCGTAGACCTGAACGGCAAGCCGTTCAAGGCTCTCGCAGCACACCGCGCTGAATGGGCCAAGAAGACAGCCTTCGTCTATCCCGGTCCTATACAGTACTTCGGCCCGACCGAGGTGTGTGACCAGCCCACCAAGACCCTTCAGCTGGAACAGGCATAAGGGGTGACGAAGCGGGTGCTGTATAATGCAGCCCGCGGGAGCACATTTCCATAGAATAAGACTTTTTGTTGTTCAGACGAATTCGTTCACAACAAAAAGTCTTATTTTTGTCTCTCATGAAAGACAACGGCACATCAAGAAGCAGGTCGGCATCCACTGCAAAGTCGGTACGCGGCAGGTCTGTCAGGGGCAGGAAGCAGGGACACCGCAGGGGCAAGAAAGACAAGACCATGTCCGCCGCAATGCGCAATACCATTGCCGTTGCCATCGTCCTGCTCTTTGTCGCAGGCTTCTACTTCATTGTCATATCGCCTAACCTCTATCGTTGGAAGCGGTGCAGTGGCTACAAGAACTATGGCGTGTGCATACCGTGCACCTATAATGTGCATGGCATTGACATATCCCACTATCAAGGAGTAATAGACTGGCCCCTGCTGCGCACCAATCAGAGTGACCCGAACTCACCGATACAGTTCATCTTTCTCAAAGCCACCGAAGGCGGCGACTATATCGACTCCACCTTCAGTAGCAACTTCACACGGGCACGTGCCAGCGGCTTCATCCGTGGGGCATACCATTACTTCATCCCTACGACTGATGCACGCAAGCAGGCACAGTTCTTCATCAGTCAGGTTCGGCTACAGCCGGGCGACCTGCCGCCTGTGCTCGATGTGGAGACTGTCGGGCGCAAGTCTTCCGGTGTTGACATAAAGACCTCGGTCAAGACATGGCTCGACATTGTCGAAGCCTACTACGGCGTGACACCGATATTATACACATCACACAAGTTCAGGGAACGCTATCTCAGCGATGCCATGTTCGACAAGTACCCGTATTGGATTGCCCACTACTATGTTGACTCCGTGCGGTATGCCGGTCATTGGGAGTTCTGGCAACACACCGATGCCGGCAGGGTGAACGGCATCAGTGGGCTGGTCGACCTCAATGTCTTCAATGGCTCACTGTCAGAGCTTATGGAGCTGACGCTGCACGGAGACTCCATTGTAGATGCAGGAGTGCAGCGATAACGTCAGTACTACTTACTTCGCAAAGTAAGATATACTTCAATGGCGAAGTAAGTATATCTTACCTGACCAAGTAAGTATATCTTCGTTTTCGGTCAAAGGTCAGTGGCACAGCGCGGAGACATACGCCAATCAGACAAACAGCAGCTAAAAGGACATCACACGGTCAATGCGAAATCTTCTCTGTGAGGGCCGTCGTGCCAGTACTCGAAGAAGTCCTGTGAGCATGGCGGGAGGTTGTCGCCTTGTCCCTCACGGAAAAGGATGTCCGTGTCCTGCTCTCTCCGACATTCATCCATCTCCTCTTCCCACTCCTCCTGCACCTGGTCGGGATACCAGTTGCCGTCGTACTTCTCTGCGAAGAGATAAGAGTAGGACGTACCGAATGTCCTGCTTGCCAGGTGTTCCTTCCTTTCCGTCCACCAGTATTCCGGACAGATGCCCAGTGACCGGCATAGGTCGCTACAACGTTTTGTCAGCAGCTCATACTCCGTCTCGGAGATTACATCCGTAAGCTGAACCATGTCGTTGTCGAACGTGACGAACATCCAGTCTTCTATGTCCTTGTCCTCAATCAGCCTTGCCGTGAAGAGCCACACCTTCAAGGCCCAGACAATGTGTCCTGTCTCGGCGCAGAGGTCTCCTATGCGCGAACCCTTCATGAACTTCTGCTTGCAGCTTGCCGCACAACGTATGGGATGTATCTCACGGTTCACCAGCTCCTTCAGCAGTCGGGTTTCAAGATGTGTGACGATACCGCCCGGCATGCAGCTGCACACCTTGTAGGGCACTCTTCTTCTCTTTGTCGGCAACGGTTTATTGGGTTCATCGGTGGCATGGTCTGCCGCCATTGCATCCTGATGTCTACGGATGGCTGTCTGCTTCTTGAGCTTGCTGATAGGTCTATATTCTTTGTTCATAATCCACATAATTCTAATCACGGTTACAATATATAATAAGGTATAAGTCCCTCGGTATAGGGACGTGCGAGAGGGTACGGGCGAGTGCCGCAGCACCGACCCGCGATGTCTTTTCTTTAGAAATTCCTGTCTGGAGAATATACCGCCACAATCCGCGGTTATCGTAGCAAAATGTCAAAGAACGCACAAACCGACAAAGCACACCGTGCCCGTCAATCTTCAGAAGAAGCTCCCTGCTTAATCAGAAGACCGTTCGGTGCTTGGCTGTTTCTCTTGTCGTCATGTTCGTTCTTGCTACATCTCTTTACGATCAGACTATACCGGTGATAGAATTATGTGTCTCTGCCCGCAAAGTTGGGCATAATTTTCCACTCATACAAGAAACGGTGAAAAGATTTACGGATGTGGTTCACACGCACGCCCTCTGCCTACCGTGGCTCCGCGTGTACGTAGCACTCACTGCTGAGCGGCTCCTTCTCTTAACATTTAATCCATCGATGTGCCTGCCAAGGAAATCTCCAAGACGGGGCACGCCGTCAAGCACGCAGAGGCGCAGTGAAAGCCGAAAAACACCCATATAGAAGTGCTTTTTCATCGTGTTAAATGTCGCCGTCAGACCGCCCGTCTGTGGACGTTCAACCTCTAAGTTTGCCGAGGATTGCGGCGGAGCCGCATAATAAGCAAAGGACTT
>CAVHVD010000011.1:0-11067 GCA_963639425.1 Faecalibacterium prausnitzii
AAGCTTGGACTCTAACGATGCCCGTTCAAAGAACCTAAGAATGCCCATCCTTGGAACGCTATGTTGGGCATCGTTGCATCCCAATCATCAGAATCTGTCGGGTGAGCCTTGAGCACGTGCGCCCGGCGTGATGCGACAAAATGACGCACGCATGACTGCGCACCTCTGACAAAATGCCAACATGGACGTGCTGGCACCTGTTTTGCTGGGGTGTTCGCAAAAAGAAACGACAAAAACAGAAAAAAGACTATGCAGAAAGGCAACATTGGGGTTACGACAGAGAACATATTCCCCGTGATTAAAAAGTTCCTATACAGCGACCACGAGATTTTCCTGCGTGAAATCGTGTCTAACGCAGTCGATGCCACGCAGAAGATAAAGACACAAGCCTCCATGGGCGACTTCAAAGGTGAGCTTGGCGACCTGACGGTGCACGTCACGCTGGGCAAAGACACCATCACCGTGAGCGACCGCGGCATCGGCATGACGGCCGAGGAAATGGACAAGTATATCAACCAAATAGCCTTCTCCGGTGCAAACGACTTCCTTGAGAAATACAAGAACGATGCTAACGCCATAATCGGACACTTCGGACTGGGCTTCTACTCCGCATTCATGGTGTCGAAGAAGGTGGAGGTCGTCACGAAATCGTGCAAGGAAGGCGCGAAGGCGGTGAAGTGGGTCTGCGACGGCAGTCCCGAGTTCACCATGGAGGAGTGCGAGAAGGCCGACCGTGGCACAGATATAATAATGTATATAGACGACGAGAGCAAGGAGTTCCTGGAAGAGAGCCGCGTCAGTGGCCTGCTGAAGAAATACTGCCGCTTCCTGCCCGTGCCAATAGCCTTCGGCAAGAAGAAAGAGTGGAAAGACGGGAAGCAGGTGGAGACCAAGGAAGACAACATCATAAACGACACGACACCACTGTGGACACGCAAGCCGTCGGAGCTGAAGGACGAAGACTACAAGAAGTTCTACTCCGAGCTGTACCCGATGAGCGACGAGCCGCTGTTCTGGATTCACCTGAACGTGGACTATCCGTTCAACCTGACGGGAATACTGTACTTCCCGAAGGTGAAGAGCAACCTCGAGTTGACGAAGAACAAGATACAGCTTTATGTCAATCAGGTGTTCGTGACGGACGAGGTTGAGGGCATCGTGCCCGACTTCCTGACGCTGCTGCACGGTGTGCTCGACTCGCCTGACATCCCGCTGAACGTGTCGCGCTCGTACTTGCAGAGCGACAGCAACGTAAAGAAGATCTCGACATACATAACCAAGAAAGTGGCCGACCGCTTGCAGGACATCTTCAAGCAGGACCGCAAGCAGTTTGAGGAGAAGTGGAACGACCTGAAGATCTTCATCGACTACGGCATGCTGACCGAAGATGACTTCTACAACCGTGCGAAGGACTTCGCACTGCTGGCAGACACCGACGGCAAGAAGTACACGTTTGAGGAGTACAAGACGCTGATAAAGGACAATCAGACAGACAAGGACGGCAACCTGGTCTACCTCTATGCAGCCAACAAGGACGACGAGTACAGCTTCATCGAGGGTGCGAAGAACAAGGGCTACAACGTGCTGCTGATGGACGGACAGTTGGACGTGGCAGTGATAAGCATGCTGGAGCAGAAGTGGGAGAAGACACGCTTCACACGCGTTGACAGCGACATCGCCGACAACTTGATAGTGAAGGAGGACGCGAAGAAGGACGTGCTCGAAGCGCAGAAGCAGGAAGCACTGAACACCATGTTCCAAAGTCAGGTACCGGCAATGGGCAAGGCGGAGTTCAGCGTGCTGACACAGCCGATGGGCGAAGACGGGATACCTGTCACCATAACGCGCAGCGAGTACATGCGCCGTATGAAAGAGATGGCAAACATACAGCAGGGCATGAGCTTCTATGGCGAGATGCCGGACATGTACAACGTTGTGCTGAACACCGACCACAGTCTCATCAAGCGTCTGATAGACGAGGAGGAGAAGGAGTGCTCGGCACAGGTGAAGCCGCTACAAGAGCAGATGGACAGCATCGGCAAGGAGCGTGACCAACTGCAAGAGACGCAGAAGGGCAAGAAGGACGAGGAAATCCCGCAGGCCGACAAGGACAAGGTGGCAGAGCTGGACAAGCAGTGGCAAGAACTGAAGAAGAAGAAAGAAGCCATCTACACCGACTATGCGGCAAGCAACAAGCTGGTGCGTCAGCTCTTCGACCTGGCACTGTTGCAGAACGGCATGCTCAAGGGTGAGGCTCTTAACAGCTTCATCAAGCGCAGCGTCGAGATGATAGGCTGACGGCTACACACTGACATTTACGCATTTTCATGACGGGGTGATGCAAGTTTGTTTGCACTGCCCCGTTCTTGTACATATACGCATTTTGCATTACCTTTGATGCAGGTAAATAAAGGCTGACGAGAATGAAGAGAATGCTTCTGTTTACGGTGCTGGTTGCCGTTGTGCTGATGCCTCTCAGGGCACAGCGCGTGGGACTGGTGATGAGTGGCGGCGGTGCCAAGGGACTGACGCACATAGGCATCATACGGGCATTGGAGGAGAACGGCGTGCCGATAGACTACGTTGCTGGTACGTCGATGGGAGCCATCATCGGCAGCCTCTATGCCATGGGATACAGTGCCGACGACATGGAACGTCTCATCTCGTCGGACGACTTCCGTCGCTGGTACTCGGGCGAGGCCGACCCGCAGTATGTGTACTACTTCAAGCAAGACCGCCCGACACCGGAGTTCTTCAACCTGCACTTTGCCATGCCGCTGCGCAAGGACTCCACATCGGCACAGAGCGGCAGCTCGCCGCTGAAGATTCCTATCAATCTTGTCAGTCCGGTGCAGATGAACGTGGTCTTCCCCGAGCTGTTCGCTCCGGCAACGGCAGCCTCGGGAGGCAACTTCGACCACCTGTTTGTCCCGTTCCGCTGTGTGGCATCCGATGTCTACAACAAGAAAGCCCTGGTGATGCGCAGCGGCGACCTTGGCGATGCCGTGCGTGCCTCGATGACGTTCCCGTTCGTGTTCAAGCCGATAGAGATCGACGGCGTGCTGGCCTACGACGGCGGCATCTACAACAACTTCCCCACAGACGTGATGAAGCGGGATTTCAATCCCGACATCATCATCGGCAGCGTGGTATCGGCCAATGCCGACAAGCCGTCGGAGTATGACTTCATGAGCCAAATCGAGAACATGATAATGCAGAAGACCGACTACAGCGTGCCGGACTCACTGCACGACATACTGATGACATTCCGCTACGACAACGTCAGCCTGCTCGACTTCAACCGCATCAAGGAGCTGGAACAGATTGGCTACGACCGCACCATGCAGATGATGGACACCATCAAGGCACGCATAACGCGACAGGTCAGCCCCGAATCGGTGAACAGCAGACGCAATCTGTACCGCAGCGGACTGTCCGACATGATATTCCGCGACATCAGCGTCAGCGGTGTTAGCGACCGGCAGGCCGCCTACATCGTGCGCGAGATACGCGGTGGCGACGACGGAAACATCTTCAGCTACGACGACTTCAAGAAAGCATACTTCAGGCTGCTGACGGGAACAGTCATATCGGAGATCATTCCACATGCCACATACAACCCCGCCGACGGGCTGTACCGCCTGCATATAGACGTGAAGCTGCGCAACCCGTTCTCCATACGTCTCGGCGGCAACGTGTCCACCTCGAACTTCAACCAGATATACCTCGGCCTTGGCTATCAGGACATGGACTACTATCCGAAGGAGATACTCGCCGACGGACAGCTTGGCAAGATCTACAAGAACTTCCAGCTGATGGGGCGTATAGACGTGCCGGGCAGCATACCCGTGTCGTACAGGGCGGTGGCTTCCATCAGCCAATTCGACTACTTCAAGGAGGCCAATCTGTTCAAGAACAACAACCCCACGCTGAACTCGAAGAACGAGCGTTTCCTGAAGCTCTATGCCACCCTGCCCTTCCCCGGCGGCCGCCGCCTCGAGCTTGGTGCCGGCGTGGGACGGCTGAAAGACCGCTACTACCAGAACTCCGTGATCGACTTTATCAACGACCGCCACGACAACAGCGTCTATCAGCTGGTTGGCGGCTCCATCGGCATCTATGCCAACACGCTCAACTCGCGCCAGTTTGCCACGCAGGGACGCTATGAGAAACTGGTGGCACAGGCCTATACCGGCAGCGAGCATTCCCATTCCGGCAACGGCAGCACTCCAATGCAAAGCTCGAACCACTCGTGGCTGCAAGTGTCATATCAGACCGAGAGCTACCACACCATAACGCGCCGCTTCACGCTGGGATGGATGGCAGAGGGCTTGTACTCGTCGAGGGGCTTCTCGCAGAACTACACTGCCACAAAGATGCAGGCTGCCGACTTCTCGCCGACGCCCCACAGCAAGCTGACCTACAACAAGTCGTTCCGTGCCAACCAGTACATAGCAGCAGGCATAAAGCCCATCGTGGTGCTCAGCGACATCTTCCAGCTACGCACCGAGTTCTACGGCTTCCAACCCATACGTCCCATCCTGCGTGCCGATGACGGCGGCGCACGCTATGGCACCGGCATGACGCACTTTCAGTATATGGGCGAGGTGTCGGTGGTCTGCAAGCTGCCGTTCGGGGCAGTGTCGGCGTTCATGAACCACTACAGTTCGCCCAAAGCCAACTGGAACTTCGGGCTCTCGCTGGGGTGGCAGTTGTTCAACTACCGCTTCTTCGAATGACTTCGCCGCATGTCCGTTCCTGGTCAGTTCCGAGATCCGTCCAAACTCCGCCATAGGTTCGTTTCAACTTCATTCTAACACCGCCCCCAAGTCCGCTCCGGCTCTGCCCCACCCTCGTCCGAAACTTTTTTCAGTTCCGAGGGTTGCATAATAGAAAAATGTACGTAACTTTGCCGCCGTTATAAGCGAAAGCATTGGTCCCGTGGCTCAACTGAATAGAGCATCTGACTACGGATCAGAAGGTTACAGGTTTGAATCCTGTCGGGATCACACGGAGAGACAGGCAGAAATGCGGAAAGCGCGTCTGCCTGTCTCTCTTTTATGTGCATGCACCCTCCCTCTTGCATCTTTCGAAAACTCACCCACGGGTCAAAAACTTATCGCGATAACCTGAAAGAGCTATCGCTATGGAGTGCGGGAAAGTACGCGTTGCAGCAGGGAACATATCGTGGCGAGTTCTTAGTAAATTCATCGCAGATATGCAAGCCCGTTCAAAAGCGTTTACTATCTGTTTACTAACCGTTTACTAGCCACCCCTCAGACGCGTTCTGAAGCCCCTTTCGTTTACTAACCGTTCACTTTTCCACACTTCCGTTCAAAAAATCCCCGTTTGCCCGAGTAGGCACCCTAACGATGCCCATTCTTAGGGTCCAACGATGGGCAAGCTTGGACTCTAACGATGCCCGTTCAAACGACCTAAGAATGGGCAAGCTTGGAATGCTACGTTGGGCATCGTTGAAGTACGCCGCAGCCTTTCGTCTTAATCGCCGTATTTTCGTCATCAGGACAGTGAACCGCTCCATGAACGGCTACGTTCACTACCTTTGCCTCCGCGAGGCAGACAGCGAATGACCGCTCGGCATGTGTGCTTATGTGGACTTAAAATGAACAAGGAGAACAAGGAGAACAAGGACGAACTACTGAACATGATACGTCATGGGCAACCCATGACCACGGCACAGCAACTGCGGCTTACGCTCTACTTGAGCGTGCCTGCCATTCTGGCACAGCTCACCACCACCATGATGCAGTATATCGACGCATCGATGGTGGGCAGCATGGGAGCACAGGCCTCGGCCTCAATAGGACTTATCGAGTCCACCACATGGCTGCTTGGCAGCATCTGCTCGGCGACCGCAGCGGGCTTCCATGTGCAGGTGGCACACCTGCTCGGCGGCAACAACGCCAAGGGAGCACGTTCGGTGTTGCGACAGGGCATCACGTCGGTCATGCTGTTCAGCATGACCATTGCCGCAATATCGCTGTCCATCAGTCCGTTCCTGCCCGTATGGCTCGGCGGCAACGACGAGATCAACGCCACCGCGTCGGCCTACTTCGCCATCGTCTCCTGCTTCCTGCCTGTGTTCCAGCTGTCAATGCTGGCATCGGGCATGCTCCGCAGCAGCGGAAACATGGTTGTGCCGAGCATACTGAGCGTCACGATGATGGCACTCAACGTGGTGTTCAACTTCTTCCTGATATTCCCCTCGCGCACGGTCGAGGTGCTCGGCATGGAGCTGTTTGTCCCCGGTGCCGGACTGTCCGTCATGGGTGCAGCCATAGGCACGGCATCGGCAGAGACCATCGTGGCCTCGATAGCCATGTATATGCTCTGTGTACGCTCCAAGGAGCTGCGTCTGGGCATCGACAGGGGGAGCTTCGTGCCCACGTGGCACACCATCCGTCAGGCGTTCCACATCAGTGCGCCGATGGGTCTGCAGCAAATCATCATGAGCAGCGCATACATCACCATGACCGTAATCATTGCACCGCTGGGCACGTTCGCCATCGCCGCCAACAGCTTCGGCGTGATAATAGAGAGCATCTGCTATATGCCGGGCTACGGCATTGCCGACGCTGCCACAACGCTCGTCGGGCAGAGCATGGGAGCAGGACGGCGCGACCTGATGAAGCGGTTCGCATACATCGCCGTGGCCATGGGCATGACGGTGATGGCAGTTATGGGAGCAATAATGTATGTCAGCGCACCGGCAGTGCTGAGCATGATGACACCCTCCGAAGAAGTGCGACAACTGGGCACCATGATCCTGCGCATTGAGGCCTTTGCCGAACCGATGTTTGCAGCCGCCATCGTCTGCTACGGTGTGTTCGTGGGTGCGACGAGCACACTCATACCGAGCGGGATGAATCTGCTGAGCATGTGGGGCGTGAGAATTACGCTGGCATTCCTGCTGGCACCGGCGATGGGACTCCGTGGCGTGTGGCTGGCCATGTGCATCGAGCTGTGCTTCCGTGGCTTCATCTTCCTGTGCCGTCTGAGGTGGGGCAACTGGACACGCCACGTCACTCCGGCAGCAGATGCGGCCGAGAGAAAAACAGATACAGAACGACAAACGATAAAGACCAACACTGAGACATTATGAAGACTATAAAGGACAAGACATTCGGCGGCGAACGTCCGCTGTTCGAGATTCACGACACGGAGCTGGACCACGTGAAGATAACCTTCGGCGAATCGGGCATAAAGGAGTGCAGCAACATCGTCTGCCGCAACTGCTACTTCGAGGGCAAATACCCGCTGTGGCACGTGCAAGGCTCGTACATCGAGAACTGCTACTTCGCCCCGGGCTCACGCTCGGCCATCTGGTATAGCAACGACATGAAGATGCGCGACTGTGTCATAAACGGCCCGAAGTTCTTCCGCGAGATGAAGAACCTTGAACTGGAGAACGTCACCATAAACGATGCCGACGAGACCTTTTGGGGCATCGACGGGCTGACGCTGCGCAACGTCACGCTGCATGAGGGCACCTACCCTTTCATGCACTGCTCGAACATAAAGGTCTACGAATTGGAGAGCGACGCGAAGTACGTGTTCCAATACAGCCGGAACATCGAAGTCCACGACGCAAAGATAACCACCAAGGACTCGTTTTGGGAGGTGGACAACGTGACCGTCTATGACAGCATCCTCGACGGCGAGTTCCTGGGGTGGCACTCGCGTGGCCTGCGCCTCGTCAACTGCCACATTGCCGGAGAGCAGCCGCTGTGCTACGCCACCGACCTGGTGCTTGAGAACTGCACCTTCGATGCCGAGTGCGACCGTGCCTTTGAGTACTCCACCGTGCAGGCCGACATCCGCGGCACTGTCAAGAGTGTCAAGAACCCACGCTCCGGACGCATCGTCGCCGACGGCTACGGAGAGATAATCCTCGACGAGAATATCAAGGCTCCCGCCGACTGCCAAATCCTGACGAGAGGCTGACAATAAAGAAAGGAGACATACCGGCAATGAGATATGACTTTGACCAACCGACCGCGCGACGCGGCACGAACTCATACAAATGGGACTCCGAGCCTGATCCCGACATCATACCTATGTGGGTCGCCGACATGGACTTCCGCACGGCACCCGTCGTGATCCGCGCCCTTGAGGAGCGTGTGCAGCACGGCATCTTCGGCTATACCCACGTGCCGCAGGAGTTCTACAAGGCAATCACCCGCTGGTTCAGCCGCCACCACGGGTGGAGCTTCAGCGAGGATTGGATACTCTACACCTCGGGCGTGGTTCCGGCACTGTCGGCCACGATAAAGGCATTCACCCTGCCTGGCGACAGGGTAATCGTGCAGACACCCGTCTACAACTGCTTCTTCTCATCCATACGCAACAACGGCTGCGAGGCTGTCCGCAACGACCTGCGCTATGCCGACGGCACCTATACCATCGACTTCGACGGGCTGGAACGCCTGGCTTCCGACCCACGCACACGGCTGTTGCTGCTGTGCAACCCTCACAATCCGGCGGGGCGCGTGTGGACGCACGACGAGCTGCGGCGTGTGGGCGACATCTGCCTGCACCACGGTGTCGTTGTCGTCGCCGACGAGATACACTGCGAGTTCGTCAGTCCGGGACACGCCTATGTGCCTTACGGCTCGCTGGGCGGTGACTACGTGCGCAACGCCGTTGTCCTGAATGCGCCGAGCAAGGCCTTCAACACCGCCGGACTGCAGATAGCATACATCGTCTGCGAGCGTGCCGAATGGCGCGAGCGCATCGACCGTGCCATCAATATCAACGAGGTGTGCGATGTCAATCCGTTCGGCGTTGCCGGACTGATTGCGGCCTACACCGACGAGGGCGCGGAGTGGCTGCGCCAACTCAACGAATACCTGTATGCCAACTACCGGCGGCTGTGCGACTTCTTCAGGGAAGAGCTGCCGCAGTTCCCCGTCACCACGCTTGAGGGCACCTATCTGGTGTGGGTCGACTGCTCGGTACTGGGCATGGGGTCGGACGACATCGAGGAGCGGCTGCTGCACGATGACAAGGTGTGGATCAACGCCGGAGCAATGTATGGCGACGACCGCTTCATCCGCATCAACATAGCCTGCCCGCGCCAGCGCATGGACGAGGGGTTGCGTCGCATTGCTGCCGGACTGCGGCGACTGCTTGCCGCAACGCGCGGCTGATGCCATACAGAGCGGCGGAGGCACACGACAATATCGGTGACAGGGGCTTTGTTTTCTCAAAACAAAGGTCTAACTTTGCGCGTGTGTTTGTGCGCAGCCGCATAGACACCAATTACACCGTTATAAGCGATTATGAGCAAGCATCTCCTCTGCGTCATCATGGCATTCGTGGCATCGGGCTGCTTTTTTGCCTCGTGTGGCGGCAGCAAGCCGAACGCCGGCGACCTACGGACGGACTCGGTGTACATCAACAGAACCGAGCACCTGTATGGCGACACCGCAATGCCGGCATGCAACCTCATCATCAGCCACACATGGATTGCCGATGCTGACGAACCTGCCCTGCGCGACAGCTTGAACCACATGCTGCAACTCCACGCCTTCGGCAACAAATATGCCTATATGCCCGTGCAGGAAGCAATGGAGAGATATGGCAACGACTACGTGACGGACTTCCGCAAAGACTACGAACCGTTCTATGCCAAGGAACACATGGCCTACGCACAGAGCCACGACGGGCAGGTAGCCGACGGCTCGTACACGCCAAGCGCATGGTTCAACTTCTTCCAGAAGATAGAGACGCGCACAACATTCTACCACAAGCACTTGCTGACATTCAGTATCTACCATGAGGAATACACCGGAGGAGCGCATGGCTTCTACGGCACGGATTTCTTGAATATAGACCTGCGCACGCTGAAGACGATAGCTCTCGGCGACCTGCTGCAAGATGGCTATGAGGAGACGCTGACAGCACTGATAGAGCAGCAGCTGATGCAAGATAATAATGTGGGAAGCATAGAGGAGCTGTACGACATGGGCTACGGCACAACCGGCGACATCGCCCCCATCGACAACTTCTATCTGACACCAAACGGCATCACTTTCCACTATAATATATATGAGATAGCACCCTACGTCATCGGCCCCGTGGAGGTGGCCGTGGGCTTCGATAAGCTGGATGGCGTGCTGCGCGACGACTACATGATTGTGGACGAGCTGAAAGGTGGTCAGTAAAGAAAGAAGACAGAGCGGCACATGGATGAGATACTGAAACAATTTCCGAACCTGACGGCGGTGCAGCGACAGCAGTTTGAGGCACTGTATGCGCTGTATGCAGACTGGAACGCAAAGATAAACGTCATATCACGCAAGGACATAGAGAACCTGTACGAACATCACGTGTTGCACTCCATGGGCATCGCCAAGGCCGCGGACTTCCGCGACGGCACCCGCATCATGGACATCGGCACGGGCGGTGGCTTTCCGGGCATCCCGCTCGCCATTCTGTTCCCAAACGTCAGCTTCACACTGGTGGATAGCATCGGCAAGAAGATACGTGTGGCGACGGAGGTGGCTCGCAGCATCGGACTTGAGAACGTGAGCCTCGTGCAAGAGCGTGCCGAAGATGAGCACCGGCTGTTCGACTTCGTGGTGAGCCGCGCCGTGATGCCACTGGGTGACCTCGTGAAGATAGTGAGCAAGAACATCTCGCCACGCCAAAACAACGCACTGCCCAATGGACTGATCTGTCTCAAGGGTGGCGAGTTGGACAGAGAGGTGGTGCCGTTCAAAAGCAGAAGCGTGGTGTGGAACCTCGCAGAGTGGTTTGAAGGCGAATATTTCGAGACGAAGAAAGTGGTTTACGTCGCTATAAGCAACAAGAAACGATGAAAATTAAACGGTTTGAATTCAACATGTTCCCAGAGAACTGCTACGTTGTCTGGGACGAGACGAAGGAGGCTGCCATAATAGACCCGGGCTGCTACTACGATGAGGAGAAGCAGGCACTCAAGGAGTTTATCGGCAGCACGGGGCTGAAGGTGACACACCTGCTCAACACACATCTGCACCTCGACCATATCTGTGGCAACCCGTTTGTGGAACAGACTTTCGG
>CAVHVD010000012.1:0-11109 GCA_963639425.1 Faecalibacterium prausnitzii
CCCGTTCACTAACCGTTCACTTTTCCACACTTTCGTTCAATAAATCCCCGTTTGCCCGAGCAGGTGCCCTTACGATGCCCATTCTTAGGGTCTAAGGATGGGCATCCTTAGACCCTAACGATGCCCGTTCAAACGACCTAAGAATGGGCAAGCTTGGAACGCTACGTTGGGCATCGTTGCAACGCGCCGCTGACAGTCCCTGACAGCTCATGTCGCAAGCTGCAACTTCCTATGTGCGGTTATTGTATTTTATGTTGCGCGGATGGTGCTCTATTATCTCCTGGCGCAGCATGGTGCGGTCTATGTGTGTGTAGATTTCTGTCGTTGCTATGCTCTCGTGTCCCAGCATGGCCTGTATGGCACGCAGGTTGGCTCCTCCTTCGAGCAGATGGGTGGCAAAGGAATGGCGGAACGTGTGCGGGCTGATGCTCTTCTTGATACCCACCTGTGCCGCCAGCTCCTTTATCAGGTGGAACACCATGATGCGCGAGATGCTGTTGCCCCAGCGTGCCAGGAAGACGTGGTCTTCAAAGCCGGGCTTGATGCGCCACGTGCTGCGCTGCTCCAGCCACAGCCTGATTTCGCGTATGGCACGGTCGGAGATCGGCACCAGCCGTTGCTTGCTGCCCTTGCCCTCGACCTTTATGAACCCCTCGTCGAAATAGAGGTCGGAGATTTTCAGGCCGCACAGCTCGGAGACGCGCAGCCCGCAGCTGTAAAGCGTCTCCAGGATGGCACGGTTGCGTTGTCCCTCGTTCTTCTCCATGTCCACGGCGGCTATGATGTTGTCGATCTCGTCGACCGTTAGCACCTCGGGTATGTGAAACCCTATCTTCGGACTCTCAAGCAACTCTCCGGGGTCGCTCTCGCGGTAGTCGGCCATGACGAGGAAACGGAAGAACGAGCGGATGCCGGACATTATCCTTGACTGCGAACGCGGGTGTATGCCGATGTCGTGCAGACCGGCGGCGAAGCCTTGCAGGTCATCGGTCGTGGCATCGAGGATGTCTATGCCTTCGCTGTCGAGATGGTGGAGCAGCTTGTCGAGGTCGGACTGGTAGGCATCAAGGGTATTGGGAGACAGGTTGCGTTCAAGCCGTAGGTACTGGCGGTATTCTTTCAGTATCTTTGTGCGCGTCGTTGCTCTTACTTTGTCCATTATTACTAACTTTGTCTCTACAAAGATAGAGAGATAAATAAAAACCGATGAGACCTATGAGTGCAGTTTTTGCCAATGAAGCGACCGGACCGGTCAAGCAGAAGAGGATACTGATAGTGAACGGGCCGAACATAAACCTCCTTGGGAAGCGTGAGCCTGGCATCTACGGGCATACGGCGTTCGATGCCTACCTGAAGGAACTGCGTGCCGGATACCCCGATGTGCAGATAGACTACTATCAGTCGAACGTCGAGGGACTGATGATTGACAAGATGCAGGAAGCCGGCTTCAGTGCCGACGGCATAATCCTCAACGCCGGAGCCTATACGCACACGTCCATTGCGTTGCAGGACTGCATACGTGCCATCACGTCGCCCGTGGTGGAGGTGCACATATCTAATGTACACGCGCGCGAGACATTCCGACATACGTCCATGATTTCGTGTGCATGCAAAGGCGTGATACTGGGCTTCGGCCTGGACTCATATCGTCTGGCACTGGAGGCTCTGCTGAACCTGAAAGGCGAGTGATGGACATCGACGACTACATCCTGCGGCACATTGACAAGGAGAGCGACTATCTGCAGAAGCTCTACCGGCAGACGCACCTGCAGCTGCTGTACCCGCACATGGTGTCGGGGCATCTGCAAGGGCGCATCCTGAAGATGCTCGTCAGGATGATACGCCCCAAGAATATACTCGAGATAGGCACATATAGCGGCTATTCCGCCATCTGCATGGCCGAAGGACTGGAAGACGGCGGCAAGGTCTACACCATTGAGGTGAATGACGAACAGGAGGTGTTCACACGTCCGTGGATTGAAGGCTCCGGCTATGCCGACAAGATTGACTTCCGCATCGGCGATGCCTTGGAGGTGGTTCCGACGTTGGGTGTGACGTTCGACATGGCATTCATCGACGGTGACAAACGCCGGTATGTGGAGTTCTATGAGATGACACTCAAGGTGTTGCGCTCCGGCGGCTTCATCCTTGCCGACAATACGCTGTGGGACAGCCATGTCACAGAGGAGCACGTCAGAGATTCAGACCGGCAGACGTTGGGCATCATGCACTTCAATGACCTCGTGGCACAGGACGACCGTGTGGAGAAGGTAATCCTGCCGCTTCGCGACGGACTGTCGATAATACGCAAGAAGTAACGGGGACTGCGGCGGCGTGGCAGCGGGGATTCAGAGGAGCTTGCCGCAGATGTACCTGACCGGATAGACCACGGATGCACAGCCGACAGCCGTCACGGTCAGTGCCACTGCCAGTATGTCGCTGAAGTGCACACTCACGGGATAGGCGTTTACGATGAAGTTGCTGCCCATGCTGATCAGCCCGAACTGCTCCTGTGCCCAGCACAGGGCAAGCCCCAGCACTATGCCCGCCACGGTTCCTGTCAGGGAGACAAGCCATCCTTCCACGGTGAAGATGTGACGGATCAGACGGTCGTCCGCGCCGAGGTGGCGCAGGGTTCTCACGTCGTCGCGCTTGTCCATTATCAGCATTGACAGGGTGCTGATGATGTTGAAGCAGGCTATCACCACGATGAACGTCAGGAAGAAGTACGAAATCAGCTTCTCAATCTCCATGATGCGGAATACGTCTGCCTGCTGCTCGTACCTGTTCTGCACGACGTAGCGGCTGCCGAGTGCCGCCGCTATCTTTTCTTTCACTGCCTCTTCGTCGGCATCGGATGCCAGCCGCAGCTCTATCGACGTGACCTCCTTGTCGTAGCGGAACAGGCGGCGTGCGAAGCTGAGCGGCGCGATGATGTAGCGTGAGTCGTATTTCTCTTGATTGACAATGAACACGTTGCCAGGCGAATACAGATAGTCCTTGCTGAATGCCGCCGCGGGGTTGGCGATATTTATTGTGGCGTTGTGCTTCGGAGCGTATATCGTCAACGGGTCTACGAACCCGATTCCGGAGCCGAGCGTCTCCGCCACGCCGATGCCCATGATGCCGTAGCAGACCACCTCGTCCTCAAGCATGAAATGCCGGTTGCCTATCAGGATGCTGTCGATGTCCGTCAGCCGCTCGAAGTTGTCTTCAACGCCCTTTATCGTCACCATGGCCTGCTGGCCTTTGTATTGTGCCACGGCGTTCTCCTCCACCGACTCCATCCACACCTCTATCTCGGACATGGCTCTTACCCATTGGAACTCCGTGCCTGACGGGTCGAACGTCTTGCCCTGACGTGCGGTGATCTTCAGCTGCGGGTCGAAAGCTGTGAACAGCCCCTCCACCATCTCCTGAAATCCGTTGAAGACGGACAGCGTACACACCATAGCCATCGTTGCCAATGCTACCCCGCACACCGACACTGCCGATATGATGTTTATGGCATTGTGTTTCTTCTTTGATATGAGGTAGCGTTTGGCTATGTACAGCGGCAGGTTCACTCTTGCTCCATGTTTGGTGTGCTGTCCTTGTGTGTCTTCTTCAGAATTTCGTCGATGTGCTCAAGATAGTCCAACGTGTCATCGGGGAAGAACCGCAGTTCGGGGATGATGCGCAGCTGGTGTCTGACGCGCTTGCCCAGGTCATAGCGCAGGGTGCGTGCGTTGGCATTGACGTTCTTCAGGATGTCGTCGCGCTTATCAGACGGGAATACGCTCAGGTATGAGCTTGCTATGCTGAGGTCGGGGCTTACGCGCACGGCACTGACGCTGACAATCACTCCGTGTGTGCCTTGCGTCTGCTTCTGGAAGATGTCACTCAGCTCTTTTTGCAGAAGCCTTGCTATCTTGCTTTGTCTTGTAGAATCCATAGTCCTTTCGTTTGTTTAGAGCTTTTCCGGCAATGTGTAGAGGAACGACCACGTGGTGTGAAAGCACGACTGTGCCATCTTCTTCCAGAAGTCGCCATACTGGCTGAAGTTGTCCGCTTCAGCTCCGGGGGTGTCGCTTATGATTCTGAAGCTCAAGAACGGCACACCATAGATGTAGCATGTCTGTGCGATTGCCGCAGACTCCATGTCCACCGCCATCCCGTCGGGGAATGTCTGCTTTATGTACGCCAGGTGCTGCTCATCGCTGATGAACTGCTCGCCGGTGCATATCAGTCCTCCCACAATGCGTGTCTTGTCTTCGTGATGTGTCTTGTTGAGGCTCAGGGCATGCTTCAACAGTGGCTCGCTGACGGGGAGGAATGTCGGCAGCCCCTGCACCTGACCGCGCTCGTTGCCATCGCCGCACCACACGTCGTGGTGCACCACCTTGCTGCTTGCCACGACATCTCCCACTTTCAGGCTGCTGTCGATGCCGCCCGCCACGCCGGTGCTCAGGATGCAGTCGGGCTTGTAGCGGCTTATTGCGGCTTGTGTGCCTAACGCTGCGTTCACCTTGGCGATGCCGCACTGCATGAGCACCAGCTCGTTGCCGCCGACTTTGCCGATGGCGTAGTTGTAGATGCCGTCGGTCTCGTTGGTACGGTCTTCCAGGCGGCCTGCCAGCTGGCGATGCTCGCTCTCCATGGCACTTATAACGCAAATTCTCATATAGTATCAGTCATTTTGTTCACGCACAAAGGTAGTGCATTTTTTGCTACCTTTGCGGGACATATACTCATTCTCATCGTCATGAAGAAATATTTACCCGACTTGATTGCCGTTGTGGCTTTTGCGGTGTTGTCACTTGCCTACTTCTTCCCTGCCGACATTGAGGGCAGGATCCTGTTCCAGCACGACACGTCGGCAGGCATGGGCGCAGGGCATGAGGCCGCGGAGTACTACGAGCAGACGGGCGAGCGGTCACGGTGGACCGATGCCTTGTTTGGCGGAATGCCCACATATCAGATTTCTCCGTCATACGACTCCACGCAGCCGCTGGAATGGGTGCAGAAGGTCTATCGGTTGTTCCTGCCGGATTACGTATGTCTGACGTTCACCATGATGCTCGGCTTCTACATCCTGCTCCGCGCCTTCGGACTGTCGGTGTGGTTGTCGGGCTTGGGAGGCTTCCTTTGGGCTTTCTCCTCATACTTCTTCATACTGATTTCGGCAGGACATATATGGAAGTTCGTGACGCTGGCCTACATACCGCCGACGTTGGCGGGGGTGGTGATGGCCTATCGCGGCAAGATGCTTGAGGGAGCACTCGTGTTCGCACTGTTCACTGCGCTACAAGTCCTCTCCAATCATGTGCAGATGACCTATTACTTCCTGTTCGTAATCCTGTTCTTTGTCCTGGCATATCTTGCCGAAGCCGTCAGGCGCAAGACCGTGCCGCAGTTTCTCAAGGCCTCGGCAGTGCTGCTTGTGGCGGGGCTTGTGGGGCTGTCGGCCAACATAAGCAACCTGTACCACACGTACAGCTACAGCAAGGAGACCATGCGTGGCAAGAGCGAGCTTGTCGATGCCGGTGTCTCCCCGTCGCAGCAGCAGACAGACGGGCTTGACCGCGACTACATAACGCAATGGAGCTACGGAGTGGGGGAGACCATGACGCTCCTTGTACCAAACTTCAAGGGCGGAGCTTCTGTGCCGCTGAGCCAAAGCAGCACGGCGATGGCGAAGGCCAATCCGCAGTACACGAGCCTGTATGGCAGCCTGACACAGTATTTCGGCGATCAGCCCATGACCTCCGGCCCTGTCTATGTCGGTGCTTTCGTGCTGTTCCTGTTCTTCGCAGGCTGTTTCATCGTGCGTGGCCCCATGAAGTGGGCTCTTGTCGGAGGTACGGCGTTCTCCATCATACTGTCGTGGGGCAAGAACTTTATGCCCGTCACCGATTTCTTCATTGACTTCGTGCCGATGTACGACAAGTTCCGCGCCGTGTCGTCCATCCTCGTCATTGCCGAGTTCACCATACCTCTGCTTGCGGTGCTGGCACTGAAAGAGATTATCAGCAATCCCGACGTGTTTGTCAGGGATAAGAAAGCATTCTTCGTGAGCATGGCACTGACGCTCGGCGTGGCTCTGCTGATATACGTCGCCCCGAGCGTGTTCACGGGCTTCGTGCCGCAGCAAGAGACGCAGATGTTGCAGAGTGCGGCTGCCCAGGGCATGATCCCCGCGTCCGAGGTGGCAGGCATAATGCAGAACCTCGGGGAGATGCGCCGTGCCCTTGTCACGTCGGATGCCCTGCGTTCTGTCTTCGTTATCGCTGTGGGCATCATCGTAATACTCCTTTACGTAAAGGGTAAGCTGCGGGCGGACGTTGTCGTCTGCGCCATTGCTTTGCTGTGTCTCGCCGACATGTGGACGGTCAACAAGCGTTACCTCAACGATGCACAGTTCGTCCAGCCCTCGGTGCGTGCCACGACCTTCAGACAGACCGATGCCGACAAGCAGATCCTGCAAGATGCCGACCCGAACTACCGCGTGCTGAACTTCGCCACCAACACATTCAATGAGAACAACACCTCCTACTGGCACAAGAGTGTCGGCGGATACCATGCCGCCAAGCTGCGCCGTTACCAGGAACTGATAGAGCATCACATCGCGCCGGAGATGCAGGATGCCTATTCCGAAGTCCTGGATGCCGGAGGCGACATGGACAGTGTCTCCGCCTCGAAGTTCCCCGTCATCAATATGCTGAATGCACGCTATCTCATCTTCCCGACGCAGGACGGCACAGTGCCAGTCCGCAATCCGTATGCCCTCGGCAATGCGTGGTTCGTGGATAGTGTCAGGTATGTTGCTGATGCCAACGAGGAAATCTCTGCCTTGGACGACATACTGCCGGAGAAGACGGCGGTCGTCGATGCCCGCTTCAAGAGCCTGCTCAATGGTGTGGAGCTGTTGCAGAAGGATGCGGAGAGTAGCATCGTGCTGATGGCCTATGAGCCGAATCGCGTCACCTACCGTTCCGACAACAAGCACGACGGCGTGGCAGTCTTCTCGGAGATATACTATCCACATGGCTGGCAGGTCACCATCGACGGCACCCCCGTCATGCCGGCGCGTGCCGACTATGTGCTGCGCACGCTCTATGTCCCTGCCGGAACGCACACCATCGACATGGTGTTCGACCCGCAGTCCCTGCACGTCACCGAGGCCATTGCCTATGCTGCCATTGCGCTGATGCTGGTTGGTGTCATTGCCGTCATCGTCATCTGGCGGCGTAAGCTGACGAAGTCCACCGTGCGGCGGGCATGAAAGACGGGAGGCAAGCAGTCAGAGACGGTGTGTCTCTGACTGCTTGCCTCCCGCATCTTGTTCGTTACGTTGCAGACCGGCATTCCTGCCGCCGCATCACTTCTTTATGTATTCGCTGAAATCGGTCAGACGCATATCGCCCTTGCGTGCCAGCGTGTCGTGCATGGCGAAAGCTGCCGGCAGGTAGTGGTGTGTCTGTCCACCTTTGGCAATCTTCAGGTAGTCGCGCAGCAGCGGCTTGTAGTCGGGATGTGCGCAGTTTTCGATGATGGTCTCCGCGCGCTCCAGCGGGCACTTGCCGCGCAGGTCTGCCACGCCCTGCTCCGTCACGATGACGTTCACGTCGTGCTCCGAGTGATCCTGATGGCTCACGAACGGCACGATGGAGCTGATTAGTCCGTCCTTTGCCGTCGACGGGCAGGTGAAGATGCTGATGTAGGCATTGCGCTCGAAGTCACCGCTGCCGCCGATGCCGTTCATCATCTTCGTACCGCTTATCTGTGTGGAGTTGGCATTGCCGTAGATGTCCACCTCGATGGCAGTGTTTATTGCTATGACACCTAAGCGGCGTATCACCTCCGGTGAGTTCGAGATCTCGCTCTGTCGCAGTGTCAGGTGATCCTTGAAGTAGTCTATATTGTCGTACACTTGCATCAGGCATGGGTTGGTGACCGTCAGCGAGCATGCAGAGGCATCGATGACACGGCCTTCGAGCATCATCGCCACGACGGAGTCCTGCAGGACTTCGGTGTAGATGTTGAAGTTAGGCACATGTTCGTCCTTGCCGAGTGCGCCCAAGATGGCGTTTGCCGTCGCTCCCACGCCGCTTTGCAGAGGCAGGAACGTGCTCGGGATGATGCCGCGCTTCATGTCGTCGACCAGGAACTCGGCAGTGTTGTATCCAATCTGCGATGTGACGGCATCGGGGTCGCGGAAGCCGCGTGCCTCATCGGGGATGTCACATTCCACCACGCCCACGACCTTTGCCGCGTCAATCTCGACGTATGGCTTGCCGATGCGGTCGCTGACTTTGGTGATTGGGATGGGCTGACGCTGCGGCGGGTCCAGGGGCTGATAGACATCGTGCAGCAGCTTCGCTCCCTTGCTGTGGAAGGCGTTAAGCTCCAGCACGACGTGCTTTGCCAGCATCGCTATCGTGGGGCTGATGCCTCCGGCGGCTGTCAGGTAGGCGTGAACCTTATTGCCCACGACCTCATAGTCGCAGACCTCGATGATCGCCCAGTCCAGCGAGCCGTAGAAGCCGTAGCGCAGCTCCTGTGCCATGTGGCTGAGGTGCAGGTCGGTGTATGCAAACTCATTTGCATTGACGTGCTTGCGGAAGTCGCCGTTTGTGGTGTATGGTGCGCGGAACTTTATCGCGTTCGCGTTGGCCATGTCGCCGTCGGTGCTTTGGCCTGTGGAGGCTCCGGTGAAGATGCTTACCTGAAACGGGCGGCCTGCCTCGTGCTCGGCTGTGGCCAGCTTGGCCAGTTCTTTTGTTACGGCCTTGGCGGTGCCTGCCGGTGTGAAGCCGCTGAGTCCGATTTTCTCATCGTTCTTGATTAATGATGCAGCTTCGAGAGCTGTGATGTTCTTAAGTGACATATTTGTTTTTTAAGAGTTAATATTTCCTGCTCAATATTTCGGACCACACCACAGCTCTTCGCACGTCGTCCGCATCCTTGAGGGCGAACTCGCTCTGCTCCTCTTCGGTTGCTGCCGCCGCTGGCGGCACCGGAGCCGTGTGCGCGGCCTTGCTTGTGGCCTTGTGCGCCGCCTGCACGGGCTGTCGCCTCACGGCGACGTGCTGTGTCTCTTCCGGCGTGTCGTGCGGCATGGCCTCGTCCGGCATGACGGTGCCGCCGTCTGTGTCGGCACTGTCACCCCTCTTCTGACGCTTGTCAAGGAACATTCCCCCAACGACAAACGCCACGAACACCAAAATCTCTATCCATCCGTCCATGCTGCAAAAGGCCTGTGGCTACGAAAGCCCGCGCAAAGGTATGCAAAAATTTCTATTGCAGAGCCGGCAGTATGTTGTCCCATATCAGGTTCAACTCTGTCTGCATGTCGCTGATGTGGGCTGTCACAGCTATCACTGCATCCTCGTCGGGCATCACCAGTATGTACTGTCCGTTGGCACCGTCGGCGCGGAACGCGTTGTGGCGGCATCGCCACATCTGGTAGCCGTAGCCCTGCACCCAGTCGCTGTTCTCCTTGGTCAGACCCTTGCTCTCGGCATCCTGTGGCTTCACGCCCGACGGTACGCACGGCACCTGTGCTTTCGATGCCTCTGCCACCCACTCTGCGGGAACCACCTGCTTGCCGTTCCACTGTCCTTTCTGTAGCAGCAGCTGTCCCATCTTCGCCAGGTCTTCGGTCTTCAGATACAGTCCCCAGCCTCCGCAGTTGATGCCCTGCGGGCTTTCCTGCCAGAACGGCTTGTCGATGCCCAGCGGCTGGAACAGGCGCGGATACAGATAGTCCACGACCTTCTCGCCCGTCACCTTCTGCACGATGGCGGAGAGCATATATGTGCCAAGAGAGTTATAGCAGTAGAACGTGCCAGGCTGGTGCTCCACGGGATAGGCCAGGAAAGCCTGTACCCAATTATTGCCCTCGGTGTTGCGTATAGAGCCTGTCGGGTCGGTGTCGTGTCCGCAGTTCATGGTCAGCAGGTCGCGGACGGTCATGGCGTTGAGGTTATCGCTCACGGTGTCGGGCAGCAGGTCGGGGAAGAAAGAGATCACCTTGTCTGTCAGCTTCAGCTTGCCCTCGGCGGCAGCCAGTCCCACGGCTGTCGAGGTGAATGTCTTGCTCACGGAGTTCAGGATGTGTGCCGAGTCCGGATTGCCATCGCTGAGCCAGCGTTCTGCTAACACCTTGCCGTGCTGCAGCACCATGATGCTGTGCAGATCTTGTCCGGCATCTGCCACAGCCTGAAAGTACTTGTCCATTGCTGCCGTCAGCTCGGCCGATGCCTCGCCGCGGGGCAGTGATAGTGATGAGGTGCTGCCGGAGCAGCCTGTCAGCGTCATGCACACGGCTGCCGCCAATGCCGCTGCCGTTGTCGCGATGTTTCTAAATAAGGTCTTCATGATTTGTATTGTTTTTATGTGTTTATGAATGTAACGACTCAGTTCTTTGCATCCAGCCGCCGTATCTCCTCGCCGTCCTTCTCGAAGAAGTATTGTCCGCCGTCCTCGTCCAGCTCGAAGAGCGACAGCTCGCCGTGGCTCACCAGTATCAGCGTGCTCTGCTCGGCGAAGCGGCGGAAGCTCAGGCTCATAGGCTCCTTCGCTATCGGCGCGTTGTCCATCAGTGTGCTGTCGTTGACCATCACCGTCAGCGAGTCGCCCGCGAAGCCGCGTGTCAGGTTCACGGTGTATGTCTCCTCATAGGTCACGTTTGTCTTGTCGCCCCTATCGCGGAAGCTCAGGTAGATGAACACGGCAACTAATATGAATACGGCAAACGCCAACAGTCCGTTGCCAATCATGAACTGGCGGTTTGTCTTCAGGTGGTCGGTGTTATATCCCATTTTCCTTTTTTCTTCTCTGTCCTCCGTCGCCGGAGCCTTGATGTTCAAGTTATGCCTTGCAAAGCTAAACGTTTCCGCTTGAATGTGCAAGCATCGCCGCCTTTCTTCGCCATGCGTGCGCTGTTTGCCGTAATGCTCTCTCTCTGGTTGAAAAATTTTTTGTATGCCGTTGTAACGTGTTGTAACCTGTTGTAAACCAAACTGCAAAAACTTCAAAGACCGCGAAAAAAAACAGCACCACCGTATTGCTTTTTTCTCTATCTTTGCCACAAACCAAGGACAAAGACTATGACAAGAGCAATGA
>CAVHVD010000013.1:0-11760 GCA_963639425.1 Faecalibacterium prausnitzii
GACGGTCTCAAGACGCCATCCGAGATTATCACCGACAAAAGCGTTTTCTCTTTGGTTCATCATCGCCACATCGACGGCATATACCTTCTCTCCGGCGGTGCGTTGCTTGCTCTTTGGAGAATATTTCTTCACTCCGACGAGCATGTATGCCTCCTTGAGATATTTGACGTAGTTGTGGACGGTGTGCGGTGACTTGAAGCCAAACAGCGACACAAGTTCGGGGACAGACAATATGCAGGGGGAGACATTGAGAAGATGATGCGCCATATCCTCAAATTGGGCAGAGTATGAGATTTTGTAGCGTTGCTCAATGTCACGCTTCAAAATATTGTCTACGAGATTGGAGACGTATTTCTTGCTGTTCTTTACCAACAGCAGCTCGGGGAAACCGCCTTGTCTCAGATAGTCATCAAAGGCTCTCCGCTGATCGGCTATTCCTTTTGTAGTGCGGAGCTTATAATCCACGCCTTTCATGTCACAGTATTCCGCAAACGAAAAGGGATACAGCACAATCTCACTGCAGCGTCCCGTGAGATGTGTTGCCAAATCATTGCTCAACAGTTTGGCATTGCTGCCTGTCAGAACCACATGAATCTTCATGCGCAGCAGCCGGTTCACGAAGAGCGGCCAGCCCTCAACATTCTGTATCTCATCAAGGAATATGTACTTGAAGTCCCCATAGATCTTATACAACACTTCGAGAACATCGTTCAGCTGATTAGCACCAAGACCAACAAGACGTTCGTCGTCGAAGTCTGCGTAAGCAAACAAGACACCGGCACCGGCAAGTGCCTGCAAGCAGAGGGTAGACTTCCCACAACGGCGCACACCGATGACAACTTGCGCCTGCGGGCTGTCCAAATCTACGAGTTTCTCCTCATCACGCGAACACAGATGTCTGTCCGCCCAGTTGTGTGTTTCGGCCTTTTGATCGCCAAGGACGACTTCAAGAGTCCTCTTGTCTATGACTGTTTCTTCCATTTTGCGTTGCCTTTATTGATCTATTTACGGCAGGTCTACACCGTAATCTATGGCCGCAAAGTTACAAGAAAATATCGTTCAACGCCTTAATTTGCACATTTTAGGTGCAGCAGAACGCCTTAATTTGCACATTTCGACGTGTCAGAACGCCTTATTTTACACATTTCGACGTGTCAGAACGCCTTATTTTACAGCTTTACGGTCTTGCGGACGGGCTTTGACTCGTTGCTGAGACGGTCAAGAGCCGTCACGACATAGCGGCGTTTGTTCTGTCCGAACTCATAGGGCAACTTGTAGAAACAGTCGGCGGTGATGGCCACTATGTGTGTCGGGTCTTCGAGGTCGACGGTCTCGCCCTCGGCAAAGCTGTACACGACATAACGTACAGGGCGGTCCATCTCGGTCTTGTACTTCGGTGCCGTCCAGAACAGGATGTATCCGTCGGCAGTCCACACGGGCTTCATCTTCCTGACCTTGCGCGGAGCCTTGTGGTCTATGAAACTGAAGACCGGCTGCAAGGCAGGATACTTGTGGTAATTGCTCCGCAGACGTGCAGCATAGCCGCTGACATCTTCCGTGATGTTCTGCGTGTACCACTGACAGCTGCCCTCAATGCTCTGATAGCCGCGCTGAAGACGGAACTTCAAGTCCATCTGATCCTGAACAGGATTGCGCGGGTCTTTGTTCTGCACCGTGTTAAGTATTGACTGTCCGATGAAGAGAGGGCGGTTCTCCGAGTTCAAAGCCCACCACTTCACCAGCGTCTCATAATCGGCAGCAGGATGTCCCACGTGCCAGTAGACCTGCGGGATGTTGTAGTCAATCCACCCGTTGTGTGCCCACAGCAGCACGTCGGCATACAGATCATCGTAGTTCTGAAGTCCGTTGGTGCGGCTGCCCAACGGATCACTCTTGTCGTTGCGGTAGATGCCGAACGGCGACACGCCGAACTTGACCCACGGCTTCAGACGCTTGATGGTCTGCTGCACGTCGCGAATCAGCAGATTCACGTTGTTGCGCCGCCAGTCCCCCTTGCTGCTGAAGCCCGCCCCGAGACGTGCAAAGTCAGCATCGTCGGGGAAGTCCTTGCCCTGAACGGGATAAGGATAGAAATAGTCGTCCATGTGTATGGCATCGACATCATACTGATTGACGATGTCCGTCACCACGCGACATATCCAGTTGCGGCTTTCCTCCAGCGCGGGATTGAAGAACAGCTGGTCACCATACTGCACGAACCATTCGGGATGCTGGCTGACGACGCTCTTTGGCGAAAGCTCGTTGCGCATGGTCGTCTTGGCACGATAGGGATTTATCCACGCATGAAACTCCATGCCGCGCTTGTGGCACTCTTCAATCATGAACAGCATCGGGTCCCAATATGGATTCGGAGCCTGTCCCTGCACGCCTGTCAGGTAGCGGCTCCACGGCTCCAGCCGCGAGGCATACAGAGCGTCGGCCTCGGGACGTACCTGGAAGATAACGGCATTGATGCCGGCGTCCTGCAAGGCATCGAGGTCGCGCGTCAACATGCGCTTGACTTCGGCTGTGGACTTGCCGCGGAACTGTCCGTTGACGGCCTGAATCCAGGCTCCACGGAACTCGCGTTTGGGATAGAATGTTTGCTGCTGTGCCGACGCGCCTGTCAGCACGAGCCATGCGAGGCATAGCATCAGGATGGTATTCTTCATGTCTTTGTCGTGACGGTATATATCGTCGTTGGTTCATTCAGGGTTGCAAAGGTAGACAAAATCCCGCTGAAAATGCGTAATTTTGCCCGCTTCAAACTTTGCACGCTGAAAAATCACATGACGACAGACAACAACGGATACATAAGCATACGCGGAGCCAAGATTAACAACCTGAAGGACATAAGCCTCGACATACCACGCGACAAACTGATAGTCATAACCGGACTGTCGGGTTCCGGCAAGTCGTCATTGGCATTCGACACGCTGTATGCCGAAGGCCAGCGACGCTATGTAGAGAGCCTCAGCAGCTATGCACGCCAGTTCCTCGGCCGCATGAGTAAACCCGAGTGCGACTCCATCAGAGGCATTCCGCCGGCAATAGCCATCGAGCAGAAGGTCATTAGCCGCAACCCGCGGTCGACGGTGGGCACTTCCACCGAGATATACGACTACCTGCGATTGCTGTTTGCACGCATCGGACGGACATACAGCCCCATAAGCGGAGCGGAGGTGAAGAAACATTCTGCCGAGGATGTGGTGAACAGCATGTTGCAACATGACGACGGACAGAAGCTGGCACTGCTGGCACCGGTGACCGTGCGCGAAGGACGCACCGTGGAGCAGCAGGCGGGCATCTACCTGAAGGAGGGCTTCAACCGCCTGGAGGTGAACGGACAGGCTGTGAAAATCGAAGACTACAAGCCGAAGAAAGGCGATGCCGTGTTCCTGCTGGTAGACCGCATGGTCGTGTCGCACGAGCAGGATGCCATAAGCCGCTTCACGGACTCGGTGGAGACAGCCATCTATGAGGGCGACGGCACATGCCTGCTGCGCTTCTACGAAAACGACGGCAGCACGCAACTGCTGCGTTTCAGCACGCGCTTTGAAGCCGACTGCATGACATTCGAGGAGCCTAATGACCAGATGTTCTCCTTCAACTCGCCACTCGGAGCGTGTCCTGAATGTGAGGGCTTCGGCAGAATCATCGGCATTGACGAGCATCTGGTGATTCCGAACCGTTCGCTGTCCATCTACGACGGTGCCGTGGTGTGCTGGCGCGGTGATGTCATGAGTCAATGGAAGGACATGGTGATCCGCGGAGCGGAGAAGGCTGGACTGCCCATATTCACCCCATATTATCAACTCACGGACGAGCAACGCCGCATGCTGTGGGAGGGCACGCCGTATTTTGAAGGGATAAATGCTTTCTTCAAGATGGTGAAAGAGAATCAGTACAAGATTCAGTATCGCGTCATGATGGCACGCTATCGCGGCAAGACCACATGCCCCACCTGTCACGGCACGCGCCTGAAGAAAGAAGCTACATACGTCAAGGTCGGCGGGCGCAGTATCACCGAACTGATAGACATGCAGATCGGCGATCTCGCAACATTCTTTGACAACCTGAAGCTCAGCGAAAGCGAGAAGAAGATAGGCGAACGCATACTGACGGAGATATGCAGCCGCCTGAAGTTCCTCATCGACGTGGGCCTTGACTATCTGACGCTGAACCGCGCCAGCAACACCCTGTCCGGCGGCGAGAGCCAGCGCATCAATCTCGCCACATCGCTCGGCAGCAGTCTCGTGGGCAGCCTGTACATCCTCGACGAGCCGAGCATCGGCCTGCACAGCCGCGACACCGACAAGCTGATCGACGTGCTGAAGCAGCTGCGCGACATCGGCAACACCGTGGTCGTGGTGGAACACGACGAAGAAATCATGCGCGCCGCCGACTACATCATCGACATCGGACCACAAGCAGGACGGCTGGGCGGACAGGTTGTCTATCAAGGAGACATGAAAGATTTGCACCCGGGGACAGACAGCTACACCGTGCGCTATCTGCTTGGTGAAGAGAAGATTGAGGTACCTGCATCGCGCCGTCCGTGGAACAAGTTCATTAAAATCACAGGAGCACGCGAGAACAACCTTAAAGGTATTGACGTGACATTCCCTCTGAACGTGATGACCGTGGTGACCGGTGTCAGCGGTTCGGGCAAAAGCACGTTGGTACGCGATGTGTTCTACCGCGCTCTGAAACGCGAGCTGGACGAAACCACCGAACGTCCCGGAGAGTTCGCATCCATAGAAGGCGACATCCACGACCTGCACAACGTTGAGTTTGTCAACCAAAGTCCGATAGGAAAATCCACACGAAGCAACCCTGCCACGTACATAAAGGCATACGACGAGATACGCAAGCTGTGGGCAGAACAGCCGTTGTCCAAGCAGATGGGGTACACCGCAGGCTACTTCAGCTTCAACAGCGAGGGCGGACGCTGCGAAGAGTGCAAGGGCGAAGGGTTCATCACGGTGGAGATGCAGTTCATGGCCGACATCACGTTCCCCTGCGATGCGTGCCACGGCAAACGTTTCAAGGCAGACACGCTGGAGGTGAAGTTCCACGACAAGAGCATCTATGACGTGCTCGAGATGACCGTCAGCGAAGCCATCGAATTTTTCGGCAAATACCGGCAGACGAAAATCGTGAAGCGTCTGCAGCCGTTGCAGGATGTCGGATTGGGCTATATCAAGCTCGGACAATCTTCTTCGACCCTTTCGGGTGGAGAAAACCAGCGCGTCAAGCTGGCATATTACCTCAGTCTCGAGAATGCCGACCCCACCCTGTTCATATTCGACGAGCCGACCACGGGTCTGCACTTCCACGACATACGGAAGCTGCTCGAAGCATTCGACGCCCTGTTGCTGAAAGGGCACTCCATACTCGTGATTGAGCACAATCTCGAAGTCATCAAATGTGCCGACCACGTGATAGACATGGGGCCGGAAAGCGGCGACCGTGGCGGATGCGTCATTGCCGCAGGCACGCCCGAAGACATTGCCTCGTGTGCCGACAGCTATACGGGGAAGTTCCTGAAAGGCAAGCTCCGCAACGGATGATGCAAAAAAGGCGGGGTGCCGCTCCTCATGTCGACACCCCGCACAATCTGATTACGCTATATCACTAACGCCTATCGAAAAACTTCTTACTTCCATGCGGCATTCTGTACCAAAGCTCCCATCTGCGTCACAATCTCATCCTGCGGGATTGGGAAGCAAATCCAGCCATCACCATACGTCTTGCCGTCATACTTGATCAGACGTGATTTCTCAAAGGCGATAAACTTGTTGACCTCGGTTGCCGCAACACCCCAACGTGCCATGTCGAACCAGTGCTGTCCTTCAAGTCCCAGCTCGGCTTTGCGCTCATTGCGCAGAGCTGTTGTTGCCTCGGAGGCACTCGCAAACGCCGTGTTATACAATCCGATGCGATAGTTTCCTGCCGTGCCGCTCTTCACGGTGCCATTCACCTTGTCGTCGAGCGAGAACGTGCCCGGTGTAGTGTCGTCAGCCTGCACATAAGAGTTGGCAGCACGTGCACGCACCTTATTTATATATGTACGTGCAGTCTCAAGATCACCGGCCTGGATGCAACATTCAGCATAGAGCAGATAGAGATCGGCCAAACGCATCACGTGCGTGTTCTTGGCAGTAGAGCCGGTAGAGTTACTGATACTCAATCCACTGGACTTATCCTCCTTCGTCGGCAAATACTTCTTGTTCAGATAAATGCCACCATTGCCTGCCGAACGCACCCAACCGTCAAGAGTTGTAGGTGTACCCCAATCGTAGAACGGCACCTGGAAACGGCCTACTGTGAAGTCCAAGCGCGGGTCAACATATCTGTCAAGGTCTGTGGTCACGACATTGGCTTCACCGAGATGCGACAAGTCCGATTGCGAAGCGTAGTCACTCAGCGGCAATCCATTATCATCAACAAGGAAGCTGTTTACGTAGTAGTATGACGGCTGGAAGAAGCCCCAACCACCGCCGAGCTTGCCGGCCATGGCGATGTGCGACGTGCCGGTCAACGAGTTGGTATAGGTCTGCGTGCCGGAGATGGCGGCCTGAATGTCGAAGACGGACTCGCCTGTCCAGTCACTCTCGGAGGCCGACCACAGCGAGCTGTAGCTTTCTGCCAACTGATACTTATTACCATTTGAGTCACATCCGTTAGCCAAAATCGTTTCAATCAGGCTCTTAGCGTCTGACCATTTACCTGCATTGGCACCATTCTCACCACCGGTGTACGGCGATGACCAGTAGATGTAGGTCTTTGCAAGGAAAGCTGCTGCTGCCCACTTGTTGACACGCCCTTTCTGCGTCGTCCAGTGATCGGGCAGATTGTCATAAGCCGACTTGAAGTCTGCTGCAATCTTGTCCCATATATAAATGTAGTTGCCGCTCTCGTCAACATTGCTCACGGCGGGGTCTACACTGGCTTCAAAGTCTTCAAGACTGACATAAGGCACGGCTGCACCGAAAATCTTGGCTGTCTCGAAGTGATACAGTGCACGGATGAAGGTGGCTTGAGCCACTGTCTCGGTGTATCTGTCTTTTTCCTCGCCCTGCAATGCCGACAGGTCGCCCTTCACCTTCTCTGCCATAGACAGCACCTGATTGGCGTTGCGTATGCCGTCATACAGGTAGCGCCACTTGGTTCGCAGATACTCGTTCGAAGCGTTGAACGAGTAAGTTTCAATCTCCGTAAACGGCGACTGGTCACCGGCTTCTGAACCCTTGTTGGCATCACCGGCAAAGACATCACCATAAGGATAGTTGGCAAACGGAGTGGCGAAAGCGTCGCGGCTCGGATTATACAACGTGGCGTACATGGCCGTCATCAGATAATCCACGCCATCGACGTTGGTCAGCGTAGCCTCGCCGACAGCTCCTACCGGCTCAATGACCAAAAAGTCATCGCCACAGCTTGTGGTAGTGGCAACGGTTGCCATCGCCAAAGCTGCATATAGTATTGATTTCTTCATATCTCTCATTGTTTTATATAGTATGTTTCTTGAAATTGTTATCCAAAAGCTCCTGCATGGTTAGAAATCGACATTCACACCGAGGATGAGCTGACGCGGAACGCCATACGAACCATAGTCAATACCCTTGTTGCGGTCGTTTGTGGTACGGAACTCGGGGTCAAGACCGGGATAGTTGGTGACGGTGAACACGTTTGACATCTGTAGATACACGCGTGCACGGGAGAAAGTCAGCTTGCTGACGAGCTTCTTCGGAAGCGTGTAACCAAGGGTCAAGGTCTGCATACGCAGGTATGAGCCGTCGTAGATATAGCGGGAGTTGGCTTGGTTGCCGGACTCTGTCGCCTCACCGGCACTGCCTACCCACATCGGGTATTTGCCGTCAGGATTCTCAGGGCTCCAGGAGTTGTCGCGGCGGTCGCGCATGTAGTTACTGTTCAGGTTGCCGAAGTGCGTGTAATACATGTAGTGCGCAAACAGGTCATTACCTATCGAGTAATACAGATACGTGCTCAGGTCGAAGCTCTTCCAGTTCAAGCTCAGGCTGACACCGCCCGTAAGGTCGGGGTGCGGATTGCCAATGATGGTCTTGTCCTGTTCATTGATTTTGCCGTCACCGTTGACATCGACAAACTTGTAACGTCCAACCCAGTCGGATGCCACAACATCGTCAGCCGAAGACACGTTGTAAGGCAGTGCATTGTAACTGAGCACATCCTGCTCGTTCTGATAGATGCCAGCCACCTTGTAGCCGTAGAACATACTGATTGGCTGTCCCTCGGTAGTGATGGTGATATTCGTCAGACGTGATGATGTGAAGAGATCGGAAGCACCGAGCTTGACGACTTCATTCTTGTACCACGACACGTTGCCGTTGATGTTGTAGCTCACCTCTCCAATCTTGCCGCGATAGCCCAGCGAGAGATCAATACCGGTATTCTTCATGTCGCCGGTATTGACGTTTGGCTTCGTTGCCAGACCTGCCTGTGCCGACCAGCTGGCGGGAACAAGCATATCAGAAGTCTTCTTCACATAGAAGTCAAAGCCTACTGTCAGCTTGTTGTTGAATGCAGTGAGGTCAAAGCCCACGTTGAACATCTTTGATGTCTCCCACTTGGCATTGACATCACCCAAACTCGTTACGCCGTAGCCTGCAACGGTGCTGGTGTTCACGCCATTGATGTCATACATATAGGCATTGCCGGTACCATATTGGAATGCGTAGTTATATGCACCGATGTTGGAGTTACCCGTCGTTCCGTAGCCGGCACGCAGCTTCAGGTCATCCAACCATGAGGCGTGAGCTTTCTCCATGAACTTCTCATCGGAGATACGCCATCCCAAAGACAACGATGGGAATGTACCCCAACGATTCTTTGACGAGAAGCGAGAGGAAGCATCGCGGCGCACGGTTGCCGTTACCAGATACTTACCCTTATAAGAGTAATCTGCACGTCCGAAGTAACCGAACATCGTGGCCTTATTGCTCATATAGCTGCTGTTGGTAGCGGTCGAAGCATCGCCGTTGTTCAGAATCCACGTGTTGGTATCACGCTCATAGGTGTAGCCGCGACGGGTGCCGTTGATGTTGTATCCAATGCCTTCCTTTATGGCTTCAGAACCAATGACGACAGTCATGTCGTGATCCTCGGCAAACGTGCGTTTGTATGTTGCCGTGTTGGTCCACTGCCATCCGAAGTTCCACGAGCCGGTCTCGCTGTAGGTGTTGTAGCTGTTTCCTTCCTTGTTCCATGCGAGGTTCTTCCATGTCATGCTACGGCTGTAGTTACCGTTCAAGTTGGCAGAGAACTGCGTGCGCAGCGTCAGGCCCTTTATCCACGGGTCTTTCACTTCCGAGAACACCGATGCATTGATGCGGACGTTCTTCGACCAGTTCAGCTTTCCCTGATCCACACCGACAAGTGCAGTATTGGCACGTCCGCCGCCGTTGCGCGAACCGGCATAGTCACCCGAGACGTTATAGGCAGGCACCCAAGGCTTGATGGTGTATGTACGCGCGAATGTGTTGTCATCGCCCTGTGTACCACGCTCGCCAATCATCTCCATAAGAGCCATGTTGGTGTTCATACCGAATGTGAAGTGCTTGGTAGGATTGAATGTCGAGTTCAAGCGTGCGGAATAGCGTTTAAATTCCGAACCTTTCAGTGTTCCCTCACGATCCTGATAGCCGAGAGACACGGCATACATGCCCTTGTCACCGCCGCCCTGGAACGAAAGTTCATGGTTCTGTACCGTACCGGTACGTGTCACCAGGTCATACCAATCCGTACCCCTGCGTGCCGCAGCCTCACTGCCGCCATCTTCGAGAATCTGATAGTATGCCGAGCGGGCGAAGGAGTGTGTGCCGTCAGCCTGATACTGCGACACCCAATTGTCTATGCTTCCGTATGTCGCAATGATCTGCTCCTTGCTCTGTCCAGCAGGAACGATTGCATAAGGCATGGTCAGATGGCCGTCAGCACTCACGTTGCCACTGCTGTCGACGAGCTTGCCAAACTGGTCGTGGCTGAGCTGGTTGGCGGTCTTGCCGCGGTACTTGATCTGATTCTTGAAGCCTTCTTCCTCAAACTCCATAGCCTCCCATCCGTTCAACAGGTCATAGCCGCTGTTGGCCATCTTGTTGACACCGTAGTAGCCGCTGTAGTTCACGCGCACTTTGCCTTCCTTCTT
The DNA here is from genome assembly GCA_963639425.1 of Faecalibacterium prausnitzii. GTDB lineage: Bacteria > Bacteroidota > Bacteroidia > Bacteroidales > Bacteroidaceae > Bacteroides. Next base: position 10,193 of record CAVHVD010000013.1, read on the forward strand.
TCCCTGCTTTGTAGTGACGATGATGACACCATTGGCAGCACGCGCACCGTAAATGGCTGTCGCCGACGCGTCCTTCAGCACCTGCATCGACTCAATGTCGTTGGGATTTACGGAGCTTACGTCAACACCCTGAACACCGTCGACAATAATCAGGGGGTCAGACCCGTTCACTGATCCCACACCACGGATACGTATCGTGGTTTCAGCACCGGGAGCACCACCGCCGGTAATGTAGACACCCGACGCCTTGCCTTGTAGAGCTTCGGCGAATGTTGCCACCGGCTGCTCGGTGATGGCATCACGGCTGACGACGGCCACCGAGCCGGTGATGTCCTTCTTTGCCTGTGTGCCGTAGCCCACAACCACAACTTCGTCAAGGGTTTCCGAATCCTCGCGCAACGTGACCTCAAGCGATGTCTGTTTGTTCTGCAACGCCACTTCCTGAGTGATGTACCCGATGTAGGAGATGACCAGCACGGCACCGTTGGGTACTCCATCAATCGTTGCACGGCCATCCATGTCGGTGATCGAACCTATTGTGGTTCCTTTCACGATGACGTTGGCACCTATGACAGGCCCCATAGCGTCGTTGACCGTCACGCTGACAGTGCGTCCGTTCTGTTGGACTGAAGCAATGCCTTCCGTGGACAAGCCGCCGATTTCCGCAGCCATAGCCGGTGTGGCACAGGCCAAGAAGAGTGACGCTCCAAATAGGAAGGTGTGCTTCCATAAATTCATGTCATTCATAAGAGTTAGGTATTAGTTGTTAATAAATAAGGTTACGCTTCTCTGTCTCAAACAAAGCGCGGACTGCGGCGTTCACACGTGGCTGCCCGCAATAAATTCTATATATCTTAAACCCAGCTTTCCATGCACATCCGCCCTGCCTGTACGTCAGTCCGTGTACAGGTTATCGGTTATCTGGTAGTTCAGCTTTGTCCAATTGATAAGGTTCTCGATATACGGCACAAGGGTCTTTCCCGCCTCCGTCAGTCCGTACTCCACGCGTGGTGTCCTTTCGTCCGTCATGGTCTTGACCACCAGGCGGTTGTCTGCCAGCTTGTGCAGTGTCAGTGTGATGAGCTTGCGCGAACAATCACTCATGCGCCGACACAGGTCGGTCATCCGCATAGACTCGCCTTTCCTGGCGTGCAGTTCGCAGAGTATCAGCAGTGCCCACTTGTTTCCCAGCATATCGGCCACATGCCTCACAGGATTGGTCCTGTATCTCAATTCCTCAGAGCCCATAGTATCTAAGATTTAAGGTTTGTTATCACTAATCTCTCGGAATCTCTTTACCCTTATTCACACGCAACCCATTGTTTCACAACAATCAGCAACCACCATATTCATCCACCTCAAAATTAAGACACTTAAACATATATTAAAATACAGGAACAAACGGGCGTGTGCTTTCCAATAGAAAGCATGTTGATTTTGAGCGGCCTAAGCCCCCCCCCGTTAACTTTTATTAACCAACAGCATTTGTTACAGACATCTACGGCGCAACGTCTCTGACTTTTTTGTTGTACGCTTGTCTTTGCTTTCAACAAAAAAGCATTACCTTT
>CAVHVD010000014.1:0-7291 GCA_963639425.1 Faecalibacterium prausnitzii
GGTTTGAACAGTCGTCCCTCGGCAGCCTGCAGCTTTTCCTTGTAGTCTGCCAAAGTCTGTTCCTTGTCATCACACGCCTCAGCACCGCTTTCCACTTCGGCGATGTGCTTCTTCAGATCCGACATCTCGCCCCACGTCGCGGCATTCACCTTGTCGGTGTAGTTGATGAACTCCTTTATTGCGAACATATTGCCGTGGTCGGTGACGGCCATGCCCCTCATGCCGTCGGCCTTGGCTTTGTCCACCAGCCTCTTCACGCCGGCTTGTCCGTCGAGCAGCGAGTATTGCGTGTGCACGTGCAGATGTACGAAATCTTGCATACCTGTATATTTGTCTTCCTCTCAACTTAAAACATCTCAAAGATACGATGCTTATTTTTCTCGACAAAGAAGAATTGGCCTGCGAGCCTGCCGTTTTTCTTTTCTCCGTCAAATCCTTGTTCCGTTGTCAAATTAGACTTAATTTTGCGGTTGGTTTAGCTGGAAACACACCCGAAACCTTTGTTCTCAGTAATGAAACGGCTTAAAAAGATACACATACATCAAGAAGGCACACATACGCTGATCGGCGGATTGGTACTGCTCGCAGCAGTGAACGCTGCGCTGTATTTTGCTTTCGAGACCAAGATACCATTCTTCACCGTTTTAGGCATAAGTGTCATTGTCTATGGCATCGTGCTTAACTTCTACCGTTGCCCCATCAGGTTCTTCCCCGGCAGTCCCGAGAAGGTCGTCGTGGCTCCGGCAGACGGCAAGGTAGTGGTGGTAGAAGAGGTCGATGAGGACGAATACTTCCACGATCGCCGCATACAGGTGTCCATATTCATGAGCCTCACCAATGTGCATGCCAACTGGTATCCCGTCGAGGGTTCCGTGATGAAGGTGGAGCATCAGGACGGCAAGTACATGGCGGCATGGCTGCCGAAGGCAAGCACCGACAACGAACGTTCGACCATCGTCATAAAGACACCTGGCGGCGTTGAGGTCTTGACGCGACAGATCGCCGGTGCTATGGCGAAACGCATTGTCACCTATGCCGTCCCTGGCGATGAGTGCTACATAGATGAACACATGGGATTCATCAAACTCGGGTCGCGTGTTGATGTGTTCCTGCCGCTGGACACGGACATCAAGGTCTCTTTGGGACAACACACCGTGGGCAATCAGACCGTAATAGCGCATCTGAAATAATGGCAAACCGACTGACACGAAACATTCCGAACGCCATCACCTGCCTAAATCTCTTTTCGGGTTGTGTGGGTTGTGTCATGGCTTTCAGTCATCAGTATGATTTGGCTCTTGTGGCCGTTATGTGCAGTGCGGTGTTCGACTTCTTCGACGGCATGGCGGCACGTGCCCTGAATGCTCATTCCGTCATAGGAAAAGACATAGATTCACTCGCCGACGACATCAGTTTCGGCTTCTTGCCTGCGGCAATCGTGTTCTCCCTGCTTCAGGAGCGTATGTTGCAGGCAGGGGAACAGGAACTTATATCGACCGTACTGCCGTATGCGGCATTCCTTATAGCCGTATTCTCGGCTCTGCGTCTTGCCAAGTTCAACAACGACAGCCGGCAGACGACATCTTTCATCGGGCTGGCCGTTCCTGCCAATGCTCTCTTTTGGGCATCACTCGTAGCAGGTCTGCATGACAGCCTCGCCACAGCTCCTCCCTACATGACGCTGTGTCTCATCATCGGCATTTTGGTATCGAGCGGGTTGTTGGTATCGGAGATCCCGATGTTCTCCCTGAAGTTCAAAAGCCTCTGTTGGGCGGACAACAAAATCCGCTTCATCTTCCTGATAGGTTGTGTGCCGTTGCTCGTGGTCTTCGGGCGGTTGGGCTTTGCGCTTATTACAATATGGTATATACTGCTGGCCGTCTTTGAATGGTTGGCTTCTAAAACCTCCAATCAGCACGCATGAAGTACTTCATCATCATACTCGTATTGCTGTTCATCGTGCTGGGACGACGCACGGTTGTGAACATCATCCGCCGCTCGCTGGGCTTCGGCCCCATTGGCAGCGAGAAACGTCGCTCCGCAATTAACAACACTAAGCCGAAACGCAAGAAAGTGTTCGGGAAGAACGACGGCGAGTACGTCGAATATGAGGAGATAAAGCAAGACTCCTGACATCCGGCGGACGTATTGCCGTCTTCGCTGGACGTAGGAGTCTTGATGTCTTGTGTCGCCCGTTATCTCAGAGCTTCAACCTCATCGGGTGTCAGAGGGATTTTCTTGCCCAAACGGCGTGCGCCGGTAGGCGTAATCAGAAAGTCTTCTTCATTGCGGATGCCGCCGAAGTCGCGGAACGCTTCCACCTTGTCATAATCGATGAAGTCGACAAACTTCTTCTCCTTCCTCCACTGGTCTATCAGTTCGGGGATGAAGTATATCCCCGGCTCCACGCTGTGCACAAATCCCGGCTGCAACGGAATGGCCAGACGCTGGCTCTTGCGGCCGAACTGCGTGCTCTTCGGCTTGCCGTCATAACCGACCCAGACTTCTCCGAGGCTTTCCATGTCATGCACGTCAAGACCGATCATGTGCCCAAGTCCGTGCGGATAGAACAGTGCGTGTGCTCCTTCGCGCACGGCATCCTCGGCATTGCCTTTCATAAGTCCCAAATCCTTCATGCCCTCCACCATGACACGTGCCGACAGGTCGTAGACATCCATATACGGAATGCCGGGACGCAATGCCTTCACGCTCTCGATGTGCATGGCGTTCTGTATCACGTAGACATCCTTCTGCTTCTGCGTGAATTTCCTGTCAGCAGGAAATGTCGACGACATATCGCCGCAATAGCCCGACGGCAGCTCCGCTCCGGCATCAATCAGGAACAGGTCGCCGGACTTCACTTGATTGTTATAACCATGATTGTGCAGCGTCTGTCCGTCTTTCGTCGCAATGGTTGCAAACGACAGCTCGCAGTTGTTCTTCTTGGCAACATACTCAATCTCAGCGGCTACCTCGTACTCGTACATTCCGGGACGTAGCATCTTTATGGCGGCGATGTGCATGTCAGACGTTATGTTGCAAGCCTTCTCAATCTCGGCAATCTCCTCATCCGACTTCACGTTGCGTTGCGCAACAACCGCACGGATGAAAGGCACCGAGCCTTCCTGATGCGACGGCGGAATGCCGAGCCAGTCCTGAAGCTTCAGCTTATGCTCAGGACGGTAAGGCGGCAGGTAGTGGATGGTCTGTCCCTTGACGATTGCCGAACGCAGATAATCCTCAATCTTGCCATAAGGCATGGTGCTCGCCACGCCGACGCCTTCACACATCTCCTTGAGCGTAGGCACAGGACCTGTCCATACGATGTCGTCCATCGACAGCTCGTCGCCGAAGACGACCTCCTTGTCATCGTCAATATCCACTATTGCAGCAAGCCCCGGCTGTGATATTCCGAAAAAATAGAGGAATGATGAGTCCTGACGGTAGCGGAACGTATTGTCCGCATAGTTCAGACCTTGCTCGTCATTCCCTAAAAACAGTAATATGCCAGAGCCGACATTCTTCTTCAGCAGGGCTCTGCGCTGCACGTAAGTTTCCTTTGCGAACATAAGCCTATCTCTTTTAATCTGTAATCCTGCCACAAATTTACTAAATCCCGCCAAACCGCAATATGCTCGACACCGTACAGCCTCTTTTCGCATGAATTCCAACGATATATATCCGTAGGGGTTAAGGATATATATCGTTAGGGGCTATAGTTATATATGATTGAGGTGTAACGATATATAACTGTGACCCCTACGGATATATATCTTCAGAAACCACAGTTATATATGTATGATTAGTATGGTTGCGGACGAACGTCCGTAGTCGTATAGCTGTACGTTCATGGATACCCATGTCTCCAGTGACGACAAAAAAATGTTATGCTCCCGTGGCAATATGTACGCCATGTTTTTCTGCTGTCTTTGGTAGCACTCTTGCTATTGTGAAATATACAGCATGAGAGAGGCGTGCCGAAAAAAGTTCGACACGCCTCACATCGTCAGTAACTAACCTTTGGAAAGGATGTTATCCCTACCAAATCCTTAAAGCCTCATTTCCAGTATGGTGTCTGAACGAAGCGTCCTGCTGCGGTCTGCAACTCGGTCAATGGCACCGGATATGTCACCCATTTCTCGTTGTAGGGGTTGGTATATTTGTTGATGTACTGGTTCTCATAGTCACGGAATTTGTTGAGCTCTTCTGCGGCTACGCCCCAACGTGCCAAGTCAAACCAGTGGTGCCCTTCCATGCCGAACTCTGCACGATATTCGCGACGGAGTGCCGTGGTGGCAGTCTCCTTTGTGAATGGAGTGGTGTAGAGACCGATGCGGTAGTTGGCCACCGTACCTGTCACGGTGCGTCCGTTGGCCTTGTCGTCCAGCGTGTATCCAGTAGGAGTAGCCATACCTGCTGCGGTGTAGTACACCTCATTGTCGGCTGCCAGAGGCACACTGTTACCTGCACGCTTACGCACCTGGTTGATGAGGTTCTGTGCCGTGGTAAAGTCGTTTTCTTGTATCGCCACCTCTGCGCGCATAAGCAGTATTTCAGCATAGCGGATGCAGTGATAGTTCTTTGCCGACGACACGGAGACAGTTGATACAGACGTGGAACCACGGTCGGAGATGAGCGGCAGGTTCTTCTTGTTCATGTAGACACCGCCATTGCTCGTGTCGCGTACCCAAGATCCTGCGTAAGCTGCTACAGGCACGCCATAATCCAGGAACGGCACACCAAAGCGACCGATACATTCCTCAATACGCGGGTCTGTGTAAGTCGTCAGATCCGACACGATATCATTGCCTTCCTTGTGGCTCAGAGGTTCACGGTTAGCATAGTCCGCTGCCGGCAGACCGTTCTCGTCTACAATGAATGTGTTGACGAAGTTGTACGTAGGCTGGTAGAAGCCCCAACCACCGACACCGGAAGCACCAGGCTGGCCTATCGCCCATGAGTAGCTTTGAGAATTGGTATCTGTCTGCGTGCCGCTGATAGTAGCCTGAATGTCAAACACCGATTCACCGGTCCAGTCGGATGTCGCAGCGTTGAACAGTTCCGCATAGCTGTCCGCCAGCTTGTATCGCTGTCCTTTGGCATCAACACCATTGTCCATGATGTCGATAAGCAGCTTCTTGCAGTCTGACCAGTGGTCGGCATTGCCATTCATCGTGGTTCCGTCCACATAAGGAGACGACCAATACAAATAGAGCTTTGCCAGCAGAGCCTTTGCCATCCAAGATGTCACACGGCCATACTCGCCTTCGCCCCATGTGGCAGGCAGCTTGTTGATAGCTTCCAGCAGGTCAGCCTCAACATCTTTCCAGATGAAGATTGGATTGCCGTTCTCGTCGGCATTGGTGATGTCTGGGTCTGTGCTTGCCTCGTAAGCGTCGAGTGACACATACGGGAAGGCTGCACCAAACACGCGTATGGCCTCAAAGTTCCAAAAGCTCTTGATGAATAGAGCCTGCCTTTCAACCTGATCCTTGTTTGGCAGTGCATCACCCAGTTTCTTGGCGATGGACAGGGCGTTATTGGCACGCTTAATTCCCTCAAAGGCTGCGTTCCACTTTGACAGCAGATAGGAGTTCGAACTTGAGAATGCGAAGATCTCCAGCTGCGTCAGGTCAGGCTGGTCAGTAGACTGCGAGCCTTTGTTCGCATCGGCACCGGCAATGTCGCCGAATGTCCAATTGCTGGGAGAAGCTCCACCCATCCACTGAGCCTGTGTCATATTGTACATAGAAGCATACGCTCCTGTCAGCACATAGTCAACTCCTTCGGCGGTGGTCAACGTACCCTCGCTCACCGATCCTGCCGGATCAAGCTCCAGGAAGCTGTCGCCGCAACTCGTCATCGACAGTGAGCCAAGAGCCAATGCTGAATATAATATAGCTTTTTTCATATTGTTTCTTAGTATTATTCGTTTCTGAAAAATGTTCTCTGTAATACCTACAATGAAGTTGTCACCCTTAGAAGTCCACATTTATGCCGAACAGATACTGGCGTGGCATACCGTAGGAGCCGTAGTCGATACCCTTCATCATATCGTTTGAACCTCCGGCACCATTGTCAGAACGGACTTCAGGATCAAGACCGTCGTAGCCGGTGATGGTGAAGACGTTTGCCAGCTGTGCGTAGAGACGTATGCGACTGAAGCCGATCTTGCTAACAATCTTCTTAGGCAGTGAGTAGCCGATGGTGAGGGTCTGCATACGGAGATAAGAGCCGTCCTGCACATACTGCGAGTGCGATTCGGTGTTCTCTGCGCTGGTGTCACCATATACCCAAAGAGGCAGTGTGCCGTTAGGATTGGTCTGCGGATCCCATGCCTGGTTGACACGCTCGTAAGAGTATGTGTTGCCAAGTGCTCCCCACAGGGTGTAATACTCATAGTGCTTGTAGAGGTCATTGCCGAGGGAGTAGTACAGATATGTGCTCAGATCCCAGTCTTTCCATGTCAGGCCGATGTTGAAGCCTCCCGTGAGGTCCGGATGAGGATTACCGATGATGGTCTTGTCATTACCGTCGATCTTACCGTCACCATTGACATCTTTCCACTTGTAGTGACCAACCCAGGATTCGGCAGATTCCTTCAGTGACTGATAATCTGCAACACCGAAAGGCACAATGTTCTCGCCATTGGCGTTCTTGTAGTTCAGCACGTCCTCAACCGACTTGTAGATGCCGTCGTCGACATATCCGTAGAACATTGCCACCGGCTGTCCCACCTTGGTTACGTTGACTTGGCTGATACGTGTGCTGGTGTAGAGGTCTGAAGACGCGAGCTTTGTAACCTCGTTCTTGTACCAGGAAGCGTTGGCATTGATGTTGTAGCTCACCTGCCCGATCTTGTCGCGCCACCCTATTTGGAAGTCAATACCGGTGTTCTTCATATTACCGATATTGATGTTCGGCTTGCTGCCGAGACCTGCCGCACCCGTCCAGTTTGCTCCTACAAGCATATCGGAGGTGTTCTTCACATAGAAATCCAAGGTAGCAGTCAGACGACTGTTAAGTGCTGTCAGGTCAACACCGGCATTGAACATCTTCATGGTTTCCCACTTGGCGTTCGAGTCGCCCAACGAGGAGATACCATAGCCCGTGTTGGCACCTGAGTTCGTGCCGGCGATGCCATAGAGGTATTTGGTTTCGTTGCTGTACTGGAACGCGTAGTTGTATGCACCGATGTTGGAGTTACCGGTAGTACCATAGCCGGCACGGAGCTTGAGGTCGTCCATCCATGTGGAACGTGCCTTCTCGAGGAACTTCTCGTCAGAGATAC
>CAVHVD010000015.1:0-35085 GCA_963639425.1 Faecalibacterium prausnitzii
TCTTTTTCAGCGTCTGTTAACGGCAAGACCCCTAAATGTTAAAAATGTTAATTTGATATTTTCAAGAGCGTTACGCACTGACTATCAGTGTCTTACAAAAAACTGCCCGCACCTTCACAGGCACGGGCAGCACAAACCACAAATACAAATACAACTAAACAAAGTCTCTTTCAGATTCTATACATAATATACATATCACACGTACGAACCTTATTCTTTTTCGTCTTTCTTCACACGATTCCCTGCGCCATCATGGCGTGAGCCACCTTCATGAAGCCGGCAACGTTTGCGCCTTTCACGTAGTTCACATAGCCGTCGGGCTGCGTGCCGTACTTCGTGCACTGCTCGTGGATGTTGCGCATGATGTGGTGAAGCTTCTCGTCCACCTCTTCCGCGCTCCAGCTCAGGTGCATGGCGTTCTGCGACATCTCCAGACCTGAAGTGGCCACGCCGCCAGCGTTCACGGCCTTACCTGGAGCGAACAGCACCTTGTGCTCAATGAACTTATCGATGGCCTCGGGGGTGCACCCCATGTTCGACACCTCAGCCACACACAGTGTCTTGTTGTCTATCAGCTGCTGGGCATCATCGCCGCCAAGCTCATTCTGCGTCGCGCAGCACAGTGCCACGTCCACCTTCTGCTCCCACGGCTTCTTACCGGCATAGAACGTCGCATTGGGATATTGCTCCACGTAAGGCTCAACCACGTCATTGCCCGACGCACGAAGCTCAAGCATATAGTCAATCTTGTCGCCGCTGATGCCGTCGGGGTCATAGACATAGCCGTCAGGACCGGATATTGTCACGACCTTAGCACCAAGCTGCGTTGCCTTCGTGACAGCTCCCCATGCCACATTGCCGAAGCCGGACACGGCAACGGTCTTGCCGCTCAAATCCAACCCACGTGTCGCCATCATCTGCTTCACGAAGTACAGGGCACCGAAGCCTGTGGCTTCAGGACGAACCAGCGAGCCGCCGTACTCCAAGCCCTTGCCCGTGAACGTTCCGTTGAACTGGCGCGTCAGCTTCTTGTACATGCCAAACACGTAGCCAATCTCACGCGCCCCGACACCGATGTCACCGGCGGGGACATCCATCTCCGGCCCTACATGACGCCACAACTCAAGCATGAACGCCTGACAGAACCTCATGATCTCGGCATCGCTCTTGCCACGCGGAGAGAAGTCGGAACCGCCCTTGCCGCCACCCATTGGCAATGTCGTCAGGGCGTTCTTGAACGTCTGCTCGAAGCCCAAAAACTTCAATATCGAGAGGTTTACGGAAGCGTGGAATCGCAGACCGCCCTTATAGGGGCCGATGGCGTTGTTGAACTGCACTCTGTAACCCAGGTTCGTCTGGACTTCGCCCTTGTCGTCGACCCAGGTCACACGGAAAGTGAAAATCCTGTCGGGTTCTACGAGTCTTTCGATAATCTTTGCCTTCTCGAACTCAGGATGCTTGTTGTAGACATCCTCAATCGACATCAAGACCTCTCTCACGGCCTGTAGATATTCCAATTCGCCGGGGTGTTTTGCCTCCAAACCGGACATTATTTTCTGTATATCCATAGTACTAAGATTTTATAAGTTTAAGTCCTATCTTGTCAAAGTGTCATTAAACACGCTGCAAATATATGTATATTCCCAACACAGGAAACTCTTTCACATAAAATTCACATTAATTAGCATTAAATGGTCAATACCCGCCGCCACATTGCGTCTGATGCCATCTGCAGCAGGACGGCACGGACAGTTTTTTCACGTGTGCAGAGAAGCCGACACTGTTTTTTTCCTTTATTTTGCAGACCGCCCGAACAAAAGAGAAACACGATGCTCAGCAAACTCAAACTTAACCAACTGTATCTGCGCGACACACAGTTTGCCAACCTGATGACACGCAGAATCTACAACATACTCCTGATTGCCAATCCGTATGATGCCTTCATGCTCGAGGACGACGGCCGCATCGAGGAAAAGATCTTCATCGAATACGCATCACTGTCGCTGCGCTACCCGCCACGCTTCACCCAGGTCTCCACCTACGACGAAGCCTTGAAGCAACTGCAAGCCATGGAGTACGACCTTATTATATGTATGCCAGGCAATGGAGACAACGAGACGTTCGACGTGGCAAGAAGCCTGAAGAAGCAATATCCGGAGATACCGATGGTCATACTCACGCCCTTCAGCCACGGCATCACACGCCGCATGGCCAACGAAGACCTCAGCGCATTCGAGTATATCTTCTGCTGGCTCGGCAACACCGATCTGCTGGTATCCATCATCAAGCTGCTGGAAGACAAGATGAATCTCGACCATGACCTCAAGGAGGTGGGCGTGCAGGTCATCATGCTTGTCGAGGACGGCATCCGTTTCTACTCGTCCATCCTTCCGAACATCTATAAGTTCGTGCTCCAGCAGAGTCAGGAGTTTGCCACCGAAGCCCTCAACGAGCACCAGCGCACACTGCGTCTGCGCGGACGACCCAAGATTGCACTGGCCAGGACATACGAAGAGGCTATTGGCATCTACGATAAGTTCAAGAATAACATGCTCGGCGTCATCACCGACGTGCGCTTTCCGCTTGCCGACGGAGCCGACAAGGACGGACTGGCAGGCATCAAGCTGTGTGAGCACATCCGCAAGGAAGATCCCTTCGTGCCGCTGATACTACAGTCGTCCGAGTCGGAGAACGTGATGTATGCCAAGAAATACCGTGCCGCCTTCATCGACAAAAGCTCGAAGAAGATGGATGTCGACCTACGCCGCATAGTGTCCGAGGAGTTCGGCTTCGGCGACTTCATCTTCCGCAATCCGCGCACACACGAGAAGATTGCCCGCGTCAAGAACCTGAAGGAGCTACAGAACATCATCCATGCCGTGCCTGCCGAGTCGTTCCTCTACCACATCAGCCGCAACCACATCAGCCGCTGGCTCTACTCGCGTGCCATCTTCCCCATAGCGGAGTTTCTGAAACCCATCACCTGGGCCAGCCTACAAGATGTAGAGGCGCACCGCAAAATCATTGCAGATGCCATCGTCAAATACCGCCAGATGAAGAATCAGGGCGTTGTGGCCATCTTCAAGCGCGACCGCTTCGACAGCTATTCCAACTTCGCACGCATCGGCGAAGGCTCATTGGGTGGCAAGGGGCGCGGACTGGCGTTCATCGACTACTTCCTGAAACGACATGCCGAGTTCTATGAATTTGACAATGCCAAGGTGGTCATTCCCAAGACCGTCGTGCTCTGCACCGACATCTTCGACGAGTTCATGGACACGAACAACCTCTACCAGATTGCCCTGTCCGATGCCGACGATGACACGATATTGAGATATTTCCTCAAGGCACGCCTGCCGGAACGTCTGATACCCGACTTCTTCACATTCTTCGATGCCGTGAAGTCCCCCATCGCCATCAGGTCTTCATCACTGCTCGAAGACTCCCACTACCAACCGTTTGCCGGAGTGTACAACACATACATGATTCCGTTCCACGATGACAAGTACGAGATGATGCGCATGCTGTCCGATGCCATAAAGGGTGTCTACGCCTCCGTCTACTTCAAAAGCTCGAAGGCCTATATGCAGGCCACGAGCAATGTCATCGACCAGGAGAAGATGGCCGTGATTCTGCAGGAAGTGGTGGGGTGCCAGTATGGCGATGCCTACTATCCGTCGTTCTCCGGCGTAGGACGGTCGCTCAATTTCTACCCTATCGGCGACGAGATGCCAGAGGAAGGGACTGTCAACCTTGCACTCGGACTGGGGAAATATATCGTCGACGGCGGACTTACGCTTCGCTTCTCGCCATATCATCCCAACAAAATCCTACAGACCAGTGAACTTGACATGGCACTGCGCGAGACGCAGACACGCTTCTATGCCCTCGACATGTCAAACGCACAAAAGGAGTTCTCCATCAACGACGGCTTCAACCTGCTCAAACGCAGTGTCAAGGATGCCGAGAAAGACGGTTCGCTGAACTACATAGCCTCAACATTCGACCCCTATGACCAAGTGATACGCGACGGCCTGTACCCCGGCGGGCGCAAGGTCATCACCTTCGCCAACATCCTGCAACACGACGTGTTCCCGCTTGCCAAGATCCTACAGCTGTCGTTGAAGTACGGACAGGAGGAGATGCGCCGCCCCGTCGAGATTGAGTTCGCCGGCAATCTCAGCCATGAGAGAGACCCCAAGGGCTCCTTCTATCTGCTACAAATACGGCCTATCGTTGATGCCACGGCAAACCTGGAGGAAGACCTGACACAGATTCCTGACGAGGAGCTGCTGCTACGTTCCAACAACTCACTCGGCCACGGCATCATGAACGGCATCCACGATGTTGTCTATGTCAAGACCGACAACTACAACGCACAGTACAATCCCGACATAGCACGCGAGATTGAAAAAATCAACAAGCGGTTCCTCGATGACAGGAAAGAATACATACTGATAGGTCCGGGACGTTGGGGCAGCAGCGACTCATGGCTTGGGATACCTGTCAAGTGGCCACACATCAGTGCGGCACGTGTCATTGTCGAGGCCGGTCTCACGAACTATCGTGTCGACCCGAGCCAGGGCACCCACTTCTTTCAAAACCTGACATCGTTCGGTGTCGGCTACTTCACCATAAACGCCTATATGAACGACGGCATCTACAACCAGCAGGCACTGAACTCAATGCCCGCCGTCGAGGAGACCGAATACCTGCGTCATGTCCGCTTCGACAGTCCGCTCACGGTAAAGATGGATGGGAAGAAGAGAACAGGAGTGGTAATGTTTCCTAAGCCCGTACAGCCATGAGCAATATAAGGCCGAACTCTCTGCATGCCTGGGCACTTGCGGCAAGACCCAAGACCCTATCGGGAGCAGTCATCCCCGTGCTCCTCGGCAGTGCGTTGGCATATTCCGATGGCTGTATGCACGCCATGACAGCTCTGCTGTGTGCCTTGTTCGCATGTCTGATGCAGATAGCCGCCAACTTCGTCAACGACTGGTACGACTTCCGCAAGGGCACAGACCGTGAAGACCGCCTCGGCCCCGAGCGTGCATGTGCACAAGGATGGATAACCCCCTGCGCCATGAAGACCGCCGTCGGCATCGTCATCACGGTGGCCTGCATAGTGGGTCTTGCGGTGCTGTTCATGGAGCAAGACGGAATGGCATGGCATGGACTCGAGCTGTTCATGGTGGGTCTGCTGTGCGTGGTGTTCTGCATACTCTACACCACCAGCCTGTCTTACATCGGCCTTGGAGACCTGCTCGTGCTGCTGTTCTTCGGCATCATCCCCGTATGCGGCACATATTACGTACAGGCACACACGCTCACGTGGCCCTGCTTCATACTGTCATTGGTCAGTGGCATCTGCATAGACACACTGCTCATTGTCAACAACTATCGCGACCGCGACCAGGATCGCATCAGCGGCAAGCGCACCGTCGTCGTGCGCTTCGGCGAGCCTTTTGGCCGCTACGCATACCTGTCGCTTGGCGTGGCTGCCGCACTGCTTAGTTCTTTGCTTGTCTTCTACGGAAAGATTTCCTTCTTGGGCTATGCCCTGTCTGCCGGAACATATCTCGTGTTGCACGTGACGACATGGAAGCGCATGGTCAGGATTGGTCACGGCAAGGAGCTGAACGTCATCCTCGGGCAGAACTCACGCAATATGCTCTTGTTTGGCATTCTGCTGAGCTTGGCTCTGATGTTATGAGCCTGACCTTGCTCCCAGCTCAATGACCTCCAAATCCTTGAACGTGCCACCGTCAATCTTGAAGCGCACGAGGGTGCGCACCTTGTGGAAGCCATAGATACCGGCAGCACCGGGGTTGATGTGCAGGATACCGAGCGTCCTGTCGAACTTCACTTTCAAGATATGCGAGTGCCCGCTGATAAATAGTTTCGGGCGTTCAGCTTTCAGGATCTCACGCACCGACGGGTCGTAATGTCCGGGATAGCCGCCGATATGTTTCATCAGCACGGAGGCATCCTCTACGACAAATCGCAGGATTTCTGGATAGACGATGCGTACATCCTGCCCGTCGGCATTGCCACGCACCGCTCTCAGCGGCCTGAAAGCGTTAAGCCTGTCGGCCAGCTCTATTGAGCCAATGTCTCCGGCGTGCCAAATTTCGTCACACGGCTCAAAGTACTTCAGGTAGCGGTCATCCCAGTAGCCGTGCGTATCCGACATCAGTCCTATCGTCTTCATACAGGAGTCAGCCCCATCTGTTTTGCGCGTTCCAACAAGAAGTCTATCTCCGCATCATGTTCGTTCGGCAACCCGTCATCAAGGATGGCATTCTTCAGCGACTGTTTCAATGCGCCGACCTCGGGACCGGGCTTCAGCCCGAACAGCTGCATGATTTCGTTCCCGTCGACGTAAGGCTGGAAGTTGCGACGTTGGTCTTTTTCCTTCAGGTCTGCCAGCTTTTGGCGCACAATCTGGAAGTTGCGCAGGAAGCGTTGCTTCTTCTCAAGGTTCCTTGATGTTATGTCGGCCTCACACAGCAGCATCAGGTCTTCGATGTCATCTCCCGCCTCGAACAACAGCCGCCTGACAGCCGAGTCCGTGACCTCATCATCGGCAATCACAATCGGGCGCATGTGCAGCTCCACTAACTTCTTCACATACTTCATCTTCTCGTTCATGGGCAGTTTCATCCGCTGGAAGATCTTCGGCACCATCTTACTGCCAATGTAGTCGTGGTTGTGGAATGTCCACCCCTGCGCGTTGTCCCAGCGTTTCGATGCCGGCTTGCCGATGTCATGCAGCAAGGCTGCCCACCGCAGCCACAGGTTGTCGGTATGCTTGCTTATGTTATCCAAGACCTGCAATGTGTGGTAGAAATTGTCCTTGTGCGCCCTGCCATTGCGGCTCTCCACACCCTGCAACGCCGTCAGCTCAGGGAATATGATCTCAAGCAGGCCGCAACGTTCCAGCTCCACGAAGCCGATTGATGGTGTCGGCGACATCAGGATTTTGTTCAGTTCGTCGTTGATGCGTTCCTTAGAGATTATGCCTATGCGTTCCTTGTTGCGACACAGGGAGTCGAACGTCTCATCGTCAATGCGGAAGTTCAGCTGCGTAGCAAAGCGAACACACCTCATCATCCGCAAGGGATCGTCGCTGAACGTTATGTCAGGATCCAACGGTGTACGTATTATGCCGTCTTCAAGGTCGAGCACCCCGTCAAAAGGGTCGACGAGTTCTCCAAACCGATTGCTGTTGAGACACACAGCCAAGGCGTTGATGGTGAAGTCACGACGGTTTTGGTCGTCCTCAAGTGTCCCATTCTCGACGATAGGCTTGCGCGAGTCGTGCGTGTACGACTCTTTCCTCGCACCCACAAACTCAGTCTCCTGTCCACGATATTTCACCTGCGCCGTGCCGAAGTTCTTGAATACCGACAAGTGGGCAGCACGGCCGAGCCTGCGTGCAAAGGCCTGTGCCATCTCAATGCCACTGCCCACAACCACCACGTCGATGTCGGTCGACGGACGTTGCAAGAACAGGTCACGCACATAGCCACCCACAACGTAGCACTCCACGTGCAATTCATCGGCAGTCTGCTGTATCTGTTGGAATATGCTCCCTGAGAAGCACGTTTTAAGCTGTTCGTTTGTCAAATGTACCATTGTCGAAAAGGAACCTTTCAGGACAATCGTCCCAAAACGGACTGCAAAGATACGCCAAGAAACGGAAAATTTCTAATTTTGCCATCGTCACAAGAAAAACGATGTTGTTATGAGAAAAGCAATCATCCTCCCCGCATTGCTGCTGTGCGTCACACTGCTGCCCACATCGTGCGACAGCACAGACAAGCAGGCAGCAGCCAAGCTGGCAGAAGCACAGGAAGCCTACAATGTCGGCGATTACGAACAGGCCAAAACATTGGCAGACAGCATAAAGGTGCTGTTCCCCAAAGCCTACGAAGTGAGACACCAAAGCAACCGCTTGATTCAAGACATTGAGCTTGCTGCGGAGCAGCGCAATGTGGCATGGCTCGACAGCGTAATCACTGCAAAGCAGGACAGCATCGACATGATGAAAGGCAACTTCACCCTTGAGAAAGATGCCGAATATCAGCAGACAGGCAACTACTTCGCCCCCTCGCAGGTGGTTGAGAAGAACCTACACCGTTCGTATCTGCGTTTCCAGACCGATGAGGCGGGACAGCTGAGCATGACTTCCATCTACTGTGGCAACAGCAACATACACCACACCTCCGTGCGCGTCACTGCTCCCGACGGCTCTTATGCCGAGACCCCTGCATCGCCAGATGGCTACGAGACCACCGATATGTCCGAGCACATCGAGAAGGCAGACTATAAATATGGTGAAGACGGTGGAGTGATAGACTTCATCTGCATAAACCACGACAAGAACCTGAAGGTGACATTTAAGGGCGACCGTCAGTACAACACCGTCATGTCTGCCGCCGACCGTCAGGCAGCTGTCGGCATCAGCAGTCTGGCACGTCTGCTCGCCTCCATCACCCGTGCCGACAAGATGAAAGAGGAGTCCACACTGAAGATACGCTTCATTGAGCGTAAAATATCGGAGCGGGATGACACGGCGAAGCCATAACAGGCAAGAAAATTCTTATAATCGGAAAAAGAACAAGCAGATGGGAAGAGCGATTTTGACATTGCTATTCATCTTGGTGGCAGCAGGAGCGAGTGCACAGGAAGGGACGTGGACGGGAGAGCTTAGTCTTCAAGGCATAAAGTTGCCTTTGGTATTCCATTTCACCGCCGATGGCTGCACGCTCGACTCTCCCTCGCAGGGTGCCAAGGGCATAAAGGCAGAGAAGACAGTCATGGAAGACAACAAGATACGTGTGACTGTCCCCGCCATAGGTGCTGTCTTTGAAGGCACGAACGGCACAGACAGCATCTGCGGTGCCTTCAGGCAGAACGGCATATCATTACCATTGACTCTCGTCCCCGGGACAATAGAGGCGAGACGTCCTCAGACCCCTGTGCCTCCGTTTCCCTACAATGAGGAGCAAGTGAGCTTCATCAGCGGAGAGTTCATGCTTCACGGCACACTGACGTTGCCGAAAGATTGCACCAAAGATACACCTGTCGTGCTGATGGTGACAGGTAGCGGACAGCAGAACCGTGACGAAGAGATGTTAGGGCACAAGCCTTTCGCCGTCATTGCCGACGCTTTGGCTCGTCAGGGCATTGCCTCCTTGCGGTATGACGACAGAGGGTATGGCGACAAGTCCATCAATTTCACGGACTACACCACAGAAGACTTCAGGCAGGATGCCGAGGCCGGTCTACGGTTGTTGCGTACCCGATTTGACAAAGTCGGCGTACTGGGGCACAGCGAGGGAGGAACCATCGCCCTGATGCTTGCCGCAGAGCACAAGACAGACTTTGTCGTATCACTTGCAGGCATGGCTGTTTCAGGCAGTGAGACGCTCCTTATGCAGAACAGACTGATGCTGTCTTCCATGGGACTTCCGGCCGAAATGGTCGACAATTATTGCAGTGCGATAGAACAGACTTTCGCCCTACTGAAAGAAGGCAAGAAACTTGATGAGATCAAGCACGGCTCTGTCCCCGCCACGTTCCAACCCATATTCAGCAAAGCTATGGAACAGCTGCGCACTCCCTATATGCAGCACTTCCTTACGCTGGACATCAGCAAGCAACTGCCGCTCATCGAGTGTCCCGTCCTTGCGCTGAACGGGAAGAGAGACACCCAGGTAGATTGCGTTGCAAACCT
The DNA here is from genome assembly GCA_963639425.1 of Faecalibacterium prausnitzii. Taxonomy (GTDB): domain Bacteria; phylum Bacteroidota; class Bacteroidia; order Bacteroidales; family Bacteroidaceae; genus Bacteroides. Next base: position 9,746 of record CAVHVD010000015.1, read on the forward strand.
CACAGCACTGGAGAAAGGGCTGACAAACAGCAAGCATACCATCAAGGCGATGGAGGGCTTGAACCACCTCTTCCAGCACTGCACGACGGGCAACTTAGTCGAATACCAGCAGATCGAGGAAACCATCTCTCCCGAAGTGCTGGAAATCATCGCCGCATGGATAAACAGCACTCTTCTTTCTATTTCGTCGAACTCACGTTAAGTTCGGTCGTGTGGAAAAAAAGGAAGCTGTCAGTTCACCCAATGAGTATATTGACAACCTGCTGAAAGAAACTCTAAGCAAGTGAAAGTGTCGGTTCACGCCTCAGATGTGGACATGGCGAAGATTGACATACTTTTTGCATCCACCACCAATGAATGATAAATGAGATTTGAAAAATTAGATCACTTGTAATGATAAGCCACTCCTCCGTTATAGCCACCAAATATATAGCAGGTAATATAAGCCGACTTTCGTAATTCGTTTCATATGCTTAATAATTCGTTATGAGAAGATGTGTGACTTTCTTGTCATTCCTATTCATGAAACTTACAAGATATTCCTTATCAAAAGTCCGAATATTTATGCCTTTCTTATTATAGAGGCTATATATAAAGTCGGTGTACTTGATTATCATCATCCATTTTGCGGGGCATTCGTTAATCATGTAGTTTGCCAAACGTTTTTGGTCTTCTTTAGTAAAATCGTTTTGGGCATATGTACTGAACTCACTATCATATGGCGGATCAAGGAAGACGAAATCATCTTTTGTTGGCTGAGTTGTCTTTAAAAATTCCTCGAAGTCCAAATTGAATATCTGAGTATCATTGAAATGTTCAAGCAATTCCTTTGACTTGTAATAATCGAGCTTCTTTTTCAAAAATTTACGATTGTATGCAATTCCACCATACGGCACATTGAATTCACCCTTGCTACTATATCTAAACATACCACTATACGCATAGTTGCGCATGAAAAAGAACAAAGCACAATGCATAGACGGATTATCTACACTAATACTCTTGTCGTTGTATAGGTTACGGTAATTCATGTATAATGCACTTTTAAAAGCGGTTTCTATGTTGTCGTTTAAGTCTTTCAGAGGCAGTTCATGTTTTTGTGTTTCAAGCTCGTGCATGCGCACCATCTTGCGGTACAGGTTCGTTTCAAGTTCCTTACACAAAATACATTGTGCGTTGCGAAAAGCATTATCTAAAATACCTTCAATATCCTCTTTCTTGCTAGAGCAGAAATTTACTATGTATTTTTTGAGACTTCCCTTGTCTATTTGTCCACTTCTGAAGACTAAGTAAACATCAACTAAGTCCTTATTCTCATGAAAAAACTTTTCTGTTTTGTTCCATGACGCATCCATAGCCTCCGCATACCCCCAAAAATCCTTGTCAGTCTCGGATATGTATCGGTAAAGTTGTATCAATTCTTCAGAAAAATCATTTATGAAATGCTCTTTTGCATTAACTCCCATAAACACGGAGCCTCCACCTACAAAAGGTTCAAAATATCTTTCAAATTGTGGAAGATTAGGAATAATATGCTTCAATTCCTTCTCCTTTCCGCCTGGCCACTTGATTATAGGAGACAAGTTAGAAATCCTATCTATATAAATAGGTCGTGTCACAGATACATTAGCATTGAAAAAGCCGTCAAGCACAAAAAGCGAAGTTTGCATCCCAACTGATGGCTCGTGTACCATACATAGATTTTTTTCTATGGAGTGATCGGGACTCTTTGATTTACAGCCTTTATTTAATGTCATATCTATTCGTTTCTTAGCTGCTTCAAAATATTCATTGTTCAATTCAACTCCAATAAAACGTCTTTCTAGTTCAATAGCTGCTACTCCTGTCGAACCCACTCCCATGAATGGGTCGAAAACAATATCATTCTTGTTTGTCGCAATCTCTATCATCTTTTTCAATATACTAACAGGCTTTTGTGCAGGATGTTTTGGATTGCTCAGGCGCTCAAGACGCATACATATCGGGCTTTCTATGAAGTTATGCATCTCTTTCTGCGATATAAAATTCCATGTATGTTTTTTATTCCAGCACGTAAATATCATTTCACAACTATTCAGAAAGCCTGCCTTAAAAATTTTAGGCGCAGGGTTGGTCTTATGCCAAATCATGAAGTTTGATGTGTCAAACTTATGATCCAGACAATTGTACCAACGTCCGAGTTGATTATATGAAGTGAATATAAACAAATTTCCAGTAGGCTTCAGTATGCGAATAAAATCATCAGCCCATTCTTCCGGATTAAAATCTACCATATCCCAATCAGCTATATCATTATTCATAGCCGAACGCTTTGGCAATGGTATATTGCCAGTAGAATGCAGACCGAGATTGTAAGGAGGGTCGGTCAGAATGAAGTCAATAGAATTATCAGGAATGCGTCCTATTACATCCTTACTGTCTGCACATAAAACGCACTTCTGCCAATTGGGGTCTTTCATCGTTTTTATTCTTCGTTAGGTAAATACGCCTCCTTTATTTCGTCCAAAGCCTCATTTATAAAATGGGCATTTTTCTTATACTCGTCAATTACAATCTCGTAACCATGTTCAGATTTACAAACCAAGTTCCAGAAGTCGCTACTGATACACAATTCTTCATCACAAAAGAATTGGCGAACTCGTCCTTGTGTCCAAGGTTTTCCCTCTCCATATCTATTGTAGGCTGTGGCGAAAAGAACTTTCACGTGTTTTTCTTCCAATCTATTAGTCAAAATACAGTACTGCTCAAGTAGAGCTTCTTTTTCTGAGCGTGCCTTTTTGTTGTCGAGATCACCACCAATTTTAAGTTCTATAAGGTAGTGCATGCCAGTCTCTTCATCAATAAGATAGTAATCACTCTCATGACGCTTTGTTTCTGCAGTACCTGTCTTTTGCGATATGCCTTGATAGTCTTCTATGTGTGGCTTTCTACGATTTGTTCCTCTCTTATATTGTTCAAGCAATTCTGCAATATAATCAGTCTGCTCTTTGTACAAGGTACCTTCCACATGTTGGCTTACTGTATAGTTTAATTCAGCAATACTGATTGCCATACCCTCTAGCATATTTCCTAATGAACTATCTAGCGAACGAGCGAGTGCAGAATAATACTGTATCTCTGGACCTAATGCAGCAATGAAAACATTGTGTATTTTCATATTAATAACTCCGTTCTCGTTTTCAACCTCTGCAAGATGACGTGTTGAGAAACCATTTGCATATGATTTTACCGCATTACTCACAATAACACGAATCGCTCTTTCTTTGTCAACGCTATTAGTCATACGTTCTATATTTATTGATTATTTGAAGCCGTTAATAAATCTCGTTTATCTACATTGAGAATGTTGGCAATATGATTAAGTGTGTATAAATCAGGTTGGGCTGAGTTTGTGCACCATTTACTGACTGTACATGTAGACTTGCTTAGTTGTTCTGCTAACCACTTACCAGTTTTACCCTGTTCGACAAGGACTACTTTTATACGATTCAGATGCTCCATATTATCTAATTAATTAAAATTGAACGCAAAACTGTACAAAGTTAACGAAAATAGCGAAATCATTATGGTGGTAGAACTTGTTTGTATCCTCCAACTATATGAAGGAAATCAAGCATAGCCACCAAAAACAACTATGATTTCTAATGATATATATCCGTGAGGGTCAAGGATATATATGATTAGGGGCTATAGTTATATATGATTAGAGGGTAACGATATATATCTGTGACCCTCACGGATATATATCATTAGAAGCCATGAATTTATATCTGCGGCATGGCATTATCCGCAGAAGCGACCGCCATGAAAAGGGCAAACGTCGGATAAGGAGATATGCGGAGAGCTTATACCGGACGACATAAGTCGTGTCGGAAGATATGATAAGTCGTCTCACATCGTTCGATGTGAGTGTTCATATCGAACGTTGTGAATGCTCACACCGAACGTGATGAGTGCTCACATCGAACGATGTGAGACGACATAAGTTGATTTCGTGGCAATATCCACATATATTTTATCCGTGAATGAGCCATATCGTCTAAATGTTGAGCTTGACATCTTTGCCGAACGGTGCCAACGACAACGCGGCCATCTTGAAATGCTGCTTGGCAAACGGTATTCCAATGATGGTAATGAATAGCAATACGCCGAAGAAGATGTGCATCAGCCACGCCCACAGCCCACCGAAGATTATCCAAAGGATATTGAGTGGCACCGTGATGCAACCGCTCGGGCTGTCGGTATCAGCCACTTCCGCACCAAATGGCCACAGACAAAGCAGACCGATCTTGAATGTCTGCAAGGCAATGGGAATACCAATGATGGTGCATGCAAGCACCAAACTGCCGGTGAAATACCCGATGGCTGCTTCAAGTCCTCCGAAGAGCCACCACAAAAGATTTCCGATTACTCTCATTTCGTATTTGTTTTTATCAGCGGATTCATATTTACCCTCTCTTCATGCAGCCAGCATCCCTCTTCATGCGAATTGATGATGCCGACGGCCTGCATGTAAGCGTATATTATTGTTGTCCCGACGAACTTCATCCCCCGTTTCTTTAGGTCTTTTGAGATGGCATCAGACAAAGAGGAAGATGTCTTTCCATGCTCGTATATGGTCTTGCCGTCAGTGAAACTCCAGATGTATTTGTCGAACGAGCCACACTCTGCCTGAATATTCCTGAAGACTCTGGCATTACTGACGGCAGCGGCAATCTTTAGTTTGTTCCGTATGATGCCTTCGTCTTGGCACAAGGACTTGAGTTTTACGGTATCATATTCCGCCACTTTGTTGTAGTCGAAGTCATCGAACGCCTTGCGGAATGCCTCTCGTTTGTTCAGCACACACTCCCACGAGAGTCCTGCCTGAAAGCCTTCGAGGACGAGCATCTCGAACAGCTTGCGGTCATCATGCTCCGGCACTCCCCATTCCGTGTCGTGATAGTTGACATATAGCGGATTGTCCATGTTGCACCAACGACAACGCGGCCGCTCCGTGTCGTAGCTCTTGTGTTCCTTATATGCAGGTTTCATGACCGTAAAGTTAGTGCTAAAAGGAGAGAAACCACTATTATGCAATCAGATAATACTTTCGCATCCGATGTTTCATTATAATTATTTATATCTATATTTGCAGCGCATTTTAACACCATAAGCAAAGATACACATAGCAATGAGTTATTTCATAGAGCCAAAAGCCTACAATCCGATTCTGGACATGAAGCAAACCGAGCATGGCATTAAGCTGATAAAGGACTTCTTCCAAATCAATCTGTCGTCGGAGTTGCATCTGCGGCGTGTCACCGCACCGCTGTTTGTCCTCAAAGGCACAGGCATCAACGACGACCTGAACGGCACGGAGCATGCCGTTTCATTCCCTATAAAAGACATGGGAGGCATGGAGGCGGAGGTCGTTCACTCGCTTGCCAAATGGAAAAGACTGACTTTGGCGGAGTATGGCATCTGCCCGGGCTACGGCATATATACCGATATGAATGCCATCCGTGCCGATGAGGAGCTGGGGAACCTGCACTCGCTGTATGTTGACCAGTGGGATTGGGAGCGCGTGATTACACGCGAAGACCGGAACATCGACTTCCTGAAGGAGACCGTCAGCCGCATATATGCCGCGATGAAGCGCACGGAATACATGGTCTATGAGAGCTATCCGGAGATAAAGCCATGCCTTCCGGAGAAGATACACTTCGTCCATGCAGAGGAGCTGCGGCAGTTGCATCCCGACAAGACACCGAAAGAGCGTGAGAACATTATCACACAACGGTTCGGAGCCGTGTTCATCATCGGTATCGGAGGAAAGCTCGGCGACGGGAAAAAGCACGACGGACGCTCTCCCGACTACGACGACTACACCACCGAAGGACTGAACGGACTGCCGGGACTGAACGGAGACCTGCTGCTATGGAACGAGGTGCTGCAGCGCGGCTTTGAGATTTCATCCATGGGAATACGTGTTGACGAGAAGACACTGATGAAGCAGCTGAAGGACGAAGGGCAGGAGAGCCGTGCCGAGCTGTACTTCCACCGCAAGCTGCTGGCCGGTGAGCTGCCGCTGTCCATAGGTGGAGGCATCGGACAGTCACGTCTGTGCATGTACTATCTGCGCAAGGCACACATCGGAGAGATACAGGCAAGCATCTGGCCCGACGACATCCGCCGCAAGTGCGAGAGTGCAAACATCCACCTCATCTGAACTTTTGTGACTATCTTTGCGCCTACGCAAAACGAGGAGATGCTATGGACGTAAAGATAGAAAGCAGCTGGAAGGAGAAGCTACACGGAGAGTTTGAGAAGCCTTACTTCAAGGCTCTGACCGATTTTGTACGCAGTGAGTACAGCCACTACCGCATCTACCCGCCCGGAGGACTTATCTTCAACGCCTTCAACCTGTGCCCTTTCGACAAGGTGAAGGTCGTACTTTTAGGGCAAGACCCCTATCATGAGCCCGGGCAGGCACAGGGCTTGTGCTTCTCCGTGAACGACGGACAGACCTTTCCGCCGTCGCTTGTGAACATCTTCAAGGAGATTAAGGACGACATCGGCACAGACATTCCGCAGAGCGGAAGCCTCGTGAGATGGGCACAGCAAGGGGTGCTGCTGCTCAACGCGACGCTGACCGTGCGCGAGCACCAAGCCGGTTCGCATCAGAACAGGGGATGGGAGACATTCACGGACGAAGTTATCAAAATCCTAAACACGGATAAGGAGCACGTGGTGTTCATGCTTTGGGGCAGCTACGCACAACGTAAAGGAGCCTTCATCGACCGCAGCAGACATCTGGTGCTGACTTCGGCGCATCCGTCTCCGCTGTCTGCCTACCGCGGTTTCTTCGGCAACCATCACTTCAGCCTTGCCAACAGCTTCCTGCGCGAGCACGGAATGAGTGAGATAGCATGGTAAAGAGCATCCCGAACAGGTGTCAATACCAGCGGATATTGCTCTGTGTCTGACTGCGCTGGTTCCACTTCAGATCCTGCAAGATGCTGGCGGTGGCGCGGATTGTGAAGTTATAGTACTTGACAATGCCGAATGGAGAGATGGCAGCCGTCATGGTGAAGCAGTGCAAGTCGCGCGTTACATTGAATGCCGTCTGCACAATCTTCTTGGAATCGAAGTCATAGCCAGTATTGAAATTGACAGCCCAACGGTTCGAGAGCTTCACGTTACCATTGATGTTCAGCGCATTCAGCTTCAGCTGGTAAGGATAGCGCATCGACTTACGGTTGATTGGCTTGGTGCGATCCTCGGAGATGTTGAAACCCGTGCTGATGTTGACAGACCACGGGATGCTGAACTTCTGATAGCCATCGGCATCCGACTCCGCCTGCACCTTCTCTTTCTTTCGCGGCTGTCCGCTGTCTGCATCTCCCTCCTGCCCTTCATTGACGGTGCCATTCTCTGTCTTGGTATCGTCCGGCGTGTCTTCAGCTTTCTTGCCGCTGAAGATTCCGAGCAGCTTTCCAAGCGTTTGGTTATTGAGAGTGTAGCTGAACGACGTGCCATAGCCCTGGAAACGTCCGAAGCGTCCGTAGGACCACTCCGTGCGGTCGCCCACGATGACATTGCCCTTGCTGTCGAAGTCATAGGCATAAGTGGCGAAAGAGGAACTCATGCTGAAGGTATAGCTCTTGCTAAGCTTCAGACGCAAGTTGACAGAAAGGTCGCTCCACGGGCGCGACTGTGCCGCCATGTTATATGAGATGCTGGCTCCAAGTTCGTCGATAAGGCTGACTTTGTGTATGGAGTCGTTCTTGTCGTGATATTTCATCTCGAGGTTGTTCGACACGCTAAACGAGACCAAGCCCGACTTTCCCTGCCCCGGAACGCCGAAAGAGCCGGATGAATAGGGAGAATAAGTCACGGTATCACGCGTGCCATCCGACTTGTCGCGGTAGTAAGAAGAGTAGTATCCGTAGCGCGACGAGCCGAAATCGGGAGCCGCACTCAGCGATACGGTAGGCGTAATGATGTGGCGTATCTGTATCTGCTTCTTCTTCATGATGACGGGAGTGTACATTCCGTAGATCTTTGTGTTTATTCCGACGCTGGCGTTGTAGTTGTAGACGCGGTGGAAACCATAGATTGTGTCGGTGTATATCTCGCGCGAATTGACAGGATCCCAGCCGCGCATGATCTTCTTGCTGTACCAACGCTCGGTGTAATTGACCGTCGGTGTCACGTTGAAGTACTTGAACAGCGTGAACGTGGCACTGATTGGAATCTGGTGTTGCGCTCCGTTGTTCCAGTCTTTTATCAGGTTTTTCTTGAAGATAAGGTTGTCTTTCGTGGTTATACTGTTCGTGAAGCGACCGCTGTAGCGCAGTGAGATCTTCTCATACCAGCGTTCGTTGCCCACGGCATGCTTGCGCTTGAAGGGGAAAATGGTGCTCAGCGCAATGTTAAGGTCGGGCAGCGTGATCGATACCGACGAGTCCCTGGTGGTCTGCGCAATGTTTGTAGTTGCGGAAACGGTGAGTTTTTGGTCGGGAAACGAGCGTGAATAGCTGATGCTCGAAGTCTTTGTGTTCTGCGCACGTGCCTGTGCGTTGTACAGATTGCCGATGTTTGTCTGCTCATAGCTGCTCGTGGCGAAGTTCACACTGGCAGAAAACGTGGTGTTAGGGTTGGCTTTGGCATCCTGACGGTGTGACCAGATGATCTTAAAGTCCTTTGCAACCATGTAGTCCGGCAGGCCTTTGTCTCCCGTTTTCGTGACCTGATAGCTTGCTTGCAGCGTGCCGGAGTACTTGTAACGACGGTTATAGTTGGAGACACCGTTCAGTGCCCACGACCCTTTCGTGAAGATGTCCCCCCGAACCGCGAGGTCCATGTTGTCGCTGATGGCGAAATAGTATCCTCCATCGGTCAGTCCGAAGCCGCGTGTCGAGTCATCCATGTACGTCGGCATTAGGAATCCCGACGAGTAAGAGCTGTTGAAGGGGAAGAAAAAGAAAGGGACGGCAATTGGCAACGGCACGTCTTCCACCACCAGATAGGCGGGACCGGTGACGACATTCTTCTTAGGGCGCACCTTGGCATAGGTCATTTGCAGGTAGAAATGCGGGTGGTCGTGGTTGCTGCACGTGGTGTAGATGCCGTTGCGCAGATACACATCGTCGTTGGGACCTTTCTTTGCGTTGCGTCCGATGACGTAGCCCTCGCCCTGTTGTGTCACGATATTGCTGATTATTCCCTTCTTGCTGTTGAAGTTATACCTGATATTATTGGTCTCATACGGCGTGTCTCCCTCGCTGAAAACGGGCGTGCCGCGCATGGTTCCTATGGAGTCCTCCACGCCGTGAGCATAGACGGTGCTGCTGTCCATGTTCATGGAGATGACGTCTGCCGTGAGTTCTATCTGCTGATAGTTCACCTTACCGGCACCGAAAAGGTCGGCATAGCCGTCCTGCGTGAACATTATGGAGTCCGTGGCTTCGTAGTTGACAGGAGCTTCGAGCGTGGTGCGGCGTGTGGAGTCGGTGCGTTGTGAGCCTAATGTCAGCGAGTCGCGACCGGCACGTTGCGTCGGTGGTTCCGGCACGCGCTGCGTCCTGCGCCGCTGGGCCTGCACATCGTCTGCGACGAGCAGCAACAGCAGAACCGCAAGCAATAGTGATATGATGTTTCTACTTTTCAACTATTCTGTACACCGGCATCTTCTCGCGTGCAGCAACACCCGTCCGCACGCAAGCCACAAAAGTAAACATTTAATGCGTCTCGGCTCGTAGATTAAAAGATTTTTAAGACTAAAGGAACATCCCGCACCAGCCATCGAACCGCCGCAGGCCGTCCTCCCCGAAGCGTTCCAGGCTATGACGTGCCTGCTCCACGGTCTTCTCACGGTCAAGGTGCGTCTTGGAGTAGAATTTGTCAGCGAAACAGATGAGCTGTTCCTCAAGGCTGACGGGCACCATGTCGCGATGCGGCACGGGCAGTCCCTGGTTCACAATGTCGCGAAACGAGAGTCCTGCACCCGTATGTCGCTCACACACCAGCGCGTGACGCGGGTATCCGTCGGCACGCAGAAGCTCCGCGCCTATCGTGCCGTGGCAGATGTAAGGCTCCGTGCCGTGACAGCAGATGCTGGGGGCATCGGTTCGGAAGATGCCGATGTCGTGGAGCATCGCTGCTTCGCTGACAAACTGCAAGTCAATGTCAAGCTCCGGATGGCGGCATGCCAGCTCCAGAGCCTTGTCCCTGACGCTGCAGCTGTGGGTCAGCAGTATGCTTCGCAGCTCGCTATCCTCGGGATAATACTTGTCTATCTCCGTATATGGAAATGTCGTCTCTGTGCTTCTCATCTGTCTGTCTCTGAATGGTTCTACAAAACTCCGTGGTTTTTGCTCCGAAACTCCGTGGTTTTTGCTCCGGAACTCCGTGGTTTTTACTTCGGAACTCCGCGATTTTTACTTCGGAACTCCGCGATTTTTACTTCGGAACTCCGTGGTTTTGAAATCGAAAACCGTGGAGACCCGTCGCCGCGTGCGCCGCAAAGATACGAAGGAGCTGATTATATTCAATCAAAATAAGTTACCTTTGCAGCGATGAAACACCCTCTACCTATGGCACAAACAGCGGACAGGCACATCAGATTCATCGGCCTGGCAATGCTACTGACGGCACTGCTGCTGTGCTTCGGCACCGGTGTACGCGCCCAAGACTTCACCGTGGTGATCGACGCGGGACACGGAGGACACGACCCAGGGGCCGTGGGACGGACATCGAAAGAGAAGAACATCAACCTGAGCGTGGCACTTAAAGTGGGGCGACTGATTGAGCAGGAGTGCAAGGACGTGAAGGTCATCTACACGCGCAAGACGGATGTCTTCGTGAAACTGGACCGCCGCGCACAGATAGCCAATGATGCAAAAGCCGATTTGTTCATCTCCATACACACAAACTCACTGGCAAAGAACAACACGGCACAGGGAGCCTCGACGTGGACGCTCGGTCTGGCAAAGTCGGACGACAATCTGGCAGTGGCAAAGCGCGAGAACTCGGTCATTCTCTATGAGGATGACTACAAGACGCGCTATGCGGGCTTCGACCCAAGCTCAGCGGAGTCGTACATAATCTTCGAATTCATGCAGGACAAGTATATGTCGCAGAGCGTCAAGCTGGCATCGCTGGTGCAGAAACAGTTCAAGAATACAGGCCGCCGCACGGACAACGGCGTGCATCAGGCGGGCTTCCTCGTGCTGAAAGCCAGTGCCATGCCGAGCATATTGGTGGAGTTGGGCTTCATCTCCACGCCGGCGGAGGAACGCTATCTGAACACCGCAAAGGGGCAGGACACGCTGGCCGACTGCATATTCCGCGCGTTTCAGGAGTACCGCACAGGACAAGTGGGACGGTCAAACGCTGCCGCCGACAGCGGCAAGCAACCGACAACACAGCAGGACAGCACGCCACAGCCTGCCGAAAGGAAGACCGGCACGACGACGAGCAGTGCTTCGGCAGGCAAGCCCGTGTTCAAAATCCAATTCCTCACGTCGTCGCGGCAGCTCAACGACAGCGACAGCCGCCTGAAAGGTCTCGGGCCTGTGGAGCACTACGTGGAGAACGGCACATACAAATACACCTGCGGAGCATCGACAGACTACAATCAGGTGAGACGCAAGTACCACGAAGTGACGCAGAAATTCAAGGACGCATTCATCATTGCCTTTCGTGGCAGTGAGAAGATAAACGTGAACGACGCAATAAAAGAGTTCAAGAACAGCAGGTAACACCATATTATATATAGAAAGAAACATCATGAAGATAAGCAAGGAAATGAAAGTCGGGCTGACAGGCATAGCAGTGCTGTTCATACTCATCTACGGGATCAACTATCTAAAGGGCGTGGACATCTTCAAATCGAGCAGTTACATGTACGTCCGCTTTCAGGACATCAGCGGATTGGCCAAGTCAAGCCCGATATACTCCGACGGTTATAAGGTGGGAACCGTCAGCAATCTGTACTACGACTACGCCCATCCGGGCAACGTAATCGTGGAGATCGACATTGATCCGCAGCTGCGCGTGCCCAAGGGAAGCACAGCCGAAATCACGTCAGACATGCTGGGAGCAGTGCGTCTGTCGCTGTTGCTTGCCGACAATCCGCAGGAAAGCTACAACACTGGCGACACGATTCCGGGGCATGTCAACGGCGGAGCCTTGGGCGAAGCGGCCACTATGGTGCCGAAAATCGAGCAGATGCTGCCCAAACTCGACTCTATTCTGTCGTCGCTAAACACACTTCTTGCCGATCCTGCCGTTGCTGCGACGCTGCATAACGTGGAGAATCTGACGGCAAGCCTCAACGCCAACAGCCGACAAATCGATGGATTGCTGCGCAACGACGTGCCGCGTCTCACGGCAAAGATGGACACCATCGGGTCTGACCTTGCGGCTATCACCGGCAATCTGAAGCAGATTGACTACGCCGCAACGATGAATGAGGTGAACGCAACGCTGGCAAACGTGAAGCAACTGACCGACAAGCTGGGACAAAACGACAACACCGTGGGACTGCTGCTGAGCGATCCGACGCTGTATAACAATCTTTCGGCAACGGCAGCAAACGCCGCTTCACTGCTCAATGACCTAAAGTCGCACCCGAAACGCTACGTCCACTTCTCGCTCTTCGGACGCAAGGACAAGCCGACAGCGGGAGATTGAAGACGGCAGACAGCGGGACACGACGCATCATACGGCAAAAAAGCGGGCAGAAATGTCTTATTTGGAATTTGTACAAATAGCGGTATTCGGCATCAACCCCTGCCTTTTGGACTGCGCAGACCCGCGCTGGACACGTCCAAAGCACTTAGTCCTCTGCCTGCCTGCGTACAGAGCCACAACACAGCTATGTGCGTAAACATCTAAGACACACGGCGTTTGACAAAAGCAACCGCAAAATCAGAGTTCGAGAAGAGAGACGTCCGTAAATGATTGTGCTTTAAGTCATTGTAACAACCGCTTCTTTTGCAAACAAAAAGCGGGTTTGTTTATCAAGAAAAAGATTCTCAATTTTGCGTTGCTACTGGGATTAGCGTCCCGGGACTGTTATTGCACGATATGATATAATGAACGGAGACGACTATAAAATCCTGTGGGTACGGTGCTTGAGCTTCATAAAAGACAACATAAGCGAGCAACAGTACAAGACATGGTTCAAGCCTATTGTGCCACTGAAGTACGAGGATGGGACTCTGACGATAAAGATTCCGAGCAACTTCTTCTATGAGTTTTTGGAGGAACGCTATTCGGACTTGATCAGGGCAGCGCTGTATAAGTATTTCGGTCAAGGCACGATGTTGAGGTATAAGATTGTGATCGACAGCACACGTCCCGTGAGCGGAGGAACCACAGAGGTGCCTTCGGCAGGACATACGTCCGCAGGAGACTTTGGCCGTACCTCTGTGCAGACCAAGGACATCCCGCAATCCACGGTGCGCGACATAGACCCGCACCTAAATCCCAACTGCGGCTTTGACACCTTCATCGAGGGAGTGAGCAACAAGCTGGCACGCAGTGTGGGCGCAGCCGTTGCGGAGAAGCCGGGCAAGACTGCGTTTAATCCGCTGTTCATCTATGGTGCTTCGGGTGTCGGGAAGACGCATCTCGTCAATGCCATAGGCTTGAAGGTGAAGGAGCTGTACCCGCAATTGCGCGTGCTCTACGTCTCGGCAAACCTCTTCAAGGTGCAGTACACGGAGTCGGTGTGCCGCAACAAATCGAACGATTTCATCAATTTCTATCAGACCGTCGACGTGCTTATCATCGACGACATACAGGAGTTCACCGCCCAAAAAGGCACGCAGAACACTTTCTTCCACATCTTCAACCAGCTGCATCAGAACGGTCGCCAGCTCATAATGACATCAGACCGTCCGCCGAAGGAGCTGCAAGGCATCGAAGACCGGCTGATAACGCGCTTCAAATGGGGCATGGTGGCAGAGCTGGAGAAGCCCACACTGGAGTTGCGCAAGGACATTCTGCGCAGCAAGATAGGACGTGACGGGCTGAAATTCCCTGAAGAGGTGATAGATTACATTGCCGAGAATGTGACGGACAACGTGCGTGACCTTGAGGGAGTGGTCGTTGCAATCATGGCAAACGCCACCATATATAATAGGAAGATTGGACTCCGGCTGGCAGAACAGGTGGTCAAGAAGTCGGTAAGCATGGCTCCGAAGACATTCTCTGTGGATCATATCATCGAAACCGTATGTAAACACTACGGGGTGAAGTCTGCCGACATAGCAGCAAAGAGCCGCAAGCGCGACATCGTGCAGGCGCGTCAAGTGGCCATGTTCCTGGCGAAGAACTACACAGAATACTCTGCCGCGAGGATTGGTGCGCTGATTGGCAACCGCGATCACGCCACCGTGCTGCACGCGCTGAAGACGGTGAGTCAGCAGAAAGAAATCGATAAGCAGTTCTGTGCCGAACTGGAAGCCATACAGACGGAGCTGAAAGCATAACCGCAACCGGGGAGTAAGGCTATGAACAGCAAAGTTTATACATACGACGAGGCGTACAAAACCTCATTGGAATACTTTGGTGGCGACGAGCTGGCCGCGCGTGTTTGGGTCAACAAGTACGCGTTGAAAGACTCATTCGGACATCTCTATGAGAAGTCGCCCGAAGACATGCACTGGCGCATCGCCAACGAGCTGGCACGCATAGAAGCCAACTATGCCAACCCGATGAGTGCACAGCAGCTGCACGACCTGATGGATCACTTCCGCTACATCGTGCCACAGGGCAGCCCGATGACCGGCATCGGCAACAACTTCCAGATAGCTTCACTGTCCAACTGCTTCGTTATCGGCATCAATGGCAATGCTGATTCCTACGGTGCCATCTTTCGGATTGACGAAGAACAGGTGCAGCTGATGAAGCGACGCGGCGGTGTGGGACACGACATGTCGCACATTCGTCCCAAAGGCTCGCCGGTGAAGAACTCGGCACTCACGTCTACAGGACTGGTGCCGTTCATGGAACGCTACTCCAACTCCACACGCGAGGTGGCACAGGAAGGACGGCGCGGGGCACTGATGCTCACCGTGTCGATAAAGCATCCCGATGCCGAGGCTTTCATCGATGCCAAGATGACTGAGGGAAAGGTGACGGGAGCAAACATCTCCGTAAAGATCGACGATGAGTTCATGCAGGCCGCCACAACGGGACAGAAGTACATACAGCAGTTCCCTGTGCAGTCCGCCGACCCGACAGTAAGGAAAGAGATAGATGCCGCTGCGCTGTGGAAGAAGATAATCCACAACGCTTGGAAGTCGGCAGAGCCTGGAGTGTTGTTTTGGGACACCATCTTGCGCGAGTCTGTCCCCGACTGCTATGCCGATTTGGGCTTCAACACCACAGCCACGAACCCGTGCGGCGAGATTCCTCTCTGCCCATACGACTCATGCCGCCTGCTGGCTATCAACCTCTACTCCTACGTTATTGATCCGTTCACTCCCGAGGCACACTTCGACTTCGACCTGTTGAGCCGTCATGCGATGCTGGCACAGCGCATCATGGACGACATTATCGACCTTGAACTTGAGAAAATACAGGCAATCATAGCCAAGATTGAATCTGACCCCGAGAGCGAGGAGGTAAAGCACACCGAGCATGAGCTGTGGAAAAAGATATACCGTAAGAGCGGACAAGGACGGCGCACGGGGGTGGGTATCACCGCCGAAGGGGATATGTTGGCCGCTCTCGGACTGCGCTACGGCACA
This sequence comes from Faecalibacterium prausnitzii, assembly GCA_963639425.1. GTDB lineage: Bacteria > Bacteroidota > Bacteroidia > Bacteroidales > Bacteroidaceae > Bacteroides. The sequence goes on from CAVHVD010000015.1 coordinate 25,495, forward strand.
GAAGAGGCCACGGAATTCTCGGAACGTGTACACAAGACCATTGCGCTGAGTGCTTACCGCTCATCGGTTAGTCTGGCAAAAGAGCGCGGAGCATTCGAGATATACGACACCGAGCGCGAGAAGGACAACCCATTCATCAACCGCCTGGCAGAGGCAGACCCCGAGTTGTATGAGGAGATGAAGAAGTACGGACGGCGCAACATAGCCTGTCTGACCATCGCCCCGACAGGTACGACCAGCCTGATGACACAGACAACTTCAGGCATTGAGCCGGTGTTCCTGCCATGCTACAAACGCCGCCGCAAGGTTAACCCGAACGATCCCAATGTGCACATAGACTACGTCGACGACACAGGCGACGCTTTCGAGGAATATACGGTGTTCCATCCTAAGTTCAAGACATGGATGGAGACCAACGGCTATGACGGAGACAAGGACTACACACAGGACGAGCTTGATGCCATCGTTGCCAAGTCACCGTACTACAAGGCGACATCCAACGATGTGGACTGGCTCATGAAGGTAAAGATGCAGGGGCGCGTGCAGAAATGGGTCGACCATAGCATCAGTGTCACCATAAACCTACCCAACAACGTAAGCGAAGAGCTGGTGAACGAACTGTATGTCACCGCGTGGAAGAGCGGATGCAAAGGCTGCACCGTCTATCGCGACGGCTCGCGTGCTGGCGTGCTCATCTCCACGAAAGAGGAGAAGAAGGCCAACATTCCTATCTGCCTGCCGCCAAGTGTTGTGGAGGTAAGGCCTAAAGTGCTCGAAGCGGACGTGGTACGCTTCCAGAACAACAAGGAGAAATGGGTGGCTTTCGTCGGACTACTTGACGGCTATCCCTATGAGATATTCACCGGTGTGCTTGACGACGACGAAGGCATAATATTGCCTAAGAACATCTCGCACGGTAACATCATCAAGAACACCGACGACAACGGAGTGAAACGCTATGACTTCCAATTCGAGAACAAGCGCGGCTATAAGGTCACAATCGAAGGACTCTCGGAGAAGTTCAACAAGGAATATTGGAACTATGCCAAGCTCATATCGAGCGTACTGCGCTACCGTATGCCCATCGACCGTGTGATTCGTCTTGTCGGACAGCTGGAACTTGACAGCGAGAGCATCAACACGTGGAAGAATGGTGTCGAACGTGCGCTGAAGAAATACGTAGCCGACGGCACGGCGGCACGCGGACAGAAGTGTCCGAACTGCGGCAACGAGACGCTGGTCTATCAGGAAGGCTGTCTCATCTGCACCACGTGTGGAGCGTCGCGCTGCGGATAAGCACAAGGCTACACCTTATTATATATACAACCTGCCGGTATGGAACTTGTCTTCAACATAGAATACCGCACCAAGTGGGGAGAGACTCTAAAGGTCGTGGGCGACATTCCCGAGCTCGGAAACGGGAGGGAGGAAAACGCTCTGACGCTGACGACGGACAACGGCAGTCTGTGGACAAGACACGTCACCATAAAGATGCCGACAAGCCGCAAGCTGACCTATCACTACATAGTGTGCAGCGGTGGCAAGACTGAGCGCAGCGAATGGACAGGTATGGCACGCGCTGTGTGTGTGCAGAACCGTAAAGACAAGACCTATACGCTACGGGACAGCTGGAGAGACATCCCCGAATGTAGCGTCCTTTTCTCATCGGCGTTCACCGGAGCGTGGCTGAAGCACGACAGAGACACCGTGCATCGGCAACCCCGCACAGGTCGGAGCATCATCATCAAAGCCATCTATCCGTGTTGCAAGAGCGAGAGACTCTTCATCAGCGGCAGCAATGAGGCACTCGGCTGTTGGGACACGTCCAAAGCCATGCCAATGGACAGCGGCAACTATCCCGAATGGCAGGTAGAGATTAATGCCGATGCGTTGACTTTTCCCTTTGAATACAAGTTCATTTGTAAGGATACAGCCACCGGCGAAACCGCAGTTTGGGAGAGCGGATCCAACCGTTACTTCGCACAGCCGTGCATGAACGGCAATGAGACAATCATCGTCGACGGCGTGATTCCCTCGCTACCTGTACCACACTGGCGTGGCTCCGGCATAAACGTTCCCGTCTTCTCACTGAAGACAGAGGGCAGCTTCGGTGTCGGCGACTTTGGCGATCTGCGTACATTCATCCGCTGGGCAGCAATGACGGGGCAGAAGATTGTGCAGCTCCTGCCGGTCTACGACACCACACTGACCGGCACGTGGACAGACTCATATCCCTACAACAGCATCTCTGTCTACGCCCTCCATCCCATGTATCTCGACCTGCGACAATTGGCTCCACTGAGAGACCGCCGTCAGTCCGCCAAGTTCGACAAGATACAGAAGAGGCTGAACGCATTGGACAAGGTGGACTATGAAGCGGTGAACCATGCCAAACGCGAATATGCCGCCCTGTCGTTCCGTCAGGATGACAAGGCCGTTCTCGCCTCCGAAGAGTTCAAGCGTTTCTTTGCATCCAACGAGTCTTGGTTAGTGCCATACGCCGCTTTCAGTGTGCTGCGCGACACTTACGGCACAGCCGACTTCCACCTTTGGCCGGAACACAGCGTCTACAACCCTGAAGAAGTCAAGGCCATGTGCAGTGCAGGCGGCTGTCTCCACGACAAGGCGGCACTGTACTACTACATGCAATTCTTCCTCGACAAGCAGCTGGCGGCAGCCGGTGCCGATGCTCGGACACAGGGTTTGGTGCTGAAGGGCGACATCCCTATCGGCATAAGCCGCAACAGCGTCGACGCATGGACAGAGCCGCAGTACTTCAATATGGACAGCCAGGCAGGTGCTCCGCCCGACGACTTCTCCGCCAACGGGCAGAACTGGGGATTTCCCACATATAACTGGAACGCCATGAAAGCCGACGGCTACGCATGGTGGACGCGCCGTCTCCGGCAGATGAGCCGCTACTTCGATGCCTACCGCATTGACCACGTACTTGGGTTCTTCCGCATTTGGCAGATTCCACTCGACTCCGTGCATGGATTGCTCGGACAGTTCGCACCGTCACTGCCCATGAGCGAAGACGAGATACGCGGCTTCGGCTTCCATTTCGATGCACGGAGGGACACACGACCCTACATCCACGACTCCTTTCTTGCCGACATCTTCGGCAGAGACACGGAGTTCGTCAAGGCCACATTCCTCATTGCCGACGGCGGTGACGGCACATTCGGCATGAAGCCCGAGTTCTCCACGCAGCGCAAAGTCGAGACATTCTTTGCCACGAAGACCGATACCGACAGCATACGCATGCGCGAGGGGCTGTACTCGCTGATAAGCAATGTGCTCTTCGTCCGCGACCACGACGACAGCCGTCTCTATCATCCGCGCATAGCGGCGCAGGACAGCCATGCCTATCAGGCACTCGACGAAGAGCAGAAAGCGGCATTCAACAACCTATACAACGACTACTTCTACCGGCGGCACAACCGCTTCTGGGCAGAACGCGGCATGGAGAAACTGCCGGTGCTAACCGGCTCGACAGCTATGTTGGCCTGCGGCGAAGACCTCGGCATGATTCCCGACTGTGTGCCGACGGTGATGGACAGGCTGCACATCCTCTCGCTTGAGGTACAGCGCATGCCCAAGGTCATGTTCCATGAGTTTGCCAACACGTGCCGCTATCCTTACCTGTCGGTATGTACGCCGTCCACACACGACATGACGACACTGCGCAGCTGGTGGGCAGAAGATGCCGGCCTCACGCAGCGGTTCTTCAACAACGTACTCGGACACATCGGCAAGGCTCCTGCCGAAGCCACGCCGGAGATATGCGAGGAGATTATACGTATGCACCTCGACAGTCCGTCCATGCTGTGCATCCCGTTGTTGCAGGACTGGCTGGCCATAGACACACAGACACGATGCTCTGATGCCGCTGCCGAGCGCATAAACGTGCCTGCCATACCGCGCTACTACTGGCGTTATCGCATGCCGCTCACCATCGAAAGCCTCATGGAGGCCGCTACGCTCAACAGCCGCATAGCGCGGCTCATAAGCCTCAGCGGCAGATAAAGAACATACACACGCCACATGGAAAGCCGCATAACACTCAACGACATGCACTTCTACTCCTACCACGGAGTGCTGCCACAGGAAGCCGTCACAGGCACCGATTACACCATAAGCCTAAAGCTACATACGGACATCGCCCGTGCAATGGCGAGCGATGCCCTCGCCGACACCATTGACTACTCCGCCGTCTACGCCATCGTCAAGGTGGAGATGCAGCAGCCGTCAAAGCTTCTGGAGCATATCTGTGGTAGGATTGTCCGGCACATATTCAGCGATTTCTCTGCCGTCGAAGCAATAGACATCAGCATCGACAAGTCCAACCCACCGATGGTGGGAGCCGACATCCGCTCGGCAGGCGTGCATCTCAGCATCAGCAGGGGCGAGGCAGAGATAGTCCTCTGAGGGCGGAGAACGTCCTTCGCCCGAGCAGATAGTACTGCACTATCAGGCTGCCGTCCATCCTCTCATCCATCCTTTCCGTCACGCTCTTCCGCAGGTTCTCCCTGCGCTTTGCCTCATAGTCGGACTTCATGCGACGGTACGCACGGCGTGCCTTCAGCACCGCGATGGCATTAGTCGGCTGTAGCTTCAGCGCATACTGTAGTGCTGCCACGTAGTCGAGCACGCACCGCACCGCCATCACACTGCGCAGTTCCCTCTCCGGCAGGTTCTTGTAGAGCATCAACAGGTTATTGCGGAAGTTCAGGAACGTCTTCTTCGGGTTCTCTCGCTTCAGCGTGGCGGCTCCGAGATGAAACGCCGTGCTCTGCGGGACGCACGCCACGCGCCTGCCGCGTGCCCTGAAACGCCAGCACAGGTCAATCTCTTCCATGTGTGCGAAGAAGCCGTCGTCCAGGCCACCCGCCGCGCGGAAGTCATCCAGCCTGACAAACATCGCTGCACCCGTAGCCCAAAAGGTGTAGCACGCATCGTCATACTGCCCCCTGTCTTCCTCCGTCGTACCCATCATCCTGCCACGGCAGAAAGGGTATCCGTAGCGGTCTATGTAGCCGCCGCACGCTCCGGCATACTCGAACGCCGTGCGGCGGCGCAGGCTGAGCACCTTGGGCTGGCAGGCTGCCACGTCGGGATGCGTATCCATGAATGTGGTCAGCGGGGTAAGCCAGTGCGGAGTCACCTCCACGTCCGAGTTGAGCAGCACGACATACTGCGCCTCCACCTGCTGCAACGCACGGTTATATCCGTCGGCATAGCCGTAGTTGCCATCAAGCTGTATCACCCTCACCTGCGGGAACTCCCGCCGCAGCATGTCTGCCGAGCCGTCAGCCGACCCGTTGTCGGCCACGCACACGCTACCCTCCCCCGCCGAGTGCCGGAGCACCGAGGGCAGGAAGCGGCGCAACATGTCGCAGCCGTTCCAGTTGAGTATCACCACTGCCACCTTGTCCATCTCGGCCTCCTCACGCGTCCTCTCTCTTTATCTTCCAGCGTTTGTGCGACCAGAACCAGTATGGCGGGTCACGCCTTATCGACTCCTCAAGACACCGTGCGAAGCTCTCGGTGATTTCGCCGTCGGCAGTCTGCTTGGGGGTCTCCGTCAGCAGGCGGAAGCGTATGCGGCTGTATCCGCGCCGCTCACGACGTATGTCGCAGTAGAACACCGCCGCGTCAAACATCTTCGCCAGCTTCTCCGCACCGTCCATGAACACCGTGTCCTGATTCAGGAACGTAGTCCAATAGCGTGCCTCGTTGCGGTTCGGCGACTGGTCGGTGATGAAGCCCACGGCCATAGACTTGCCCTCACGGTGCAGCTTCAGCAGCGAGCGTGCCGTCGAGTGCTTCGGCACATTGATGCCACCGAAGCGACTGCGGATGTGAAGGAACAGGTTGTCCATGTACTTGTTGTGCAGCGGCTTGTATATCTGTATGGGCAGGCAGTCCTTATCCAATGCCAGTGCCAGACCCATAGTCCACTCGAAGCTGCCGTAGTGCGGCATCATCAGGAACGCACAGCGATGCTCCCTCACGGCACCGACTATCGCCTCGGGGTTCTCATACACCACGCGCCGCCGCAGCTCGTCGGCCGTGATGCGCAGTGTCTTCATCTCCTCAACCACGTAGTCGCAGATATAGTGGTAGAACTTCTTCTCTATGTCCCTCAGCTCGGCGGCACTCTTCTCGTGGAACGAGTTTTTCAGGTTGGAACGCACAGTGCGCCGTCTGTATCTGAGCACATGGCGCAACAGCACATACAGCACGTCCGACACCACATACAGCACCCGCAGTGGCAGCGATGCCAGCAGGAACATTCCCGCATAGGCAAGCCAGTATGTCAGCCTATGCTTCACTCCAGTATCTCCCCCGTCAGTGCCGTGCCGTCGGCATTATAGTCTCCTAACCTCACGCTGACAATCCTGTTGTCGAGCGATGCGTCATACGGCACCTCCACCTTTATATAATTAGGTGTGAACCCGTGCATCACCCTCCCCCGTTGCGTCTTCTCCATGAGCACGGGCATCACCTGTCCCGTGTGGCGGCTGTAGAACTCATGCAGCTTCGCGTCCGACAGTTCCAGCATCCTTTGGCTGCGCTCGTGCTTCTGCTGCGGTGTCACCGTGTGTGCAATCTTCAGCGCAGCCGTACCTGGACGCTCGGAGTAGCTGAAGACGTGCAGCTGTGTCACGTCCAGGCTCTTCACGAAGCGGTACGAGTCCTCAAACAGTGCGGCGGTCTCACCGCGCGTGCCAACCATGATGTCCACGCCGATGAAGCAGTCGGGCATCTGCCGACGTATCCGCTCTATCTTGTAGGCAAAGAGGTCGGTGTTGTAGTGCCGCTTCATCAGCCGCAACACGTCGTCGCTGCCGCTCTGTAATGGTATGTGAAAGTGGGGCATGAAGCGGCGCGAGTGTGCCACGAAGTCAATCACCTCATCCCGTAGCAGGTCCGGCTCTATCGACGAGATGCGATAGCGTTCTATGCCCTCCACCTCGTCCAGTGCCTTCACCAAGTCGAGGAAGCTCTCACCCGTGCTGCGTCCGAAGTCACCGATGTTCACACCCGTTATCACTATCTCCTTGCCACCCTCGGCAGCGGTGCGGCGTGCCTGCTCCACCATCGACGCGATGCTGCCGTTGCGGCTGCGACCGCGTGCCAGGGGTATGGTGCAGTATGTGCAGAAGTAGTTGCACCCGTCCTGCACCTTCAGGAAGTAGCGTGTGCGGTTACCTTTCGAGCACGAGGGGACAAACGTGCGTATGCCGCCAAAACCCGTGGTCAAGGTCTTGCCGCCGTCGGCCTGCTTGTGCAGACCGGCAATGTGTGCCATGATGTCCTTCTTGTCCTCAGCACCTATCACCATGTCGACGCCCGGGATGGCGGCGATGACATCGGGCTTCAGCTGAGCATAGCAGCCGGTCACCATCACATAGGCTCCGGGGTTCTGCTTTATCAGGCGGCGGATGGTCTGGCGGCATTTGCGGTCGGCGACCTCGGTGACGGAACACGTGTTTATGACACACACGTCGGCACGCTCGCCACGACGGGCGGCACGGATGCCGGCATCCTCAAGCAGGCGGCTGATGGTGGCGGTCTCCGAGAAGTTCAGCTTGCATCCCAAGGTGTAGTAGACCGCCTTCCTGTCGGCGGCGTATGATGTATCGGCCATTGGTGTCTCCCAAAAACAAAAATTTTCGCAAATGTACGCCATTTTGTGAAGAATTCCTACCTTTGCACAAAATCAGCCCAAGTGTGCATTAACCAACATAAAGGACAAGAACTTTGATTAAGGAAAATTTCGTCAAGCTATACGAAAGCAGCTTCCGTGAGAACTGGAGGCTCAACTGCCTCTCCGACTACGGGGAGGACACCAACTTCACCTACGGACAGGTGGCCGAGGAGATTGCAAGACTTCATATTCTGTTTCGCAGCTGTCACATCGGACAGGACGACAAGGTCGCCATCATCGGCAAGAACAACACACACTGGTGCATTGCCTTCCTTGCCACTGTCACCTACGGCGCAGTGGTGGTGCCCATACTGCAGGACTTCAGCCAGTACGACGTACAGCACATCGTCAACCACTCCGATTCGGTGTTCCTCTTCACCAGCGACTCCATTTGGGAGCATCTTGAGGAAGACAGCATCCCCGGCGTGCGCGGAGCCTTCTCGCTGACAGACTTCCGCTGCCTCTATCAGCGCGACGGCGAGACCATACAGAAGACGGTGAAGCACCTTGACGAGACGATGAAGAAGAAATATCCCAACGGCTTCAGCCGCGAGGACGTGGTCTACGAGGAGATACCCAACGACAAATTAGCACTTATCAATTATACTTCGGGAACCACCGGCTTCAGCAAGGGAGTCATGCTCTCGGGCAACAGCTTGGCAGGCAATGTCACATACGGCCTGCGCAGCCAGCTGTTGCGACGTGCCGAGAATGACCTGGCGTTCCTGCCGTTGGCACATGCCTACGGCTGTGCGTTCGACTTCCTCACCGCCGTGGCAGCAGGCACGCACGTCACGCTGCTGGGAAAGACACCATCGCCGAAGATACTGCTCAAGGCGTTCAGCGAGATCAAGCCGAACATCATCATCACGGTGCCGCTGGTCATCGAGAAGATCTACAAGAACATCATCCTGCCAAGCATCAACAGGAAACCCATGAAGATGGCACTCAGCATCCCGATGCTAAACACGCAGATATACGCACAGATACGCAACAAGCTCATCGCCGCACTCGGCGGACGCTTCAAGGAGGTCATCATCGGCGGCGCAGCCATGAACCCCGAAGTGGAAGCCTTCTTCCACAAGATCAAGTTCCCGTTCACCATCGGCTACGGCATGACGGAGTGCGGGCCGCTGATCAGCCACTCCTACTGGGACAAGTTCGTACCCACATCGTCAGGACGGCTGCTCGACACCATGGAGGCACGCATCGACAAGGAAGACCCGCGCAGCGACACGGGAGAGATACAGGTGCGTGGCGAGAACGTAATGATGGGCTACTACAAGAACCCCGAGGCAACACGCGCGGCGTTCACCGACGACGGCTGGCTACGCACGGGCGATGTCGGCTGTCTCGACAGCGACAACAACCTGTACCTGCGCGGACGCAGCAAGACCATGATACTCGGTCCCAGCGGACAAAACATCTTCCCCGAAGAGATAGAGTCGAAGCTCAACAACCTCCCCTTCGTGCAGGAGAGCCTTGTCATAGAGAAAGACAAGAAGCTCGTGGCACTGGTATATGCCGACAGCGAAGCACTCGACTCACTCGGGCTGAACACCGAGGAGAACATCAAGACCATCATGGACGAGAACCTGAAGACGCTGAACAGCCAGGTGGCGGCATACGAGAAGGTGAGCCGCATACAGCTCTACCCCACCGAGTTCGAGAAGACGCCCAAGCGCAGCATCAAGCGGTTCCTCTACACCAGTCTGCACTGACCCGCCTGTCAGGTATCATATCCTGTGGCGCATCAGCCTCCCCGAGGGTGCGCCGCGCACCCAATCACTGTCTTTTTAGCAATAATTAGCATTCTCCGTATTCGTTGCCTTTTATACTTTTGCGGCGGCAAAAGGTAGTAGGGAACGATGGAT
>CAVHVD010000016.1:0-14331 GCA_963639425.1 Faecalibacterium prausnitzii
CATATATAACTATAACCCCTAACGATATATATCCTTGACCCCCACGGATATATATTGTTGGAGACGGCACATCTTGTAGCGTACCCACGGAGAGGGTGACGCGATGGCTGTATGGCATGTCTATATACCGAAAGAGGCGGGTGTCGCAATGACATCCGCCTCCTTTGGTATCGGTGGGTCTTTCTCCGACCCTTTTTACTTCTTCTCGTCGAGACCCAAGTCCTTGAATGTTCGCGGAGCGGGAACGCCGGGCAGGGGCTTATAGTTCTGCAGGTCTTTCAGAGCCTCTTCCACGGCACGCTCAAGTTGCTGGTCTTCGCCTGCCTGTTCTCTTATCGGGTCATTGTCCACATAGATGTCGGGGTCGACACCGTGGTTCTCGACAATCCACTGTCCGGTCTTGGCATCGTAGTTGGTGAAGAACGGCACGCGCACGTCTGTGCCGTCCATGTATGGCAGTGAGCCACTGATGCCGATGATGCCGCCCCACGTGCGTGTGCCGATGACCTTGCCTAAGTTGTTGGCTTTGAAGCTCCAGGGGAACAGGTCTCCGTCGGAAGCCGAGTACTTGTTTATGAGCAGAACCTTCGGGCCGTGGTGTGCGCCTTCGGGTATCGTGCCCGTGCGACTTGACGTGCGGTACATCGTCATGCGGTATGGCTCGCGCAGCAGACGCTCAATGATCATCGGTGAGACGTTGCCGCCACCATTGGCGCGGTCGTCGATGATGAGGGCTTCCTTGTCGAGTTGCGGATAGTAGTAGCGCACGAACTCATTGAGTCCCTCCTGGCTCATGTCGGGGATGTAGATATAGCCCACACGACCGCCCGACAGTCTTTCGACGGTCTTGATGTTGTTCTGCACCCATTCGTAGTGATAGAGTGGATATTCGTCGGCGATGGGCTTCACCACAACACGTCGTGCTCCCTTTTCGGATTCATAGCTGTTGATGGTCAGCTCGGTCAGCACACCGGCCTTGCCGATGAGCAGAGAGTAGATGTTGTCTGTGGTCTTGACCGACACGCCGTCGATGGCCGTGATGTAGTCGCCGACCTTGATGTCCATGCCCGGCTCCGTCATTGGCGAACGCAGCTCGTCGCGATAGGGAGCACCTTCAAGTATCTTCGTTATCTTGTAGTATCCGCTACACTCGCGCTTTAGCTCTGCTCCCAGCAGACCCATGTCTATGCGTTCAGCCTCGGGCTTCTCTCCCGTAGAGACGTAAGCGTGTCCACATGCCATCTCGGCAATCATGCCGCCGATGACGTAGTTCAGGTCGAGACGTGTCTTGACGTAAGGCAGCAGTGCTGCATACTTCTTCTTCATGGCTTTCCAGTCCACGCCGTGCATGTTCTCAAGATAGAAGCCGTCGCGGAAGGCACGCCACACCTCGTCGAATATCTGTGGCCACTCCTGCGAGTAGTCCACGATGGCGGTCATGTCGCCCATGTTGACGCTCTTGTCCAGCTTGGCTTTGCCGCCGAGGTCAACCACATAGATCTTGTTGCCATTCTTCGCGATGAGGGCTTTCTTCGAGCCATAGGGGACGGTCATGCGCCCGTCGGCGAAGGTGTCTTCCTGCTGTGTCTTTAGGTCGAACGTCTTTGTCGTGGCTCCCGTTGTATAGTAGACTTTCTTGCCGTCGCTATAGAAACCGCGGTAGTAGCCCGTCGGCAACGGCAGCTTTATGATGCGCTGCTCTATGCCGTCGGTGTCGATCTTCACGTCGGGCTGCTGTGTCGCATCCTTGGCTTTTGCTTCTTCCGGCTTTGGCTCATCGGCTGCACCACCTGTATGCTCATCGGACGGCAACAGCGGAGACGGGGTGTCGGCAGCAAGCATTGCCATGTAGACACCGCTCATGTTGGAGTATGCGTAGTTCCACTCCACACGGCTGTAGATGGGATTAAGGTCACGGTCGGACGTGAAGATGAGGTACTTGCCGTCGGTGCTGAATGTGGGCGAACCGGAGTTGTACCACTTCTCCGTCACCGGATATTCCTTGTTCGTGTCGATGTTGTAGACATAGACCACGCTCATCTCGTTCTTCTCGGGCTTGGTGTATGTCAGCCACCGGCTGTCCGGCGAGATGTCGACCTGACGGATTTCGCTCTCGGGACAGGTCACCAGCGTGCGCTTGCTCCTTGCAGCGACATCCACCAGCACGATGCGGTTCTTGCGGTCGGTGTAGACGATCTTCTTGCTGTCGGGGGTCCATGTCAGCTGACGTATGTATGTGTCGTTGTTCTTGGTCAGCTGCACAGGCTCGCCACCTCCCATCGGCTGAAGCCATACCTCCGTCTCGCCGGTCACGTCGCTGATGTAGGCTATGCTTGTGCCGTCGGGGCTGTAGTCTGCTCCACGGTCGTTGGCACCCGGTGTGCGTGTCAGGTTCTTCGTCACGCCGTTGCCGTTAGGCACGTCAAACACCTCGCCACGTGCTGTCACCGCTAGACGGTGACCGTCGCTGCTCATGCTCACAGCCGTGATGTCGTCCTCGACCTTGCGGTATTCATGGCGGGCATAGACGTTGTCGCTCTCGAGGCTGATGCTAATCTTGGTGCTTCGGCGTGTCTTCGGGTCGAGCTTGTAGAGATAGCCGGCATTCTCGTAGACGATGATTTGTCCGTTGGTGCTCGGGAACTTCACGTCGAAATCGGTGTAGTCCGTCACCTTCTCTGTCTGCTTGGTCTCCGTGTTATAGACGAAGATGTTCATCGTCATGTCGCGGTCGGAGATGAAGAATATCTCGTTGCCAATCCACATCGGCATTATGTCCTGTGCGTCGTTGTTGGTCACGTTCTCCACGCTCTGCTTCTGCGGGTCATAGATCCAGATGTCGTCAGCCATGCCGCCACGATAGTACTTCCACGTGCGGAACTCGCGCATCACACGATTGTATGCCAGTCGTTTGCCGTCGGGAGAATAGCAGCAGAACCCGCCTTCGGGCAGAGGAATCTGTTCGGGCATGCCGCCATCGACAGACACCGTCCACAGCTTACCGTCGAAGCTGTCGCTTATGCGGTTGCGGTAGACAATCTTCTTGCTGTCGGGTGTCCATGCCATCACCATGTTGTTAGGTCCCATGCGGTCGCCGAGGTCATCGCGGTGATTGGTGGCGGTGTATGTCATGCGCTTAGGCTCTCCACCACCTGCGGGAATCATGTAGACTTCACGGTTGCCGTCGTATTCGCCGGTGAAGGCAATGCTCTTGCCGTCTGGTGAGAAACGTGCCAGCATTTCATAGCCAATGTGCGACGTCAGGCGCGTGGCCTCACCGCCGTTTATCGAAGCCTTGTACAGATCACCGGCGTAGGTGAACACCACCTCCTGGCCGTTGGTGCTTGGAAACCTCAGAAGCCGGGCTTCATCAGCTTGTCCTGACAGGGCTGCCCCTGCCAGGATTACAGATAAGAATAGCTTTTTATTCATTTATGTAGTAATATGTAATGAGTTCTCTCACTCTATGGCGTGTACCTTGCGGCGTGGAATATCGGTCTTGCCGGGCTTGCCTGCATAGCTTATCGTTCCGCTGCCGCTGACATCGGCCTTGATGTATTGGCTGGCGTAGCAAGTAATGTCTCCGCTGCCTGTGATTTCAGCATCCACATTGGCAGTGCGCAGTTCCTTGGCTTCGATAGTGCCGCTGCCGGTTATCTCGTAGGTGGCATCGGTGCCGTTGCCCTTCAGACTGATGTCCCCTGAACCGGTGACCTTGGCATTGACACTTCCGGTCATTATGCCTTCGATTTCCAGCTCTCCGGAGCCGGTGACGCGCGCTGTCAGGTCCGAGCTTTGCAGTTTGTCAACATCAATGTCTCCGGAGCCGGAGATGACGGTGCGCACGGAACCTTTGCTCACGATGCTCCCACATTCGATCTCTCCTGAGCCTGACACGTCAAGGTTGAGGCGGTCGGTTGTCAGCTTTCCGACCTTGACGGAACCTGACCCTGAGAGGTCTATCCCCTCAAGCGTCTCAGACGACAGCTCGATACGGAACGTCTTGTTGTTGTTGTTCACGTTGTATCCCTTCTCATAGCGTATGTCAAGGGTGCCGCCGCTGACCTTCACCTCGAGAATTGCTGCTACGTTGTCGCTGACATAGGCCTTAACAGTCGGCTTGCCGCTCTTCTGTGTGTAGACCACATCGGCGGCACAAGCAAGGTTGATTTTGCTGAAGTCGCTCACACGATACTCCTTGGTAACATAGTTGCCACTGGCGGTGACGCGCTTGCCGTCACCGAAAAAGAATGAACTCCACTGCGCGCTGGCTGTGCTGCATACCATCATCAGGGCTGCCAAAGCCAGAAATCCTTTCAAAACATTTCTCTTCATATCAATATCTGTTTTTTTACGTTGTCAGACCTTAGACGTAGCGGGACGGGCAAAAGGTTGCACCAAGGTATGACTTTTTTTCCTGCGACGTTCGGTTCTTTCATCTTATTACTCCACGTGGATACTGCATGGTGACGCAGTGCAGCGAGCCGTGCTGCCTGATGAGTGCGCGGCAGTCGATGCCTGTGATTTCCCTGTCGGGGAAGGCCTGCGCCAGTGCTGCCAGTGCTGCCGCGTCGTTGTGTGGCTGGTCGTATGTCGGGCAGAGCACCTCCCCGTTTATGATGAGGAAGTTGGCGTATGTCGCAGGCAAACGTTCGCCGTTTTCTACGATGGCATCGGCCATTGGCATCGGCAGCAGGGTGTAGGGCTGCCCTGTTGGCGTGGTGAAAGTGCGCAATTGCTCCTCCATCTGCCGCAGACTGTCATAGTGTGGGTCTGACGGGTCGTCGCACTTGACGTAAGCGATGGTGTCTCTTCCACAGAAGCGTGCCAGCGTGTCAACGTGACCGTCGGTGTCGTCGCCGGTGAGGTGTCCGTGGTCGAGCCACAGGACGCGGTTCAGGTGCAGAGCCTGCTTCAGGTACTCCTCGATGTCTGCTTTGTTCAGCCGCGGATTGCGGTTGGCGTTCAGCAGGCATGCCGACGTGGTGAGCAGCGTGCCCTGGCCATCGCTCTCTATGGAGCCGCCTTCGAGCACGAAGTCCTGCCGGTCGGCGTATGTGCCGCTGAGCACGCCGCTGTCGGATAGCCGTCGCGTGATGGCGTTGTCGAGTTCCCAGCGGAACTTGTCGCCCCAGCCGTTGAACCTGAAGTCGAGCAGAATGGGGCCGCGCGTATCCGTGAGTGTCAGTGCTCCGTGGTCGCGTGCCCAGGTGTCATTGGTCGGACACTTGGCAAAGCGCGTGCTCGCCATGAGCACGTGCTGTCCGGCGAGTTGGCGCATGACCTTTGCAGGTTCGGGGGTGACGATGAGGAGTTTCTCCCTGTGGCTTATGCGGCTTGCTATCTGCGCGAAGCACTGCTGCACCTCCTCCAGCATGGGTGCCCAGTCTGTTCCTGCGTGCGGCCACGTCAGCTGCACTCCGCTCTGCTCCTCCCATTCTGCGGGGAGACGCGGTGCGCGCTCCTCACTCTCTCTGTCGTAGAACTGCGTCACGTCGAGCTGCAGCTCGTCGCTGCGGCGGCCGAATGCCGGATTGGGTATCTGTATGCTCATGTCTTTTTCCTCTCTTCTTCTTGGTGGATGTGTTGCTCTGTCGGCATCAGTCCGCGTCGGGATGCGCCAGCCAGTGGTCGATGAGCCGCCGTGCGATGCTCATTTTCTGTGGCAGTTCCGGCAGATGGTCGCGGTGGAAGAAGGCTCCCGCGCTGAGTTCGTCCTCCTGTATCTTGATGGTGCCACTCTCGTAGTCGGCAGTAAATCCCACCATCAGCCCGCTGGGGTAGGGCCATGTCTGGCTGTCAAAGTAGCGCAGGTGCTTTATGGTGAGTCCTGTCTCCTCCATGACCTCGCGGCGCACACATTGCTCCAGGCTCTCGCCGGCCTCGAGAAATCCTGCCACAAGCCCGAAGAAGTTGCCACGGAAGTTACGCGAGTGTACCAGCAGCACCTCGTCGCGTCCGCGGCGTATCAGCACTATCACGGCTGTGGCTATCGGGGGATACATCTCCAGTCCGCACTGTGGGCACTTCTTCATTATGGGGTTTCTCCACTCGGTGCGCACGCCGCACGTGGGGCAATAGATGCTGTGGCGGTCCCAGTATAAGATTTGGAAGGCCTTGCCCGCCGCCATATAATCTTCCGCGGGGATGACGTTGAAGCTGGGGCGCAGTGACACCCACCTCCAGCCGTCGCCGTCGGGCAGCGGGCTGTCGAGGGCGAAGGTCTTGACGTGTCGTCCTGTGACGGTCGTCACGTCGTGGATGCGTCCTCCGCCACTGCGGGCTACGGGTGCGGTTTCTCCTGTCGGCACGGACAGCTGCCCCGCGGCATCCTGCCGCAGCAGCAGGTTGTCGCGATGGAATATGTACCACTGGCATGGTGTCGCGTCCGTGCTCATCGTCTGATGTTCCTCCGGTTTAGTGCTGCCTGATAGCGGCGTGCGTTGCGCAGGTGCTCGGCGTATGTGGCGGCGAAGTTGTGCGTGCCGCTGAAGTCTTCCTTGGCACACATATACAGATAGTGGTTGCTCCTGTCGGCATTCAGCACGGCGTCTATGCCCGCAATGCTTGGCACACGTATCGGGCCTGGCGGCAGTCCGGCGTTCAGGTATGTGTTGTATGGCGACGGAATGGCGAGGTCGCTGTTCAGGATGCGGCGCACTGTGGCGGCGGAGTCGCCGCCGTCGCGGCGTTGCTGCTGCAGGAGGACGTACTTCACCGTGGGGTCTGCCTGCAGCGGCATTCCTATGCGCAGGCGGTTGAGATACAGCCCTGCCACGACGGGTTTCTCGGCGTTGCTTGCCGTCTCCTCGTCGACGATGGATGCCAGCGTCGCCACCTGCTCGGGTGTCAGCCCCAGGGCTTTGGCGCGGCTGCGACGGCTGTCGTTCCAGAAGCTGTCGTGCTCCTGCTTCATGCGGCGCAGGAAGCCGTCGGCACTGATGTTCCAGTAGACTTCATAGGTGTTCGGGATGAAGAGGCACGGCATGGTGGCGGCATCGAAGCCCAGCGTGCGCTGGTAGGCCGTGTCGAACATGAGCGTGGCTATCTCCACGGAGTCTATCATGAGCTGGCGTGCGGCGCGTCCGGCGATGCGGTCCATGGTGCGCACGCTGCCGATGGTGAGGCGTGTTGGCGACTGGTGCCCGCGTTGCAGGCGGCTCATGACGGTGTAGGCGTTCTCGCCGTCGCCGATGGCATAGCGTCCTGTGCGTATGTTGGCGGCATAGTCGCGATAGCGTGCCAGCCAGCGCAGGCCGACGAAGTGGGCGGGTGGTGCGGCGTGGCCTATCTTCGCGAAGACGGAGTCCACGTCGTCGTCGCGGTCTATGCAGACGTAGACCGTGCGCCCCGTGCTGAACAGCGGCGCATACAGCAGGTACCATGCGCTGCCGCCGACGGCGGCCACTGCTACGGCGGTGGCCACCAGCATGCCTATCACTATGTTTCTTGTCCTTCGGCTCATCGGGCGGTGCTCCTTACGAGTGGCAAAGATAGTGCAATTTTCGTTACGCAGTCCGCCCCGTAGGCTGTCGCCCGTCGGCGAGGGTACCAGTTCCCGTTGTGCGGACAATTCACTCCGATTGTGCGGACAAATTGCTTCGATTGTGCGGACAAATTGCTCCGATTGTGCGGACAATCTGCTCCGATTGTGCGGATAAATTGCTCCGATTGTGCGGACAAATTGCTCCGATTGTGCGGACAATTAGTTCCGATTGTGCGGACAACGGATTTTGATACTGCGCGGTGGGGGATGGCGCGGTGCTGTGCGGCCGTGGCAAATCGGCAGAGCCGAAATCCACGCACGGCTGGTCTTGCGAACACCTTTTTGTAGTACCTTTGTGGAGCGCACGCAGGTGCGGCGGTCACAGACCGTAAACGAAATACTCAAAACAGAAAGGACTGGAAGATGAAAGAGAGAATACTGGTGACGGGTGGCACGGGCTTCATAGGCTCGCACACCGTCGTGGAGCTGCAGAACGCAGGCTATGAAGTGGTCATCGTTGACAACTTGTCGAACTCGAGAGCCGATGTCGTCGACAACATAGAACAGATCACGGGCGTGCGTCCCGCCTTCGAGCAGGTGGACTGCCTCGACACGGCGGCACTCGAAGGTGTCTTCGGCAAGTATGCCGGCATACGCGCAATAATACACTTCGCCGCCAGCAAGGCCGTGGGCGAATCCGTGCAGGAACCGCTGCTGTACTATCGCAACAACCTGAACTCACTGCTCAACCTGCTCGCCCTCATGCCACGCTATGGCGTGGAGGGCATCGTGTTCTCGTCGTCGTGTACCGTCTACGGACAGCCCGACATCCTGCCCGTGACCGAGGACGCTCCCATAAAGAAAGCCGAGAGCCCCTACGGCAACACCAAGCAGATATGCGAGGAAATCATCCGCGACGACGTGGCATCGGGAGCACCCGTGGCGAGCATCCTGCTGCGCTATTTCAATCCGATAGGCGCACATCCGTCGGGACTGATAGGCGAGCTGCCCAACGGCGTGCCGCAGAACCTCATACCGTACCTCACGCAGACAGCCATCGGCATCCGCGAGCAACTCAGCGTCTTCGGCGACGACTACAGCACGCCCGACGGCTCGTGCATCCGTGACTACATAAACGTGGTAGACCTGGCGAAGGCACACGTCTGCGCCATACATCGCATCGTGGACCGCAGACAGGACGACCGCGTAGAGGTGTTCAACATCGGCACAGGACGCGGAGTGTCCGTCCTCGAACTGATACATACGTTCGAGAAAGCCACGGGCGTGAAGCTGAACTACCGCATAGCAGGCCGCCGCGCGGGGGACATCGAGCAGGTGTGGGCCGACCCGGAAAGAGCCAACAGAGTGCTGGGATGGAAAGCCGAAGCCAGTCTCGAGGACACGCTGCGCTCCGCATGGAACTGGCAGCTGAAGCTCCGTGAGCGAGGCATACAGTGAGCGGCAGACGCGCGTCGCCGCAGGGACGCGTCAGTCCTTGGTGATCTCTCCGGCGATGCTCTCCGACATCATCCGGCGGATTTCGTCAGGGCTTTTCCCGTGCCCAAGGAGGAACATGAGCTTCGTCACAGCACTCTCGGGGGTGCTGTCGTAGCCGCTGATGACACCCGCCTCCAGCAGCTGACGCCCCGTTTCATACCGCTCCATCTCCACCCGTCCGCTTTGGCACTGGGAGATGTTGAGGATCACGATGCCACGGCTTGTAGCATCCTGGAGCAGCCTGATGAGCCACGGCTTCTGCGGCGCGTTACCGCTGCCGTAGGTCTTGAACACCACGGCACGCAGCCCTGGCGCGTGCAACACGGAGCTGACAATGTTCTTGCCGATGCCAGGGAACAGGGTCAACATGACGATGTTGCTGTCGTAGAGATAGTGCGCCTTGAGCGGGCAGCTACGGTCGGGCTTGCGGATGTACGGCTCGTTGTAGCGAATGTGTATGCCCACCTGCGCCAGGGCGGGGTAGTTGAACGAGCGGAAAGCGTTGAAGTTCTCTGCATTGATCTTCGTGGTGCGGTTGCCGCGCATCAGCCTGTTCTCAAAGAAGATGCACACCTCGGGCACCACGGCAGTGCCGTCATGGTGCTTGGCCGCCGCAATCTCGATGGATGTTATCAGGTTCTCCTTGCCGTCGGTGCGCAGCGCGTCGATGGGCAGCTGTGAGCCGGTTAGTATCACGGGCTTCGACAGTCCCTCAAGCATGAAGCTCAGCGCGGAGGCGGTGTAGGCCATGGTGTCTGTGCCGTGGAGTATGACGAAGCCGTCATAGCGGTCGTAGTTGCTGGCGATGATGTTCACCAGTTTCGCCCACAGCGTAGGCTCCATGTCCGACGAGTCGATGGGCGGGTCGAACTGGTACGAGTCAATCGTGTAGTCAAAACGATTCAGCTCCGGCACGTGCTGCATCAGATACTCGAAGTTGAATGTCTCCAATGCTCCGGTGTCGGGGTTGGCAATCATGCCGATTGTCCCTCCGGTGTATATGAGGAACACCGACGGGTGGCTGGCTGTGTTCATAGGCATTTTTCTCTATTTCATTCGTTTCCGTCCTGCTTCCATCCCTGTGCCTTCAGCTCGAACTCCTGGCCGTCGCGCGTAATCAGCGCACAGCCCGTCTCCGGCTTCGTGATGTGTCCTATCAGGTGCACGTCGTCAAGCTCCTTTAGCCGCTCGTTGAAACTGATGGGTACGGTGAAGAGCAGCTCGTAGTCTTCGCCGCCGTTTAGCGCACAGGTGGTGAGGTTCATGTTCAGTTCTTCGGCCATTACTGCGGTCTGATAGTCTATGGGGATGCGGTCTTCGTAGACGCGGCAACCGACATTGCTCTGCTTGCAGATGTGCAGAAGCTCCGATGCCAGCCCGTCGCTGATGTCGATCATCGACGTGGGCTGTATGTCGGCTTCTGCCAGCTTGCCGACAATGTCGCGCCGTGCTTCGGGCTTGAGCTGCCGCTCGAGTATGTACTCTCGTCCTGCAAAATCGGGCTGCACGTCACCACCGGCATCTTTCAGTGCCGTCTTCTCGCGCTCCAGCAGTTGCAGCCCCATGTATGCGGCTCCCAGATTGCCGCTACAGCATATCAGGTCTGTGTTGCGTGCACCGCTGCGGTAGGTGATCTTGCCGTCATCGGCATAGCCCATGCACGTCACGCTCACGGCAAGTCCTGTTAGTGAGGACTTGGTCTCTCCGCCAACGATGTCGACCCTGTAGTCCTCGCACGCCAGGCGTATGCCGGCATAGAGCTGTTCCATGTCTTCCACGGAGAAGCGGCGGGAGATGCCCAACGCCACCGTCGCCTGTGAGGGCGTACCGTTCATGGCATAGATGTTCGAGAATGTCGCTACTGCTGACTTGTATCCCAAGTGCTTCAGGGGCATGTAGACAAGGTCGAAGTCTATGCCTTCGAGCATCAAGCCCGTGGTGAGCAGCGTGCGCTTGCCGTCCGACGGTGCGGACAGCACGGCGGCATCATCGCCAATGCTGTGCAGCGTCGTAGGCTGCTGAGGCGCGAGGCCTTCGGTCAGGTGGCGTATCAGTCCATACTGTCCTAAAGTGGAAATCTCTGTTCGCATGGTGTGGCGTATATATACATACTATGATGGGGTACGGTCTCAGGCGCGGTTTATCATTTCGCGCATAATGTCCATCATCTTGGGCTCTGCGGCTGCGGCAGCCTTCTGCACTTCTTCGTGCGTCACCTCCACAATCTTGCCGTCCACTCCGAGGTCGGTGATGACCGACATTCCGAACACTTTGATGCCACAGTGTACTGCCACAATAACCTCCGGCACGGTGCTCATGCCCACGGCATCAGCTCCCCAGATGCGGAACATGCGGTACTCTGCTGGTGTCTCGAAAGTGGGGCCCTGGGTGGCGAGATACACGCCGTGTTGTACCTTTATGCCTTTCTCTGCTGCGATGGCATCAGCCTTCTGCACAAGCTCGCGGTCGTAGACATCGTGCATGCTCGGGAAACGTGGACCGTAGTCGATGTTGGGACCGTGGAGCGGGTTCTCCGGCATATAGTTGATTTGGTCGGTGATTATCATCAGGTCGCCTATGTTGAAGTCGGGGTTGGTGCCGCCACTGGCGTTGGATACGAACAAGGTCTTTATGCCAAGCTCGCGCATAACGCGCACGGGGAATGTCACTTGTTGCATGGTGTAGCCCTCATAGTAATGGAAACGTCCCTCCATCGCTATTATGTCCTTTTGTCCCAGCTTGCCGAATATCAGCCTGCCGTTGTGCCCTTCGACAGTCGACACGGGGAAGTTAGGTATGTCCCTGTATGCAATTGCGGTCTTGTCCGTAATCTCCTTGGACAGTCCTCCGAGACCGGTGCCGAGGATTATGGCGGTGTCAGGACTGGTGGTCATCCTTGCTTTCAGGAATGCTGCTGTTTCTTTGATTTTCTCTAACATAGCTCAATATGTTTTTGTTAAACGTTTCTTGTTTTCCTCCCATTATCTCCGTGCTTATGGGCAGTGTCTTGATGCTGTTGGCATCTATGTCCGGCGGCATTGCGCTCCACATATCTGCAAGTCGCTGCGCGTCTTTCTCGGTGGTGACGATCAGCTTATCGCTACTGTTTATGCTGCGGTATGTGCGGGCAATCAGCCGTAGGTCTTTGGTGCTGAAGCGGTGGTGGTCAGGAAAGCGTAGCGTGTGCACACATGCTCCCATAGCTTGCAGATGCTGTTCCAAAGGTGCGGGGTTGGCTATTCCGGTGAGCAGCAGTATGTCCTTTGCCTTTATCTCACCATCATACTTTATGCGGCTGAAGTAGAGCTGCTGGTTGGCGTTCAGCCTCAGTTCGTTGCGTATGCTCTGCCGCTCGCTCTCCTGCATCCCGTCGGGACACTTCGTCACCACTATGATCTGCGCCCTGCCTGCTCCGCTTTTGCTTTCGCGCAGGCGGCCCGCAGGCAACAATGCGTCACGGTTGTACAGACGGTTGTATTCCGTCAGCATGATGTTCAGCCCTGTACGCACGTACCGATGCTGGAAAGCATCGTCAAGCAGTATTACGTCTATCTGTCGGTTGCTGGCTGTCAGCAGTTGCTCAATGCCGTGGCAGCGGTCTTCGCACACCGCTACCGTGATGTTGGGGAACTTCTGTTTCATCTGCCGTGGCTCGTCACCGACCTCGGCGGCCGTGCTGTCGACAGTCGCGAGCCTGAATCCTCGCGTGCTGCGTCCGTAGCCCCTGCTTAGCGTTGCTACGCGCAGTCCGCTGTCCGTAAGCAGGCGTATCAGATATTCGGTCATGGGGGTCTTGCCTGTGCCACCGACGGCAAGGTTGCCGATACATATCGTTGGCACACGGAAGCTGCGCTGTGGCAGCACGCCAAGGTCAAACAGCCTATTGCGGAGCCACATTACTGCTCCGTATATCCACGACAATGGTAGAAGCCACCAGTGAATGGCTGTATGCTGACGGGTGCTGTTCAACTTTTTCTTCGGCGTGCTTTGCGTTTCACTTAATCCTTACATTGAATGGTACGTGTGCCTGCAAGCGATCCAACGAGCCGATGCCACTCAATGCCCTTACATCGTCATACAGCCTTGTTGCATCGCCCTTGATGTTGCTGCCTGCGATGCGCTGTCTGATGTACTGTCCACTGCCGAGTATGAGGCTCAGCATGTCGTCTTCAGGTTCAGGATAGCTCATCACCGTACACTGCTCCGTGCCGCTCATTCTCTTTGCCATGCTTATGGCATCATCAAGGCCGCCGAGCTTGTCGACCAGCCCGAGCTGTAGAGCCATGTCGCCTGTCCAGACACGTCCTTGAGCTACCTTGTCTATGTCCTCCTTCGTCATGTGCCGGCCGTCGCTACAGCGTGTCAGGAACAGGTCATAGCCGTCGTTGACATAGCGTTGCATCATGGACTTCTCGCCCTCTGTCATCCCACGGAACGGATTGCCCATATCGCCATAGCGGTTCGTCTTGACCGCGTCTATGTTGATGCCGAGCTTGCCTGTCAGTCCGCTGAAGTCGGGCATCATGCCGAAGATACCTATTGAGCCGGTCAGTGTCGTCGGTTCTGCCACGATGCTGTCGGCAACACAGCTTATGTAGTATCCGCCTGATGCGGCATAGTCGCCCATAGACACTACGAGAGGTTTCTTCTCCTTCAGCTGTGACAGGGCGTGCCATATCTGTTCAGACCCGTATGCACTGCCGCCGGGTGAGTTGACCCGCAGCACCACGGCACGCACGTTGTCGTCATCCTGTAAGCGGCGTATGTCGCGTATGACCTTGTCCGACACGATGCCGTCGCCACTTGTGATATATGTGCCGTCAATCTCTCCCGTTGCGTAGTAGACGGCAATGACGTTGCCGCTTTTATCTCTCGGAGCACCGTCGGCGGTGCTCTGCATCTCATGTACGCTGTACATCACCAAGTCATCGTCTTTGTCCTTGCCAAGGCGCGACTTCAGATAGTCGCGTACATCGTTCTTGTACATCAGCGTGTCCACCAGCCCGCACTTCACGGTCTCCTCCGCCGGACCGAACGCCAGCCCGCTGTCTGCCAACTCGTTGATGCGCTCTGTCGTCAGTCCGCGCGACGCTGCCATGTCTTCGGTCATGCGGCTCCATATTGCTCCCATGTAGGCATTGATCTGCTCGCGGTTGGCATCGCTGATGTGGTCAAGCGTGTATGGCTCTACTGCCGACTTGAAGGTGCCGACCTTGAATATCTCCACTCTTACGCCGAGCTTGTCCATTAGGTCACGGTAGAGTGTCACCTGTCCGGCCAGCCCGTGCAGGTCAAGCATTCCCTTGGGGTTGAGTATCACCTCGTCCGCGGCAGACGACACGTAGTAG
>CAVHVD010000017.1:0-15568 GCA_963639425.1 Faecalibacterium prausnitzii
GCGACGATCCTCTTCAGCACCCGTCGACGGGTTTGTACCCACTATATTCGGTGTATCCAACGGGGAAGGCAGGAACGCACAGACATAGTTCAACAAGGTTTGAACGCCCTTGTTCTTATATGACGAGCCAAGCGTCATCGGGCAGCACTCCATAGCGCACGTACCTTTACGAATGGCACGGATAATCATATCCTCGGGGATATCCTTACCCTCAAGATAAAGTTCCATCAACTCATCGTCATAGTTTGCAGCATTCTCGATCATCTTATCACGCCACTCATTGGCTTCGTTGACCAACTCCGCCGGTATGTCCGCGATTTCATATTCTGCGCCAAGTGTCTCGTCATTCCACAGGATAGCCTTCATCTGTATCAGGTCAACGACACCCTTGAAGTTCTCTTCCGCACCAATAGGTATCTGCACAGGGATAGGGTTCGCGCCCAGCAAATCCTTCATCTGCTGCACCGTCTCGAAGAAGTCTGCACCACTACGATCCATCTTATTCACATAACCCACACGGGGGACATGATACTTGTCAGCCTGACGCCATACGGTCTCCGACTGAGGCTGCACGCCGTCAGCAGCAGAATATGTCGCAACGGCACCATCAAGCACACGAAGCGAGCGTTCCACCTCTGCGGTAAAGTCGACGTGTCCCGGAGTGTCAATTAGGTTAATCTTATACACATTGCCGTTCCATCTCCAATGGCATGTTGTAGCAGCCGAAGTAATGGTGATGCCCCTCTCCTGTTCCTGAACCATCCAGTCCATTGTGGCCGCACCATCATGTACCTCACCGATTTTGTGCGTTAATCCGGTGTAGTACAGGATACGCTCCGACGTGGTAGTCTTACCAGCATCAATGTGAGCCATGATACCGATATTTCGTGTCAAATGTAAATCTTGTTTTGACATTTTCTCTTTTACCCTAAAAGTTATGTTTATCAGAATTTGAAGTGAGCAAATGCTCTGTTGGCCTCAGCCATTCTGTGCATATCCTCCTTGCGCTTGTATGCGCCGCCCTGCTCATTGTAAGCATCCATAATCTCGGCAGCCAACTTGTCGGCCATTGACTTACCACCACGCTTGCGCGCATAGGAGATCATGTTCTTCATTGAGACAGACTCCTTACGATCCGGACGGATTTCTGTAGGGACCTGAAATGTCGCGCCACCGATGCGGCGTGACTTCACTTCAATCTGCGGAGTGATGTTTTCCAGGGCTTTCTTCCAAATCTCAAGAGCTGAAAGTTCCTCATTTTGCATCTTGTTCTTGACGGTGTCCAAAGCTCCATAGAAGATCTCAAAAGAGGTATTCTTCTTACCGTCATACATTAGGTGGTTGACAAACTTAGAGACTTTCACGTCATTGTAAACAGGATCCGGCAGGATCACGTGTTTCTTTGGTTTTGCTTTTCTCATTTCTAAAACTTGGGTTTCGTTTTTGGTTGTTTGCTTCTGTCGTCTTCAACGCCCCCACTGGAGCATTTACTCAACCTTGCATCCAATAAACCAAAACTGGTTAAAAACTCTTCTTGCTTATTTCTTTGCTTCTTTAGGACGCTTTGCCCCGTATTTCGAGCGACGCTGTGTGCGGCTGGCTACGCCCGCTGTATCAAGAGTTCCACGAACGATGTGATAACGCACACCGGGGAGATCCTTCACACGACCGCCACGCACCAACACTATCGAGTGCTCCTGCAAGTTGTGACCCTCTCCCGGAATATAGGAGTTGACCTCCTTACCGTTTGTCAAACGAACACGGGCTACTTTACGCATAGCCGAATTAGGCTTCTTCGGAGTAGTCGTATAGACTCTCACGCAAACGCCACGTCTCTGAGGGCACGAATCCAGTGCCGGAGACTTACTCTTGTCTGCCAGAACTGCACGCCCCTTCCTTACTAATTGCTGAATTGTAGGCATTTTAAACTTTAATTTTTATATTTGTTTTTAATTTACTTTACTCACGGGTATATTTTGGGCTGCAAAGATACAAATATCTTTTGAATAATCAACGTAACTTCCCGCTTTTGGAGCGCAAATCAAAGACAAAGATATAAAAAAGCTTAAAATTCTGTTCACGCCTGTCCCTGCGGCATCATGATAGGCGGTGTCTGACGACCATCGTGCATATCTATCGGACCGAACACTTCCTCATACTTACGAATGTTGTCCTGTAATGCATCCAACAACCGTTTAGCGTGTTCCGGTGCCAGTATTATACGGCTCTTGACCTCCGGAGCCGGTACTCCTGGTAACATGCTCACAAAGTCGAGGACAAACTCCGAGCTTGAATGTCCCAGTATTGCCATATTCGAGTAGATGCCAGCTGCAATTTCCTCGGACATCTTCACCATCGGTTCTTTTCTATTTTCTTCTTCCGTCTTCATGATATTTTGGTTCCTATGTTTTTCGACATGCCGCTACGTGCACCGTACCATATATAGTAAGTATCCGCACGTGCTCCTATTGTTTTTCCTTGAGCCTTGTCTCTCCCTCCACGAATCGTTCCAAGAACAAGTGTTCACCGTCAAACACGGCATAGGTGAACTGTGTTATCCAGTCCCCCAGCATCAATATCCGCGCCTGTTGTCCCACCGGTAGATCCAACTCGATATGGCGATGTCCATAGACAAAATAGTTTATATCGGGATGTGTCTTCAGGTAGTCCTTGGTATAGCGAACCAAGTATTCCTTGTCTTCACCCATGTACGGAGGCTCCTTGCCATCCCTACGCTTCAGGCGGCTGTGCCTTGCCCATGTTAACCCCAATGCCATGGCCCATCGCGGATGGATGGCCGAGAACAGGACCTGTAGCACGCGGTTGTGAAAGACACTGCGCAGCAGACGGAACATACGGTCAGGGTCGCCCAACCCGTCACCATGAGCCAAGTAGAACTCTTTGCCGTAAATTTCTGTAGTGAGCGGATAGCGGTGCAGAATCATGCCGCACTCTTTCTCGAAATAGTCCCTGCACCAAAGATCGTGATTTCCCGTGAAGAAATGCACCTCCACGCCATTGTCTGTCAGCTCTGATATTTTGCCGAGCAACCGTGTATAGCCCTTTGGCACCACGTAGCGATATTCATACCAAAAGTCGAAGATGTCGCCAAGCAGATACACCGCACCGGCCACATCCTTGATTTTGTCAAGGAAGTTCACCAGCCTGCGCTCCTGCGTGCGACCATGCTCTATGGCCAGTGACCCCAAATGTACGTCCGACAGGAAGAACACCTTCTTCATCATTCTCCACTTCCGTTATCTGCGGCTTCACATGAAACCCAGCTCCAGCTTGGCCTCATCGCTCATCATATCCTTGTTCCATTCCGGCTCGAAGACGACATTCACCGTCGTGGAGCGCACACCCTTCACCGTGTTCACCTTCTGACGTATATCTTCCGCGATGAAGTCACCTGCCGGACAGCTCGGTGCCGTCAGCGTCATGTCAATTGTCACGTCGAAGTCATCACTGACATCAATCTTGTATATCAGTCCCAAATCATACACGTTAACCGGTATCTCCGGGTCGTAGACGGTCTTAAGCATCTCCACTATCTTCTCTTCGGTCTCGTATTTCGTCATCTCGTTTCGCTTTCCGGCAAAAGTAGCGATTTATACTTACTCACCCAAGTAAGACATACTTACTTTGCAAAAGACCAACCAAAACCCACATACGGATAAAAGGCAGATTTGTTCAGTCCGCACTTGTCACCGAAATTAAAGGATGGCGAAACACCGACACGGAACATGAATCCGTTTTCGCGCTGATAGCGGTAGCCAATATCACCGAACATGAAATATCCGAAACGATTGTTTGTCGAGGTGTACCGTTCTTCATGCCATTCTGTTTCCGGAGGAACCGGGTGATGATAATAGAACCATGTCGTTTTGACGTGATACACACCAAGACTTGTACCGAAGCCGACTTCCAATTTATTATGCTTTTTGCCCAACAAATAATTCAATTCTATTGGCACTCCCACACCTTTAATATTTTCGTCAAACAAAATGGAAGTATTACCATATCCAAATCCGATGCCTACACGATACCCCAATCCGGAGTTGCCATTGAAACGGCTGTCATAGTTTATGCCGACCGCGTTTTGAGCACCCAACAACTCTATGGAAATATCACGAACTTTCTTTTGTGCAGACACGCCGATTGCGACAGAAAGCATTATTCCAAATGCAAAAAGACCTTTCATAAATCTGACCATATTAATTGTTTAGACGTAGTATCTTCCGTTTTAACGGTCAGCAAAAGTAACGTAAAAAACATGACTATATCCGTGCTGCCGGCACAGCTTTTTCGTCAGACAGAAACAGTCACAACACGTTTTCAGAGCAGCCCCTCGTCGTTGAAGCTGAAATAGGCTCCGTCGGTCACAATAACGTGGTCAACCAAATGGATGTGCATGACCTCGGCAGCCTTGCGGATGTCTTGCGTCAGCTGCTTGTCATTGTTGCTGGGGCGTGTGTTGCCCGAGGGATGGTTGTGCACGACAGCAATCTGCGTGGCATTGTGCAGCAGAGCTTCGCGCAAGATGAGACGCACGTCAACAGCCGTTTGATCTATTCCCCCACGACTGATGCGGACACGGTCTATAACCTTGGCAGCCTGGTTGAGCAGCAGAAGCCAAAACTCCTCGACGGGCTGATCACAGAGCGAGGCATGGAACAGTTCGTAGATGTCGCGCGAGCAGACCACACGTGCCCTCTCGGGCGGACGCTCCCTGCTGCGGCGTTTGCCCAGCTCGAGGGCTGCCATTATCTTGAGGCTCTTGGCTTCGCCCAGCCCCTTGAAGGCGAGGAAGTCGTTTAGGTTCCACTTGCCGAGTGTGCTGAGGCTGTTGCCGCTGCTGGCACAGACCTCCTGCATCAGCGCGACAGCAGTCTGCTCCACCGTACCCGAACCGATGAGGATGGCAAGCAGCTCGGCATCGCTGAGAGCCGCTGCGCCCAAGCGCATCATCTTCTCACGCGGACGATCCGCCTCTGCCCATTTGTCTATGGTTATGTGCATCGCGTGCTCTCTATCTGAACATACGGCTGACGCGCTCCACGGAGTCGGCCAGCGTGTCTATCTCTTCCTTGGTGTTGTATAGCGCGAACGAGGCGCGGACGGTACCCTCGATGCCCAAACGCTCCATGAGTGGCTGGGCACAGTGATGGCCTGTGCGGACAGCAACACCAAGATGGTCGAGCAGTGTGCCCATGTCGAAATGGTGGATATTGCGGTCAAGGAACGAGATGACACTGCCCTGGCGACGTGCCTGCCCGAAGATGTGCATCCCCGCTATGCTCTCAAGCCGCTGGCGGGCATAGGCTGTGAGGTCTGCCTCGTATGCCTCAATCCTGTCCATCCCGATGGCTGAGACATAATCAAGTGCCGTCCCGAGAGCTATGGAGCCGACATAGTTTGGCGTTCCGGCCTCGAACTTATACGGCAGTTCGTTGAATGTCGTGCCGTCGAACGACACGTGTCCTATCATCTCTCCACCGCCCTGATATGGCGGCATACGGTCGAGCCACTCCTCCTTGCCATAGAGCACGCCGATGCCCGTAGGGCCATAGACCTTGTGGCCGGAGAAGCAGTAGAAGTCAGCATCGAGGTCGGAGACGTTGACGGCAAAGTGCGGGACGGACTGTGCCCCGTCGAGCAGCACCGGCACGCCGTGGGCATGAGCCGTCGCGATGATTTGCCGGACGGGATTGACGGTGCCGAGCACATTGGACACGTGAGCCACACTGACGAGCTTGGTACGCGGGGTGAAAAGCTTCTCATACTCGTCGAGCAGCAGTTCCCCGCCGTCGCTCATGGGTATGACCTTGACCACGATACCTCTCTTGGTGGCCTGTAACTGCCACGGCACGATGTTGCTGTGATGCTCCATGACGCTGACAATTACCTCGTCGCCCGCCTGCATGAAAGCATCGCCGAAAGACGATGCCACGAGGTTGATGCTCTCGGTGGTGCCGCGTGTGAAGATGACCTCGCACGCTTTCCGCGCACCGATGAAGGCACGTACCTTCTCGCGGCTCTGTTCCAGCAGTTCGGTAGACTGCTGCGAGAGGCTGTGCACACCGCGATGAACGTTTGAGTTGACCTCATAGTAGACGTGCTCCATGACCTCGACCACCTGCCGTGGCTTCTGTGTGGTGGCAGCATTGTCAAGATAGACCAGCGGCTTGCCGTGCACCTGTACGCCAAGTATAGGGAAGTCTGCTCTGTACTCCTGTGCGTTGAAGTCTGTTGTCTCTGACATAAGCCGGATTTCTTTATCGTTTGCAGATTTCGCAACCGCGGCAACCCTTGTTCAGCTCGCCACGGAAGCGTTTCTCTATCAGGTAGTGCAGACGCTCCTTCAGTGCATCAATGCGTATGGTGTCTGCGATCTCACCCACGAAAGCGAACATCAGCAGCAACCGCGCCTCCTTGAGCGGGATGCCGCGCTGCTGCATATAGAACAGCGCACTCTCGTCGAGCTGTCCTACGGCGGCTCCGTGGTTGCAGCGCACGTCGTCATTGTATATCTCAAGCTGCGGCTGCGTGTACATGTGAGCCTCGCGCGTGGCGCAGAGGTTGCGGTTGGCCTGTTCCGAATGGGTATGGTGCGCCCCGGGTTCCACCTTCACCAGTCCGGCAAAGGCACCGACGGCACTACCGTCGAGCACGTACTTGTAAAGCTGGTTGCTGGTGCAGTGTGGCACGCGGTGGTCGACAAAGGTATTATTGTCCACCCTTTGATCATAGTCGGCAATGGCCATGCCATAGAGCTTTAGCTCTGCTCCTTCGCCGGACAGGGACACGCGCGTCATGTTGCGCGTCGTACCGTTGCTGAGCGTCATGCCGTTGAGTAGCACGTTGCTCGATGCCTGTTGGTCAAGATAGAGGTTGCTGATTCTCACGGTAGCGGTGCTGTTCTCCTCAAGCTCGTAGAAATCGAACGACGCACCCTCGCCGACGTATGCCTCAATGACCTGCGTGGACAGGAAACGGGCTTCGTCGCTGGTGTGGTCACAGGCGAGCAGGCGCAGCTGTGCGTGCGGCTCCACGACAACCAACATACGGCGGTTGACGAGCAGGTCGACACGCGACTTGAGTATATTGATGAGTTGCAACGGTCTGTCCACGACAATGCCTTGTGGCACGTAGATAAACACGCCGTCCTGTGCAAAGGCGGTGTTGAAAGCTGTGATGCCGTCCTCCGATGTGTCTGCCAGCTTGCCGTAGCACCGCGCGACGATGTCAGGGTAGCGTGCTGCCGCTGCCGTCAGGCTGTCGACAATCACGCCCTGCGATGCCAGACTGTCTGCATCCTCCGTACCTTTGTTATGGCAGAGCTTGTCGTTGGCGACGAAAAAAGTCGAGGTGTGCATGTCAGGCACATCACATCGGAATACCTCATAAGGGTTGAAGCCCGAGGCGACAGTGGCATCCATGCGGCGGTCGAGGTCGATGCCATAGTTATACTCGAACAGTTTCGACAGATCCGTGTACTTATATCTCTCAATCTTACGCGTAGGAAATCCCTGTCGCACGAAGTTGGCGAACGCACTGCGGCGCACAGCATTCATGATGTCCGTGCTGTGCCCACAGACGAGCTGCTCGTTGGCTTCGTACAATTCTATGTATTGTTGTTCCGCACCCATAGCTCCGTCACTCTCCTACTTCTTCCTTGATCCAGTCGTATCCTCTCTTCTCCAGTTCGAGAGCCAATTCGGGGCCTGCGGTCTTGACGATGCGTCCCTTGTAGAGTACGTGCACGATGTCCGGTTTGATGTAGTCTAACAGACGCTGGTAGTGCGTGATGACGATGCAGGCACTCTCCGGTGTCTTGAGCTTATTGACACCGTCGGCCACAATGCGCAGTGCGTCGATATCAAGGCCGGAGTCGGTCTCGTCAAGGATGCTGAGACAAGGCTCGAGCATCGCCATCTGGAAGATCTCGTTGCGCTTCTTCTCGCCGCCGGAGAAGCCCTCATTGACAGAACGGTTCGCCAGCTTGCTGTCCAGCTCCACCACGTCACGCTTCTGGCGCATCAGCTTCAGGAACTCACTGGCACTGAGTGCCGGCAGATGGTGATACTTGCGCTTCTCGTTGACAGCCGTGCGCATGAAGTTCGTCATGCTGACACCGGGTATCTCGACGGGATACTGAAAACTGAGGAACAAGCCCTCATGACTGCGGTTCTCGGGTGTCATGCCCAGCAGATCCTTGCCGTTGAAAGTGACGCTGCCGTGCGTGACCTCATAAGCGGGATTGCCGACAAGCACCGATGCCAGCGTACTCTTGCCCGAGCCGTTGGGCCCCATTATGGCATGCACCTCACCGGCGTTTATCTGTAAGTTTATCCCTCTCAGTATCTCCTTGCCTGCCACGTTGGCGTGCAGGTTCTTTATATCCAACATCATAGCTCTTCTCCTCTCCACGTTTCGTTCGTTTGTGTTATGTGTTTCTCCTTATCCCACGCTACCCTCAAGCGACACCGACAGCAGCTTCTGCGCCTCCACTGCGAACTCCATAGGGAGTTTGTTCAGCACCTGTTTGGCATAGCCGTTGACAATCAGTGCCACGGCATCCTCCGTCGGTATGCCGCGCTGGTTGCAATAGAATATCTGCTCTTCGTTTATCTTGCTGGTGGTGGCTTCGTGCTCCACCACTGCCGTCTCGTTGTGGATGTCCATATAGGGGAACGTGTGTGCGCCGCACTTGTCACCAAGCAGCAGCGAGTCGCACTGGCTGTAGTTGCGTGCGTTGTCGGCAGTGGGTGCCACACGCACGAGTCCACGGTAGGAGTTCTCACTGCTACCGGCGGATATTCCTTTGCTGACGATGGTGCTCTTGGTGTTCCTGCCAAGATGAATCATCTTCGTCCCCGTGTCGGCCTGCTGGCAGTTGTTGGTGACAGCCACGCTGTAGAACTCTGCCGACGAATTGTCGCCCGAGAGCACACACGAGGGATACTTCCACGTGATGGCAGAGCCTGTCTCCACCTGCGTCCACGACAGCTTGCTGTCCGCGCCACGGCAATGTCCGCGCTTGGTGACGAAGTTATAGACACCGCCCTTCCCCTCGGCATCGCCGGGGTACCAATTCTGCACGGTGCTGTATTTCACCTCGGCGCGGCTGTTGACCACAATCTCCACGATGGCGGCATGCAGCTGGTTCTCGTCGCGCATCGGTGCCGTGCATCCTTCGAGATAAGACACGTAGGCATCGTCGTCCGCCACTATCAGCGTGCGCTCAAACTGTCCCGTGTTGCGGGCATTGATGCGGAAGTATGTCGACAGCTCCATGGGACAGCGGACACCCTTCGGGATGTAGACAAACGAGCCGTCGGAGAACACCGCCGAGTTCAGTGCCGCGAAGAAGTTGTCTTGATAGGGAACTACCGTACCAAGGTAGCGGTGCACGAGGTCGGGATGTTCGCGGACAGCCTCACTGATTGAACAGAATATGATGCCTTTCTCTATCAGCGTGTCCTTGAACGTCGTCTTCACCGACACCGAATCCATCACGGCATCCACGGCCATACCGCCGAGTGCCATGCGCTCCTCTAAAGGGATGCCGAGCTTGTCGAATGTCTTTACCAGCTCGGGGTCAAGCTCCTTGCTCTTGCTCTCCTTGGCTTTTGCCGTCGGGTCGGCATAGTAGGAAATGGCCTGATAGTCTATCTCGGGGATGCGCAGGTGTGCCCAGTGCGGCATCTCGTGCTGCTGCCAATATCGGAAAGCCTTCAGCCGGAAGTCGAGGAGCCAGTCCGGCTCACCCTTCTTCTCCGAAATCAGGCGCACCACATCCTCATTCAGTCCCTTGTCTATCACGTCGGTATGGACATCGGTGGTGAAGCCGTACTTGTACTTCTCTTCTGCCACACGGCGCACGAACTCATTGTCGCTGCTCCTGTCCTGTCCTCTGTCTCTATCCCCTGTCCTTTCCATCTTCAAGAAAGCTCCTCGTCCTTACCTTAGTAGTACACCTTATTATATATACGCCGCTGCGTGGTCATGCCACCATGGTCTGCACTATGCTTTTCGCCGCAGGCACAAACAGACACCCTATTTGCCTCACGAACTCATAAAGCACCGAGCCGTCGGTATCGATGATGTCGTTGTCGCCCTCGACAAACTCAAGCACGCCAATCACCAAACCGGCGAAAAGCATGTACTTGACAGCTCCAAGCCCTGCACCGAGCCAGCGGTTCACCCATCCCAGCGAGACTGCGGACATCAGCTTGGTCAGCGCGAATGCCACGACGGTGAACGCCACCGGCACTGCCAGCCAAATCAGCACGAAGGCGATGACCTGTGCCGCCGTCATGGAATCGGTGACGGTGGCATAGAGCCTGTCGGCCAATGCGCCGTACATGGCACGCGCCACCACCAGGCCCACGATAAGTCCCAGCAGCGAAGCCAGCTGGTTGATGAACCCCACCACGAAGCCACGGACGACACCGACGGCAAGCACCACAAGCAGTATGATATCCGCAACAGCCATCAGAGTGTCTGCTTGACCTCCACGACCTCGAACGTCTCAATCACGTCGCCGACCTTGAGGTCATTGCATGCCGTGAGGCTGATGCCGCACTCGAAATTCGTTCCGACCTCCTTGACATCGTCCTTAAAACGCTTCAAGGCGTTTATGTTGCCGGTGAACACCACAATGCCATCGCGGATGAGGCGTGCCTTGTCCGTGCGCTTCACCTTTCCTGTCTTCACCATCGCTCCTGCCACAAGTCCCACCTTGCTGATGTTGAAGACTTCGCGCACCTCGATGGTAGCGGTGACCTGTTCCTTCTGCGTCGGCGCAAGCATACCCTCCATTGCCGACTTGACCTCGGCAATGGCATCGTAGATGATGGAATACTTGCGTATGTCGACACCCTCCTGCTCTGCCAGCTTGGCGGCGGCGGCCGACGGGCGCACCTGGAAGCCCACGATGATGGCATCTGAGGCTGCTGCCAGCGTGACATCCGATTCCGAGATCTGTCCCACGCCCTTGTGGATGACGTTGACCTGTATCTTGTCCGTCGTGAGCTTTATCAGCGAGTCGCTCAATGCCTCGACAGAGCCGTCGACATCACCCTTGACGATGATGTTCATCTCGTGGAACTCACCCTTAGCCAGACGGCGGCCTATCTCGTCGAGCGTCAGCGTCTTCTGCGTGCGCAGTCCCTGCTCACGCTGCAGCTGCTCGCGCTTGTTGGCAATCTCGCGTGCCTCCTGGTCGGTGTCGAACACGTGGAACGTGTCGCCCGCCGACGGTGCACCGTTAAGTCCGAGGATCAGTGCCGGCTCCGACGGGCCTGCCTTCTCAATGCGCTGGTTACGTTCGTTGAACATCGCCTTGACACGGCCATAGTTGGCACCGGCCAGCACGATGTCGCCAATCCGCAGCGTGCCGTTAGACACCAGCACGGTGGCCACATAGCCACGTCCCTTGTCCAGCGACGACTCTATTATCGAGCCTGTGGCCTTGCGGTTGGGATTGGCCTTGAGGTCAAGCAGCTCGGCTTCAAGGAGCACCTTCTCCATCAGCTCATGCACGCCTATGCCCTGCTTTGCCGAAATGTCCTGCGACTGATATTTGCCGCCCCATTCCTCAACGAGGAAGTTCATTGCCGCCAACTCCTCCTTTATCTTGTCAGGGTTCGCCCCCGGCTTGTCAATCTTGTTGATGGCGAAGATTATGGGGACACCGGCAGCCGTGGCGTGGTTTATCGCCTCCTTGGTCTGCGGCATCACGTTGTCGTCTGCCGCCACGATGATGATTGCTATATCCGTGACCTTGGCACCACGGGCACGCATGGCGGTGAACGCCTCATGTCCCGGAGTGTCAAGGAACGTAATCTTGCGTCCGTCGTCGAGCGTCACGTTGTATGCACCTATGTGCTGCGTAATTCCTCCGGCCTCGCCGGCGATGACGTTGGACTTGCGTATATAGTCGAGCAGCGAGGTCTTGCCATGGTCGACATGACCCATCACCGTCACTATGGGAGCACGCGGAGCCAGGTCTTCCTCTGCGTCGGGAGCTTCGTCCACGGCCTGCGCCACCTCCGCACTGACATATTCGGTATTATACCCGAACTCCTCCGCCACGAGGTTGATGGTCTCGGCATCCAGACGCTGGTTTATCGACACCATGACACCGATGCTCATGCACGTCGCTATGACCTGCGTCACAGGTACGTCCATCATTATCGCCAGCTCGTTGGCGGTCACGAACTCGGTGATTTTCAGCACCTTGCTCTCTGCCATCTCCTGACTTTCCTGCTCGTGCAGACGTTCCGATGCCAGCTCGCGCTTCTCCTTGCGGTACTTCACGCCCTTGCTCTTGGCCTTCGTGGTCAGACGTGCCAGTGTCTCCTTGACCTGCTTTGCCACATCCTCCTCGTTAACCTCTTTCTTCGATGAGCCTTTCTTGCCGAAGCGGTCCCTACCGCCTTTCTTGCCCGAGCCGTTGTCCTGCGGACGGTCACCGCCGAACCTCTTGCCGCCCTGCTGGCGGTCGTCGCTTCTGCGGTCGTTGCCTTTTATGCTGCCCGACACGCTGTTGATGTCGACCTTATCCTTATTTATACGTTGGCGTTTTCTCTTGCCGCCCTGACTGTCGTCGCCGACGGTGCTGCTGCCCTGTCCGCCGTCATTGCGGATTTCGTGTATCAGTGCCTCCTTCATCTGCCGACGCTGGTCGGCACGCTGGCGGTCGCGTTCTTCCTGTTCGCGCTTGCGCTCTTCCTTCGATTTCCTCTTCGGGCGCGTCGAGAGGTTTATGGCGGCGAGGTCAATCTTCCCGATGACATTGATGGTCGATTCGAGACCTTCGTTGGGCAGGCGGAACACGCCGTTGTCCTTATTCACCTCGCCCGTCTTCTCGCCTCCGGCCTGCACCGCTGTCTGTCCCTCTGTCTGTGCAGCCTGCTTAGGCTCCCCGTCTTGCGGCTCCGCCGTGGTGACAGCTGCCGCCGGTGCGGCCTGCTGCGGCTCCGCATCCGCCGTCATGGTGGCTGCCGGTGCGGCCTCGGGCTTCACAGGTGCTGCCGCCTGCTGTGCTGCGGCGGGAGCCTCCGCCACGGGCGCAGCCTCGGCTATCGCCGGTTTCACCGCCGAATGATCCTTGCCTATCCTGTCCAGGTCAATCTTCCCGAGGAATTTCGGGCGTTTGACCTCCGGCATCCCCACACTGCTGTCCGCTACCGTCTGTGGCTGTGGCGCGGCCTGAGCCTGACTCTTGGCCTGCTCTTTCTTCTGACGGTTCTGGATGAATCTCTCCGACCTGTCTTTCAAGTCCTTGTCTTTGCTGAACTCTTTCTTCAGCAGGTCAAATTGCTCATCCGTGATCTTGGTGTTGGGGTTGGCCTCGACGGTGAACCCCTGTTTCTCCAGAAACTCCACGGCAGTGGCAATTCCGACGTTCAAATCTCTTGTAACCTTATTTAATCTTATAGTCATATCTCTGTTTTAATGTGTTAATGTGCCTCTCCGTTGTCGCTGTCAACTAATGTGCCAATACCGTGTGTAGCCGCATCAACACATTGAGACTTCAAATAATGTTTGGATTCATTCCTCGAACTCTTTTCTGAGCACGTTCAGCACCTCGTCGACCGTCTCCTCCTCCAGGTCGGTCTTCTCGATGATCATGTCGCGCGGGGCGTTCAGCGCACTCTTTGCCGTCTCTATGCCGATGGACTTGAACGCGTCGATCACCCACCCGTCGATCTCATCGCGGAACTCATCCAGGTAGATGTCCTCGTCCTCCTCGGCACTGTTGCTGTTGCCAATCTCGCGGAACACGTCGATGGTGTATTCCGTCAGCATGCACGCCAGCTTTATGTTCAGACCACCCTTGCCTATCGCCAGAGACACCTCGTCGGGCTTGAGATAGACCTCTGCCTTGTGCTCCTCCTCGTTCAGCTTGATGGACGTGACCTTGGCGGGGCTCAGCGCACGCTGTATAAACAGCTGCATGTTCTGCGTGTAGTTGATGACATCGATGTTCTCATTGCGCAGCTCGCGCACGATGCCGTGGATGCGGCTTCCCTTGACACCGACACATGCTCCTACGGGGTCTATGCGGTCGTCGTAGCTCTCGACGGCAATCTTGGCGCGCTCGCCAGGGATGCGGGCAATCTTCTTTATGGTTATCAGGCCGTCGTTTATTTCGGGCACCTCTATCTCAAACAGCCGCTGCATGAACACCGGCGAGGTACGGCTCAGGATGATCTTCGGGTTGTTGTTCTTGTTCTCGACCCTGTCCACCACAGCACGCACGGCCTCGCCCTTGCGGTAGAAGTCGCTCGGTATCTGCTCCGTCTTGGGCAGCAGCAGCTCGTTTCCCTCTTCGTCGAGCAGCAGTATCTCTTTCTTCCATATCTGATAGACCTCGGCAGAGATGATTGTCCCCACCTTGTCCACGTACTTGTTGTAGATGGCATCCTTCTGCAGCTCCAGAATCTTCGATGCCAGCGTCTGACGCAGGTTCAGGATGGCACGGCGGCCGAACTTGGCGAAGTTCACCTCGTCGGTGAACTCCTCACCGACCTCATACGACTCGTCCTCCTTGCGTGCGTCCGAGAGCGACACCTGCAGGTTCGGGTCTGTCACCTCGCCGTCGGCGACGACGGTGCGGTTGCGGCGTATCTCGAGGTCGCCCTTGTCGGGGTTCACTATGACATCATAATTCTCGTCCGACCCGAAGAGCTTGGCTATCACACTGCGGAAGCTCTCCTCGATGACACTCACCAGCGTCGTGCGGTCAATATTCTGCGAATCCTTGAACTCCTTGAACGTATCCACCAGACTCACTACATCTTCTTTCTTAGCCATATCAAAATAGGTATTTAGTATATTTCACGTTATTGTATTCGAAGTCCCTGTCGACCTCCACCGCCTTCGGACGCTTCGCCCCTGGCAGCCTCACCTTCTGCTGCTCCGTCACCACGAAGTGCGTGCCGTCGGCCTCCTTCAGCGTGCCGCGCACCTTCTCCCCGTCGGCGGTAAGTACCTCGACCGGACTGCCCACATGGCAGACATACTGCTCCGGCACCCTGAACGGCTGCCCCACGCCCGCCGAGCCGACCTCCAGCTCGTAGTCCTCGACATCGCGGTCGAGGCGGCTGTTGATGTAGTCACTAAGGGCGACACAGTCCTCAATCCACACGCCGTCCCTGTGGTCTATCTCCACCACAATCTTGTTGTCCGCATCCACGGACACGTCAACCAGGAAGTAATCCTTATCCTTCAGCCACTCGGACACGATGTCCCTCACCTTTTCCCTGTCTATCATCTTGGTTACGCAAAAAAATAAATTAAAGAGACCTGTAAAAACAAAGAAGGAGCTTAACAGCCCCTCCTCATCATTCATCTTCTGCGTGCAAATGTACGTACTATTCTTCTTCCCACAAAAAATAAATAGCACTAAGTGTGTTAAAAATACCCGTATATGTTAAAATTTTAACAATAGGCAGAGGGCGAAACACGGGCGAAATGGGGCGTTTTTGGCGGCTTCCAGAGGGGAAAATAAACTTATCGCGATACAGTGAAAAAGTTATCGCGATAACTTTCG
>CAVHVD010000018.1:0-14661 GCA_963639425.1 Faecalibacterium prausnitzii
AAGTCCTTTGCTTATTATGCGGCTCCGCCGCAATCCTCGGCAAACTTAGAGGTTGTACGTCCACAAACGTGCCGTTTTTTGTCGGCGAATCATTGCCCGATGTTCCATTTACGCTATATTTGCTCAAGCAAAACGACCCTGAGCCTATGTACGGAACAATACTGGCCGTGGACGACAACCACGAAATCCTCACAGCCCTGAAGATATGCCTGCACGGCACCTTCAGGCGTGTCCTCACGCTCGACAGCCCCGAACGCATACTGACGGTGATGCAGCAGGAGGCTGTCGACATCGTGCTGCTCGACATGAACTTCGTGGCTCCCGTGACCGGCAGCCGCCCGTCGTCCGGCGGCGGCATCACCTACGCCCCCGACACCGGTCTTGAAGGGCTGTTGTGGCTCGGGGCAATCAGGAAGCGGCACCCCAACGTGCCTGTGGTGCTCATCACCGCCTATGCCGACGTGCATCTGGCGGTGAAGGCTCTGAAGGGCGGTGCCGCCGACTTCATCACCAAGCCGTGGGACAACGACGAGCTGCTGCGCAAGCTGAAGGATGCCATTGACGCCGCCACGGACACGTCGCCGCTCGACGAGGTGGAGGCACAGCACATTCGGCGTGCCATCGACCGTTGCCACGGCAACATCAGCCGCGCAGCAGAGATGCTGGGCATCACGCGGCAGACACTCTACGCAAAGATGAGGAAATATGGCGATGGAGACCGGTAGCATCGACAGCATGACGGTGGTGATGGCGACAGCAGGATTGCTGCTCGTCGTCCTCATCCTGCTGTTGTACGTGGCCGTGCGCCACCAGCGCAAGCTCCGCCTCCGTGCGTGGCTGATGAACGAGGCCGTGCGCAACCGCGACTTCACGTTCCGTCTGCCCGTGCGCGGGCTGCTGAGCGGCGAGCGCGCCATGCAGGAGACGCTGAACAGCTTCGGCGGTGAGATAGGACAGCTCATGGCGGTCAACGAGGTGCAGTCGTGGGAACGGCTGACGCGCGTGCTGACACACGAGATAATGAACGCGCTGACACCCATCAACAGCATCAGCCAGGCATACCTCTCCGACCCAGCCATAAAGGGCAGTGCGTATGAGGACGGGCTGCTGGCTATACAGCGCACAGGAGCTTCGCTGTCGGCCTTCGTGGACAGCTATCGCAAGCTGGCACAGCTGCAGAAGCCGCAGATGCAGACGGTGCAGCTCGCCGACTTCGTGGCAAGCGTCGTGCCGCTGTATCCCGACGTGCGGTGGAGCGTCGGCATACCCGCGACCGTCAGCGTGAAGGCCGATGCCGGAATGATGCGTCAGGTGCTGCTGAACATCATCAAGAACGCCATCGAGGCAGGAGCCACGGACATGGAGCTGCGGTGGGCGGGAAGCACGGGCACGGCTCTGCAACGCGACAGACTGCTGGTGAGCAACGACGGAGCTATGGTTCCTGCCGACGTGCGCCGCGAGATGTTCATCCCCTTCTTCACGACGAAGAGCGGCGGCAGCGGCATCGGGCTGTCGCTGTCGCGGCAGATGATGGTGGTGCAGGGCGGCAACATCGTCCTTGCGGAGAGACCCGTCGCAGGATATAACACGACGTTTGAAATCATCTTCTGAACAGCAGACACACCACAGCGGCACACACATGAAAGCAATACTCGCCATAGACTCGTTCAAGGGATGCCTGACATCGGCCGAGGCAGAAGAAGCCGCAGCAGCGGCTCTCGCGGAACGCGGCGTGGACAGCCTGCAACTGCCGATGAGCGACGGCGGCGACGGTATGCTCGAAGCCTTCACCCGCGCCATGCACGGACGCACGGTTGAAGTCCGCGTGCTCGACCCCCTCATGCGTCCCATCACGGCACGCTATGGCATTGCCCCCGACGGCACGGCCATTGTGGAGACGGCGCAGGCCTGCGGGCTGCACCTGGTCAGACCCGAAGAACGGCGACCGCTCGTCGCCACGACCTACGGCGTTGGCGAGCTCATCGCCCACGCGCTGGATGCCGGATGCCGACGTTTCATCGTCGGGCTGGGAGGCAGCGGCACGAGCGACTGCGGACGCGGGATGTTGCAGGCACTGGTGCGCATCATGGCCAAGGGGGAGACCATCGACAGTGTTCTGGAGA
This sequence comes from Faecalibacterium prausnitzii, assembly GCA_963639425.1. Classification (GTDB taxonomy): domain Bacteria; phylum Bacteroidota; class Bacteroidia; order Bacteroidales; family Bacteroidaceae; genus Bacteroides. Next base: position 2,124 of record CAVHVD010000018.1, read on the forward strand.
AGCAGGCCATCAGGGAGAGCCGCTTCATCCTCGCCAGCGACGTGCGCAATCCCCTGTATGGGGCGGAGGGTGCCGCCGCAGTCTTCGGGCCGCAGAAGGGCGCGACGCCGGAGGCGGTCGAGACACTGGACCGGCGGGCGCGGCTGTTTGCGGAGATGTCGGCACGCCACTGCGGACACGACTGTTCACAACAGCCGGGGGCAGGAGCGGCGGGAGGACTGGGCTATGCCTTCATGCAGTACTTCGGAGCCGAGGTCGCATCGGGTGCCGACCTGCTACTCGACCTCCTCGACTTCGACAGCCTGCTCGCCGAAGCCGCAGTGGTCATTACCGGTGAGGGGCATGCCGACCGTCAGACACTGATGGGCAAGCTGCCCGAGCGCGTGCTGCGACGGGCGGCACGCCGTGGGGTGCCGACGCTGCTCGTAGCGGGGCGCATCGACGACCGCGACGCACTGCTCCGCGCAGGGTTCTGCCGCGTGGAGAGCATCACCCCCGACGGCATGACGGCAGAAGAAGCCGTAAGCCCCGACACGGCAAGGGCGAACCTGCGCCGCTGCCTGATGTCCACGCCTCTGTTAAACAATGCTAAGGCATAGACATCCAAGAGCCTGAATGTCTGCATTGCTCACCTTCATAACGCGCCCGACAGGAAGCACGCGGCACAACTTTGGAGACTACGCTCCGGAGTTGTGCCGCGCTTTTTTGTATTTTTGCGACAGTACACACACAGAAGGAGCAACACACTATGGACAAAGCAGAAGACAAGCAACAGTGGAAGACACTGAGCAGCGAGTACCTGATACGCCGCCCGTGGCTGACGGCACGCCGCGACGAGGTGCAGCTGCCGAACGGGAAGGTCAATCATGAGTACTACGTGCTGGAATATCCCGATTGGGTGAACGTCATCGCCGTGACGCGCGACGGCAGCATCCTCATCGAGCGGCAGTATCGCCATGCCCTCGACGAAGTCGGCTTCGAGATTGTGGCAGGGGTGATTGAGAAGGGCGAGACGCCGCTTGAGGCGGCCAGGCGCGAGCTGATGGAGGAGACCGGATACAGCGGCGGCACGTGGCGGCAGCTCATGACCATATCGGCAAACCCGAGCACCACCAACAACCTGACGCACTGCTTTGTGGCGACGGGTGTGGAGCCGACAGGCACACAGCATCTCGACGAGACGGAGTATCTTCAGGTCACGCCGGTCAGGGAGGAGCGCGTGTTCGAGATGCTTGTCGGCGGTGAGTTCTGCCAGTCGCTCATGATTGCGCCGCTGTGGAAGTACTTCTACCTCAAGTCAAGAGGAGAGCTATGACGCACACTGCGCACACCCGTGCATCTCTCCCCGAGTGGGCAAGGTACACACGTCACAGGACGGCAGTCCACACACCCGTCAGTTCCTGACGATGTGGCGACGGAAGTACGGCAGCGTGACCGCGACAAACATCAAAGCCCCCACTGCTGCGGCAACGGCGGCATGGCAGAAGATGGTGCCACTGTCCATGACACGGAAAGCCACGGACATTCCGCCAAGCAGTCCGGCGTTGACAGCCATATAGCACGTGGCGTTGGCAGTACTGCGCTGGCAGTGATGCGAGAGTTTGACAAACATTCGCGTCAGTGGCATGATGGCCGCCGAGAGCAGAGCCAAAACCACGAACACGCTCTTGCTGCCGCCGACGGCAAGCGGAGCCAGCAGTCCGGCAACAAAGAAAAGCACGCCGACATTCACAAACAGCACCCACGCGCGTGGCAGGAAGAAGCGATCCATGCTCACGAGGCAGACACCCACGGGTGCACGGAACGCCACATACACCCGACCGACGAGCAAGACAGCCGCCAGCATGGCACCGACGGCGATGTAGACGCACGTCTCAAAGCCCCACAGACGGAAGAAGCCCGTACCGACACCCATGCCGACGAGCAGCCCCACGCATGCCGACAGGGAATAGGCGCGGTTGGCAACACTGCGGCGGCTCGACTCCGTGATGTCGATGCTCACCGTTATGCCGGACGCAGACGCAGTGGCATAGCACGCTCCGGCAGCGGCCATGAGCATACGGAACAGCACGCTGCTGTCTGCCACAAGCATTGCGGCGCAACACACCGCCAACGCCACCGCCGAAAGCATGAACACATACTTGCGCTTGTAGGTGTCGCACAGCCACGCACCGAACAAAGCCGCCGCTGCACAGCCCATTGCAAGGGACGCATATCCCCACCACGCCGCGCCGACAGGAACGTCAAGACGGCCTGCCATGGCGAAAGGCAACAGCGGGATGACCGTGTACAGGGCCGCATGAAGAAGCATATTGGCGGCACACATGCGCACGAAGTCATGTGTCATTAGTCTGTCAAAAGTCTGATTTCTCATTGCGAAAGTTATATACCTCTACTCTACTGCGGGCGTGCTCCTTGAGCGACGATGGCACGCCCTGTCGTTTTCGGGCGGCAAAGGTAATAACTTTTCGGCTATGGCTGTACAACCTCACGGATGAAGTAGCGGTGTACGGACGTGTCGCTGTCCAGCTCGGGGTGGAAAGCTGTGACGAGAGCCGCGCCTTGACGGGCGGCGACGATGTGTCCGTCAACGGTTGCCAGCACGTCAACGTCCGTTCCGACACTGCTGATGTATGGAGCACGAATGAAGGTCATCGGAACCGTCGACCCCACGCCCTTCATCGGTGCCTCCGCGTGGAAGCTACCCAACTGGCGGCCATAGGCATTGCGGCGCACGCTGATGTCCATGATGCCGAGCCGCCGCCGCGATTCCTCACCCTCCACATGGCGTGCCAGCAGGATAAGTCCGGCACAGGTGCCGAAGACGGGCAGGCCTGCCAACAGGTCGTTTCTGATGGGGTCGAACAGCTGCAACTCGTCGAGCAGCTTCAGCATGACCGTGCTCTCGCCTCCCGGGATTATCAGTCCGTCCTTGGCCGCATCCCAGTCGGAACGTTGCCGCACCTCGAAGCACTCCACGCCCAGCTCACGGAGACGGCACTCGTGTTCGGCAAAGGCTCCTTGCAGAGCCAATATGGCTATCTTCATTCCTGTTACACCTTATTATATATGTGTGGCCTACGCCATCACTTGCCGCGTTCGGCCATCAGCAGCGAGATCTCCTGCTCGTTGATGCCCACCATTGCTTCGCCCAGGTCTTCAGACAGTTCCGCAAGTCTGTGGGGGTCGTTGTAGTTTGTCACAGCCTGGACAATGGCAGCGGCACGCTTGGCCGGATTGCCCGACTTGAATATGCCGGAGCCGACAAACACACCTTCAGCTCCGAGTAGCATCATCAGTGCGGCATCGGCCGGCGTTGCCACACCTCCGGCAGCGAAGTTCACCACCGGCAAATGGCCGTGACCGTGGACATAGCGCACAAGGTCAAGCGGCACCTGCAGCTGCTTCGCCGCCTCAAACAGCTCGTCGTCAGACATGGATGTCAGCCGACGTATCTCGCTCTGCATCATCCTCATGTGGCGCACGGCCTGAACCACATCGCCCGTGCCTGGCTCGCCCTTGGTGCGTATCATCGTGGCACCCTCGGCAATGCGGCGCAGTGCTTCGCCCAAGTCCCTGGCTCCGCACACGAACGGAACGCGGAATTGAGTCTTGTCGATGTGATACACATCGTCCGCAGGCGACAGAACCTCGCTCTCATCAATGTAGTCGATGTCTATGGCCTGTAATATCTGTGCTTCCGCAATGTGGCCGATGCGGCACTTTGCCATCACAGGTATGCTGACGGCCTCCTGTATGCCACGTATCATCTTCGGGTCACTCATGCGCGACACACCTCCGGCAGCACGTATGTCTGCCGGTATGCGTTCGAGTGCCATCACCGCGCACGCCCCTGCATCCTGCGCTATGCGTGCCTGTTCGGGAGTGGTCACGTCCATAATCACGCCGCCCTTCAGCATCTGAGCAAGGTTGCGGTTTAGTGTCTGTCTGTCTTCTGTCATGATGTCTGTATTTATGTTTCGTTTTCGGATTAGGTTTCCTTGTACTTGCTCGGGGCTGTGCCCGTCATCTTCTTGAAGAAAGAGGTGAAGTGCGCCTGTTGCTTAAATCCCAGCTCGTATGCCACCTGCTGCACGGTGTATCTGCCGTCGCCGAGCAGTGTCTTTGCCTGCGCCGTCAGGAATTCGTCTATCAGCATCTTGGGAGACTTGCCGGCAGTGCGCCGTGTCACCTGCAGCAGATAGCGGCTGCTGACATTCAGCTGCTCAGCATAGAAGCGCACGTCACTGCTGTTGTGATAATGTGTTGCTATGAGGTCGACAAACTGGTTGTACAGCTCGGCACCCCGCCCTTTAAGGTGGTTGGCGTAGGCAATCTGTTGGTTGATGTAGCTCTTGGCCTTCGACACACTGTCTGCAATGCCGTTGCCGAGAGCCAGGTATGTGGCTATGGCCGACGACAACGTTCCGCCGATGCCGTGGAGGGCGGTGGACATCACGGGCGAGGAATAGAATACGGGGCTATCTGCCGTATCGGCGGTGAGCAGCATATCGGTGCTGGTGCCGGGGAAAAGACGGCTGTCCTGTAACAACACAGCCTTGCAGCCTGTGTCCGTCAGCGTCCGAGCAGCATCGGCAAGCTCCTGTTGCGTGTTGATGTCACGCTCCAAGAGTAGCTGTGCGGTCTTGCGGTCGAGCACCACCAGCGTGCAAAGCCCGAGAAGCCGCTGCCTGATGCGCTGTGCCACGTCTGCTGTCATGAGCACATCGCCGGAGGCGGACACGGCTATAGGGTCGTAGACCACGTACTGCGGAGCATAACGCCGCAAGGCGGCCTCAACGGCATCGGCCACAGCCGCACTCCGCACCATGCCCACCTTCACCGCTACGGGCTGCACATCGTCCATGATGGCTTCTATCTGCCCTGCAACAATATCGGCGGGCAGGTCGAAGAAGTCCTGTATGCCCAAGGTGTTCTGAACCGTGACCGACGTGATGGCGGATACGGCATATCCTCCCAGCGCGACAATGGTCTTGATGTCGGCCTGTATGCCTGAGCCGCCTGTGCTGTCAGAACCCGTCACGGTCAGAACCGGTATGTTCAGTCTGTTGTCCATCTTGCCGATGATTGTACGTTCATTTTCGTGCAGCAAAGGAATAGCAAATCCATACAATAAAAAAGCAGAGTTCCTTTTTTGGCAAGCGAAACGCACGTTTGCGTAAAAGAAAAGTTTCCTAACTTTGCGCAAGCATAGAAGAAAAAGACGCACAAGGGGAAACGAAATGTACAATTTTGACACTATCATAGAACGCCGTGGCACCGGCGCATTGAAGACGGACGCACTGAAAGAACGCTACGGACGCGACGACATCACCGGACTGTGGGTGGCGGACATGGACTTTGCCACACCGCCGTTCATCACAGATGCGCTGAAGCGGCGCATGGAGCACCCCATCTTCGGCTACACCATTGAGCCGGACGACTATTGGCCCAGCGTCATGGACTGGCTCAAGAGCCACCACGGATGGCAGGTAGAGCGCGAGTGGCTGACGTACATCCCCGGCATCGTGAAAGGCATAGGGTTGGTGGTCAACCGGTTTCTGAAAGATGGTGAGAATGTCATAATACAGCCGCCCGTCTATCACCCATTCAGGCTTGTGCCCGAGGACAACTGTCATGAGGTGGTCTGCAACCCGCTGCGCGAGAACACGGACGGCACATACTCCATGGACTTCGACAACCTGGAACACGTCTGTGACAGCAAGTGCAAGCTGCTGATACTTAGCAACCCGCACAATCCGGCAGGCATCGTTTGGGACACGGAGACACTGCGCCGACTGGCGCACTTCTGCCACACACACGGGCTGCTTGTGATAAGCGATGAGATACACTGCGACATGGCTCTGTGGGGTCTGAAGCATACTCCCTTTGCAACTGTCAGTGAGGAAGCGGCGCAGTGCAGCATCACGTTCGGTGCGCCGAGCAAGACATTCAACATAGCCGGCATCGTGAGCAGCTTCAGCATCGTGCCCAACAAACAGATACGCGACAGGTTCTACAGCTGGCTGACAGCCAACGAGCTGAACGACGCGGGGTTGTTCGCCCCGATAGCCACGACTGCAGCTTTCCGTCATGGCGAGCAGTGGCGGCAGGAGATGCTGCGCTACATCGAGGGCAACGTGCTGTTCACAGAAGACTATCTGAAGCGTAACATCCCACAGATAAAGGCTCTGCGCCCGCAGGCATCGTTCCTCGTCTGGTTGGACTGCCGCAGCTTGGGGCTGGATCATGACGGCCTGAACGACCTGTTTGTGAACCATGCACGGATGGCTCTGAACGACGGAGAGATGTTCGGCAAGGAGGGACACGGCTTCATGCGGCTGAACGTGGCTTCGCCGCGCAGCATACTCAAGGAGGCTCTTGACAGGCTGAAAGTAGCCGTGGACACAATGGGATGAGAGGGACACATATTATATAAGGAGAAGAATCATGACCATCGGATTGTTTGTGCCATGCTATGTGGATGCGCTGTATCCCGAGGTGGGCGTGGCGACCTATAAGTTGCTGAAACATCTCGGACTTGACGTCAGATACCCCGAGAAGCAGACTTGCTGCGGACAGCCAATGGCCAATGCGGGGTTCGAGCACATGGCTGTGCCACTGGCGCAGAGCTTCGACGAGATGTTCGGCCGGTTCGACTATGTCGTGGCACCGTCGGCATCGTGTGCCGCTTACGTCAGGCTGTATCACCCCACCCTGCTGTCTGAAGGACACAAGTGCGAGGCTGCCGGCAAGACCGTGGACATCGTTGAGTTCCTTCACGACGTGGTGAACGTGCGTGAGCTGCCGTCAGAGTTTCCGCACATCGTCAGCGTCCACAACTCATGCCACGGCGTGCGCGAGCTGCACTTAGCATCACCGTCGGAGCAGAATGTGCCGCGCTTCAACAAGGTCATTGACCTGCTCAAGCTGGTAAGGGGCATAACCGTGAAAGAGCCGGAACGACGCGACGAATGTTGCGGCTTCGGCGGTATGTTCTCGATAGAAGAGCCTGATGTCAGCACGCGCATGGGACAGGACAAGCTGGAACGCCACATGGCGACCGGTGCGGAATATATCACCGGTCCTGACAGCTCGTGCCTGATGCACCTACAAGGTATAGCGAAGAAGCAGCACAAGGACATAAAGTTCATTCACGTAGCACAAATTCTTGCAGCAGGACTATGAGCACACTACATTCAAAGGCCGCACACGCCTTCACGGCCAACAGAGAGAAGACAACATGGCACGACCTAACATTTTGGTCGGTCAGGGAAAAGCGCGACACCATGGCTCACGGACTGCCGGAATGGGAAGAACTGAGGCAGTGTGCAAGTGACATAAAGCAGCACACCATCACCCATCTCGCCGACTATCTGGAACAGTTCAGCCGTAACCTTGAAGAAAACGGTGTCACAGTGCACTGGGCAAAGGACGCGGAGGAGTTTAACAAGACTGTGCTCGGCATACTGGACAGCCACGGCGTGAAGAAGATGGTGAAAAGCAAGTCCATGCTGACGGAAGAGTGCGAAATGAATCCCTACCTGGAGCAGCACGGCATAGACGTGGTGGAGACGGATTTGGGTGAACGCATCCTCCAGCTGCTGCACCAGAAGCCAAGCCACATAGTGATGCCCGCCATACACCTGACACGTCAGGAGGTGGGGCGTATGTTCGAGGAGAAGGGCATCAGCAAAGAGACAGGTAACTATGACCCGACATATCTCACTGCGTGTGCACGCGCACACCTGCGCAACGAGTTCATTGAGGCAGGGGCAGGCATGACAGGTTGCAACTTCGGCATTGCCGCCACAGGCGATGTGGTGGTGTGCACCAATGAGGGAAATGCCGACATGAGTACCAGCATACCGAAGTTGCACATCGTGGCGATGGGCATAGAGAAGATCGTGCCGGACTATGACTGTCTGGCCGTGTTCCAGCGGCTGCTGTGCCGTTCGGCGACAGGCCAGCCCACAACATCATACACATCGCACTTCCGCAAGGCACGTCCGGGTGGAGAGATGCACGTCATTCTGGTGGACAACGGGCGTAGCGATATTCTTGCTAATCAAGACCACTGGAAATCACTGAAGTGCATACGTTGCGGGGCGTGCATGAACACGTGTCCCGTCTATCGTCGTTCCGGAGGCTATTCATACACCTACTTCATCCCCGGCCCCATAGGCGTGAACCTTGGTATGCTGCACGACGCACGCAGATACCACGACAATGTGTCGGCGTGTACGCTGTGCCTGTCATGCGATGATGTGTGCCCCGCCATGGTGGAGCCGGGGTCGCAGATATACCGTTGGAGGCAGACACTCGACCGCATAGGCAAGGCCGACACCATGAAGAAGGTGATGTCGGAGGGCATGGAGACACTCTTCTGCCACCCTGCCCTCTATCGCACGGCACTGCGGTTAGCACCGTTGGCGAACCATCTGCCGTCGGCACTTACCGACATACACAGCGTCAACGCGTGGAGCATAGGACACGCAATGCCCGTGTTCGCGAAGGAATCATTTGGTGAACTTTGGAAGAAAGGAAAGGTGAAATGAATAGGGAAGAACTTCTGAACAAGCTCAGGACAAATACCGGCATCACGTTCGACAAGCCGGAGACCGCAGCTATCAAGGGGCTGGAGTATCCCGATGTTAAGGAGCAGTTCATCGACATGAGCCGCACCGTCGGCAGCAAGGTGGTGGAGCTGAAGGAAGGCGAAGACATCAACGAGCTGATAAGGGCTGCCTATCCGGAGGCCAAGACCTTCGCGTCGAACCTACCCGAGGTGACGATAGCACAGAAGAACCCTGACACCGTGGCAGAGGCCGCCGACCTGAACGGCACGGACGTGGGCATCGTACGCGGCACGGTGGGCGTGGCGGAGAACGGATGCGTGTGGGTGCCGCAGACCATGCGGGAACGTGCCGTGTGCTTCATCAGCGAGCAGCTGGTGATAGTGCTTGACAAGGACAACCTCGTCAGCAACATGCATCAGGCATACCGCCGCATTGACATGACCGACTACGGCTACGGTTGCTTCATCAGCGGGCCGTCGAAGACCGCCGACATCGAGCAGGCACTGGTCATGGGAGCACAGGCTGCACGCGGCGTGACGGTCATTCTTGTCTGACCGTAACTCGCACGGACAGCTGCAAACAGGGGGTTATCCCAGGTTAACACAACAGAAGAAATCACATAACGATGAAAGGACTTAAGGCTTTACGGGCAATGGCACTGGCTACGCTTTCCGCCATGCTGTGCCTACCGGTCATGGCACAGAAGGACGACCATGCCGCATATCACGAGGACTCGTACTATCTGGAGGGTGCCGTGCCCGAGGTGGACGGCAAGGTGGTGTTCGAGAAGAACTTCAGCATTCCCGGAATGTCACAGCAGGAGGTCTACGACAAAGCCTTGGCGTGGGCAGAGGCGCACCTGAAGGAGAATGGAAATGCTAACAGCCGCGTGGCGTTCACCGACGAGACGAAAGGACAGATTGGTGCCACGGGACTGGAATACATCGTGTTCCAGTCGGCAGGACTGTCGCTCGACCGCACTAAGCTGTCGTATCAGATGCTCATCAACTGCGCCGACCAAAAATGCCGACTGGAGTTCCGCCAGCTGCGCTATGACTACCCGAGCACCGACGAGAAGTTCACCGCGGAAGAGTGCATCAGCGACAAGTGGGCGTTGAACAAAGACCACACCAAGCTGGTGCGCGGATGGGCCAAGTTCCGCCGCAAGACAGTGGACTGGGTCGACGACATGAACCGCGAGCTGCAACTGGCACTGAGTGGAGTGCCGACAGCCAATGCCGCAGACGACCGTTCCGCTGTCCGCAACGCCGATGAAGTGACGGTGATAGGTGTACAAGATGCACCCAAGGCGACAGAGACGATGAAGCCGACAACGGCGGAGCCGTCGACCGTGGGCGGTGCACCCCAAGGCTCGGGCTTCAGAAGCATCGCTACCGACGCGCTGACACCGGACATGGTGAGAGTGAGCGAAGGACGACTGGTGATAATGGTCAGCGGCAACAGCATCACGGCCAATGCCGGAGGCTACCTCAGCAAGCAGGACGGCAGGACAACGATAAGCACCATACTCACCCCCGACCAGGACTTCAGCGCGGTGGCAGAGGCGCAGACCTATGTGGTCAACTACTACGTCTCGGGCACTGAGAAGCCGAGCGTGATAATGCTGTGCCGCAACGTCACCGCCGACAAGCCCGCAAGCGGACGCGCCAACATCTTCACAGGAGAAGTCACGGGCGTACAGATTTCAGAATAGACACACACCTTATTACAAAACGACATGAGCGACATAGACGACATACTGGTCAATGGCATCCGCTTCCACGGCAAGCCGAAGCCACGCACCGAGCCAAAGGTCAAGACCAAGGCGAAGAAGAAAAGCTACATCACAGGACAGCACAACTCCGCCTCGGCAAAGATGAAGGCGGAGATACGGCGCAAGCGTGCCGCCCGTCCCAGCCAACGCAAGGGCAAATAAGACAGAAAGACAATTCATCATGGACAAGAAAGAAACACCAATCCTGCTCATCACAGGCTATCTGGGCAGTGGAAAGACAACGCTGGTCAACCGTATTCTCGCAAACGAAAGAGGTATCAAGTTTGCCGTCATCGTCAACGACATAGGCGAGATAAACATCGATGCCGACCTGATACAGAAAGGCGGTGTCGTGGGCAAGAAGGACGAGAGCCTTGTGGCTCTCCAGAACGGCTGCATCTGCTGTACGCTGAAGATGGATCTGATTGAGCAAATCAACGACATACTGAAGCAACAGCGTTTCGACTACATCGTCATCGAAGCCAGCGGCATCTGTGAACCTGAACCCATCGCACAGACCATCTGCTCCATCCCGCAAATGGGAGGACAGTTCGTCAAGCATGGCGTGCCACGCCTCGACAGCATCGTCACCGTGGTCGATGCCCTGCGCCTACAAAGCGAGTTCTCGTGCGGCGACAGCCTGACGAGCAAGAACATCGGTGAGGAGGACATTGAGAACCTGATCATCCAGCAGATAGAGTTCTGCAACATCATCCTGCTCAACAAGGTCTCGGAGGTGAAGCCGGAAGAGTTGGGACGCATAAAGCAGATCATCAAGACCCTGCAACCGCAGGCGAGAATCATTGAGTGCGACTATGCCGAGATAGACATCGCGACACTGCTCGACACACATCTGTTCGACTTTGAGCGTGTGGCTACGTCGGCAGGATGGATACGCGAGATAGAGCGGCAAGCCACCATGGAGGACGCGGAAGAGCCGCACGGACACCATCACGACGATGACGACGGGGACGAAGATGAACACCACCATCACCACGACCATGACGACGACGATGACCACGATCACGACGGACATCACCACCATCATCATGACCACCACCATGAGGGCGGCGAGGTGGAGGAGTATGGCATCGGAACCTTTGTCTACTACCGCCGTCCGGCGTTCGACATCCACAAGTTCGACCGCTTTGCATACACCAAGTGGCCGAAGAGCGTCATCCGCGCCAAGGGCGTGTGCTACTTCAGCCACAACCGTGATATGTCCTACCTGTTCGAGCAGGCCGGAGTGCAGAAGAAAGTCACCGAGGCAGGACTGTGGTATGCCACTGCCCCCGAGGAGGAGCTGATGCAACTCATGAAGCAGGAGCCTGGGTTGCTGCGCGACTGGGACGACAAGTATGGCGACCGAATGATAAAGATTGTCTTCATCGGGCAGAACATCGACAAGGAGCAGCTGACGCGCGACCTTGACGACTGTCTGGAAGCCTGACCGATACGTACTCTCTCACTAAAAATGCTGCTGCAAGGCCTATTGGTCTTGCAGCAGTTGTTTTTCGAGGAACTCGCAGGCATCGGAGACACACAGCGGACACTCGCGCAGCACCACGTGCGTGTCCACACCTTTCAGCAGCCTGCACTGCGTGGCACCGTTGCGCTCATGGAACGCCTCCATGACCGCCCTCATCTGCCGTCGCGTCTTCGTCCTGTCGCGGTTTGCCAGCCCAAGCACCATGCCTGCGCCGACCAGTGCACCGCAGGTACCTTCCATATTTGTCATTCCGGCAGCGAAGCCGTCGGTCATGGCCATGGCCACAGGCTCGTCGAGGCCTGTCAGGTCGGCATACGTCGTCAGCACCGCCTGTGCGCAGTTATACTTTCCACATGCCTTCTTCCCTGCGGCAATGTCCTTTCTCGTCTCCATAAGAAAAACCTCCTGTCTTCTTCCGTTCCCGAACCATGCGTCCCACGGACTTGTGGCAACCCGACAAGCCGTGATAGTAATATTTTCATCACATGCAAGTCCGTTCAAAAGCGTTTACTATCTGTTTACTAACCGTTCAAAAATTGGTCACTGATTGCCCATTGAAGCCGTGTTTTTGTTCAAAAACCGTTCACTTTTCCACACTTCCGTTCACTAATTCCGCGTTTGCCCTTGTTGGCACCCTAACGATGCCCATTCTTAGGGTCTAACGATGGGCAAGCATAGCACCTAACGATGCCCGTT
>CAVHVD010000019.1:0-17049 GCA_963639425.1 Faecalibacterium prausnitzii
TCTGTTAAAACAGTGTTAGCCGTATGTTAAGAAATGTTTCAGCATTTGTTAAGACCTTGTCGGTTGTTCGTTAAAAAAAGACGCTCTGCGGGAAACGCATCTTGTCGGCCGTCCCTGTCCGCGGGAACTTCTGTGTCGCGGGGCTGCTGCCGTTTGTCCTTGCTGTTGCTTCTGTCATGGTTTCCGGTTCTTCGGAGCAAGTATAAGGAGAAGTCTTGTAACCACGTGCATGGTGTGGCAACTTTTTTCGGCGGTGCGCGACCGGCAAAGCGGCTTTTAGCCGTACTTATCGCGCTAAAAGCCTGTTTTGACACCCCGAATTTTTCTGACGCGCCCCCTGTTTTTTCTCAAGCTCCGAGGCCTACTACCGCCACATTCCGTCAGGCACGGGGAAGGGAGTTCGGCGAGAGCCGGAACGCACAGGCTCCGGCAGGGAGTGCTAACATTTTTTGTGGCAATCAGAATCCGCATGACACCGCTCTTACCAAATAAAAATTTTACTTTTGCAGTCTGTAAGGATAAATAAAGGGCGTTATGAAGACATTAGAGAAACTTTTCGCAGAGAGACTACTGAAGATCAAGGCTATAAAACTCCAGCCTGCCAATCCTTTCACATGGGCTTCGGGCTGGAAGTCCCCATTCTACTGCGACAACCGCAAAACGTTGTCCTATCCGTCATTGCGCAATTTCGTCAAGATAGAGCTGTCGCGCTCCATCCTCGAGCACTTCGGACAGGCCGATGCCATTGCCGGAGTTGCAACAGGTGCCATCCCGCAGGGGGCATTGGTGGCCGATGAGCTGAACCTGCCGTTTGTCTATGTGCGCTCAAAACCCAAAGATCACGGGCTGGAGAACCTCATCGAGGGAGAGCTTCGTCCCGGCATGAAGGTCGTGGTCGTGGAAGACCTGGTGTCGACAGGGGCAAGCAGCCTCAAGGCGGTAGAGGCCATACGCCGTGACGGGTGTGAGGTCATCGGCATGGTGGCATCGTTCACCTACGGATTTCCCGTTGCAGAAAAGGCTTTCAAGGCTGCCAAGGTGCAGCTTGTCACGCTGACAGACTATGAGGCGGTGATGGACGTGGCTCTGCGTACAGGATACATCGAAGAGGCCGACGTGCCCACACTCAACGAGTGGCGCAATGACCCTGCACACTGGGGTGAGGATAAATGACCATAGGAAAAGGGAACAGCTTAGAGACAATGAACACAACGAGCTTTCAAAGCGACATAAAGACCATACAGGCATCACAGCGTAGCGTCTACGACAAGTTGGCAGACATGGGGAACCTGGAACGCATGGTTGCCAGCATCCCGAGCGACAAGCTGAAGGACATAAAGGTGTCCGACGGCTGTCTGACATTCCCCACGATGATGGGAGAGATCTCGCTGAAGCTCAGCGAGGCACAGCCGTATGGCAGCATACGTTATAGCACGGTCAAGTCGCCCGTGCCCTTCACGCTCAACATCCTGCTGGGACATCCCGCAGCAAGCCAGTGCACGCTACAGCTCGTAGGAGAGCTTGAACTGAGCCCGTTTCTCCTGAAGATGGCACAGAAGCCCATCACCGACGCGCTGAACCGCATTGCCGAGGCCATGACGATGATAAACTATTAAGCCCTGTTGAAGAATGGCACTGAAACTTTGGGAGAAATCAACGCAGATAAATAAGGACATCGAGGCTTTCACCGTGGGTCGCGATAGGGAGATGGATCTCTATCTTGCCAAGTACGACGTGCTCGGCTCGATGGCACACATCACCATGCTCCAGAGCATAGGCCTGCTCACCGCCGACGAGCTGAGCGTGCTGCTCAAGGAGTTACGCAACATCTACGCCGTTGCCGAGAGTGGCAACTTTGTCATTGAGGACGGGGTCGAGGATGTCCACTCGCAGGTGGAGCTGATGCTGACACGCAAGTTGGGTGACGTTGGAAAGAAGATTCACAGCGGACGCTCACGCAACGACCAGGTGCTGCTCGACCTCAAGCTCTTCACCCGCGAACAGATTGAAGAGGTGGCGGCACTCGTCAACACGCTGTTCTGCACACTCATCGACCAAAGCGACAAGCACAAGGATGTGCTGATGCCAGGGTACACACATCTGCAGATTGCCATGCCGTCTTCTTTCGGACTTTGGTTTGCCGCTTATGCGGAGAGCCTGGCCGACGACATGGGCTTCCTCGGTGCAGCCTATCACATGGTCAATAAGAATCCGTTAGGCTCGGCGGCAGGCTATGGCTCGTCATTCCCCCTGGATCGCACCATGACGACAAAGCTGTTGGGGTTTGAAGACCTCAACTACAACGTGGTGTATGCACAGATGGGACGCGGCAAGATGGAACGGTATGTCTCCTTCGCCATCGCCGGTGTCGCCGCCACAGTGTCCAAGCTCGCGTTTGATGCCTGTATGTTCAACAGCCAGAACTTCGGATTTATAAAGCTGCCCGACGAGTGCACCACCGGCTCCAGCATCATGCCGCACAAGAAGAACCCCGATGTGTTTGAGCTTATTCGCGCACGGTGCAACACGTTACAGGCTCTGCCGCAGGAGGTGACGCTCATCTCCAACAACCTGCCCAGCGGATATTTCCGTGATTACCAGCAGCTGAAGGAGGCGTTCCTCCCTGCTTTCGACCAGCTGAAGGACTGCCTGACGATGACAAACTACATCATCGAGCGCATCCGCGTCAACGAACATATCCTCGACGATGACCGCTATCTGCCCATCTTCACCGTAGAGCGTGTCAACGAGCTTGTCTTGCAGGGCATACCCTTCCGTGATGCCTATAAGCAGGTGGGGCTCGAGTTCGAGCGCGGAGAGTTCAGCCACAGCAAGACAGTGCACCACACCCACGAGGGCAGCATCGGCAATCTGTGCAACGACCGCATACGCCGGATGATGCAGCGTGCCTACGGCTCACTCAACACAGAGCCGGTACATCAAGCCGAGGACAAACTCCTGAACCGCTGACATCTATACCGACATAAATCAGACTGGCGGCCGCCCATAAGAAATATATAGGCGGGCGAGGCGTTGCGCGACGCTTGAAAAGCGTTACCTTTGTGGCCTGAAAACAAGAAGTTTACGTACACTAAAAGCATTAAACATTATGGCTAAGAAAGCACTTTTGATGATACTCGACGGGTGGGGTATCGGCGACCACAAGAAGGATGACGTGATTTACTGCACCCCTACACCTTATTGGGACAGCCTGATAAAGACGTATCCCAACTCACAGCTGCTGGCGTGCGGCGAGAACGTCGGCCTGCCCCACGGACAGATGGGAAATTCCGAAGTCGGGCACCTGAACATCGGCGCGGGGCGCATCGTATATCAGGACTTGGTGAAGATCAACCGTGCCTGCCAGGACGGCAGCATACTGAAGAACCCCGAGGTGGTGGCTGCTTATAGCTATGCCCGCGACCACGGTGTGAACCTTCATATCATGGGACTGACCAGCACCGGCGGCGTACACTCATCGTTCGACCATCTGTTCAAGCTGTGCGACATCGCCAAGGAGTATGGCATCGGCGACCGCACCTTCATACATTGCTTCATGGACGGCCGCGACACCGACCCAAAGAGCGGCAAGGGGTTCATCAGCCAGCTGACAGAGCACTGCCGCCAGAGTGCAGGACGGATAGCCTCCATCATAGGACGCTTCTACGCCATGGACCGCGACAAGCGGTGGGAGCGCATCAAGATAGCCTACGACCAGCTGGTCAACGGCGCGGGCAAGGTGGCTACGGACATGGTGCAGGCCATGCAGGAGTCCTACGACGAGGGAGTGACCGATGAGTTCATCAAGCCCATCGTCAACGGTGCCTTCGACGGCACAATAAAGGAGAACGACGTGGTCATCTTCTTCAACTACCGCAACGACCGCGCCAAGGAGATCACCGTCGTGCTGACGCAGGAGGACAAGGCGGACATGGGCATGCACACGATAAAGAACCTTCAGTACTACTGCATGACGCCCTACGATGCCTCGTTCAAGGGTGTCCACATCCTCTTCGACAAGGAGAACGTTGACAACACCCTCGGCGAATACCTGTCCGTGAACGGCAAGAAGCAGCTGCACATAGCCGAGACGGAGAAGTATGCCCACGTGACATTCTTCTTCAACGGTGGACGGGAGAAGCCGTTCGACGGCGAAGACCGCATCCTCGTGCCGTCGCCCAAGGTTGCCACCTATGACCTGAAGCCGGAGATGAGCGCGTATGAGGTCAAGGACAAGTTGGTGGGAGCCATCGCCTCGCAGAAGTACGACTTCATCGTCGTGAACTATGCCAATGGTGACATGGTGGGTCACACAGGCGTATATTCTGCCATCGAGAAGGCTGTGGTCGCCATCGACAACTGCGTGCGCGACACCGTTGAGGCTGCCAAGGCCAACGACTACGAGGTGCTCATCATTGCCGACCACGGCAATGCCGACCATGCACTCAACGACGACGGCACGCCGAACACTGCGCACTCGCTGAACCCCGTGCCCTTTGTCTACGTCACGACAGACAAGAACGCCACGGTGGAAGACGGCGTGCTCGCCGACGTAGCTCCCTCAATACTGCACATCATGGGCATGCCGCAGCCGAAGGAGATGACCGGCCACGACCTGATAAAATGACGAAGAAGGGGAGTCATGTTCCAGATCGGCGATGTGCTGATTAGCGACGACGTGCTGGGCAAACGCTTTCTGTGCGACCTGTCACAGTGCAAGGGTGCGTGTTGCATAGAGGGCGATGCCGGTGCTCCTGTGGAAGCCGATGAGGTGAAGCAGCTCGAGGATGCCCTGCCCGTGGTGTGGGACGACCTGTCTGCCGAAGCTCGGGACGTGATACGGCGGCAGGGACTGACCTACACCGACATCGACGGACAGCAGGTCATCTCCATCGTCAACGGACGGGACTGCGTCTTCACCTGCTACGATGCCAAGGGCATGTGTCTCTGTGCGTTGGAGAAGGCATTCAGGGAGAAGAGGAGCGGTTTCTACAAGCCCATCTCCTGCCACCTGTACCCCATAAGGGTGTCGCAGATAGGAGACATGAAGGCACTGAACTACCACGAGTGGAGCGTCTGTCAGGGGGCACGCCTGCTGGGGCGTAAGCTCAACGTCAGGGTCTACGAGTTCCTGCGCGAGCCGCTCGTCCGCCTGTTCGGACAGGAGTGGTACGACGAGCTATGCTCTGCCGCCGCGGAGCTGCGCCGGAGACACTACACAGACTGACACGCACATACATACCACATACCAACAAAGAGGGGCGGCGCAACCGTGGTTGCGCCGCCCCTCTTTGTTTCGCCGTACTACTCGCCCGCCGTCACGCGTCGATATTGGCGTATGTGGCGTTCTTCTCAATGAACTCACGCCGCGGACCCACGTCCTCGCCCATCAGCATCGAGAAGGTATAGTCTGCATCGGTGCCGTTCGAGAGGGTGACCTGCTTGAGCATTCTGTTCTCAGGGTTCATGGTCGTGTCCCACAGCTGTTCGGGGTTCATCTCACCCAGACCTTTGTAACGCTGCACGTGTATCGCGCCCTCCTTGCCGCCGCCATAGGTGTCGATGAACTTCTGCCGCTGCTGGTCTGTCCAGCAGTATTCCTCGACGTTACCCTTCTTGCAGAGGTAGAGCGGCGGCGTGGCTATGTAGAGGTATCCGCGTTCTATGACCTCCGGCATATAGCGGTAGAAGAACGTTATGACCAGTGTGTCGATGTGCGAGCCGTCGACATCGGCATCGGTCATTATTATCACTTTCTTATATCTTATCTTGTCGAGATTGGCCTTCTTGCTGTCCTCCGCATCAAGGCCGAAGCGCACGCCGAGAGCCTGAATGATGTTGTTCACCTCGTCACTCTCGAACGCCTTGTGCCACATGGATTTCTCCACGTTCAGTATCTTTCCGCGAAGCGGCAGGATGGCCTGGAACTTGCGGTCGCGTCCCTGCTTGGCAGAGCCACCGGCGGAGTCGCCCTCGACGAGGAACAGCTCGCACTCCTCCGGGTCTTTGCTCGAACAGTCTGCCAGCTTGCCGGGCATACCGCCGCCGTTCATGGGCGACTTGCGCTGCACCGTCTCGCGCGCCTTGCGTGCTGCCACACGTGCCTGTGCTGCCAGGATGACCTTGTCGACGATGAGCTTCGCCTCCTTGGGGTGCTCCTCCAGGTAGTTTGTCAGAGCCTCTCCGACAGCCTGATCCACGGCACCGGCCACCTCGCTGTTGCCCAGCTTGGTCTTGGTCTGTCCCTCGAACTGCGGCTCTGCAACCTTGATGGATATTACAGCCGTGAGTCCCTCGCGGAAGTCCTCGCCGTCTATCTCCACCTTTGCTTTCTCCAGCATGTTGTTATCGTCGGCATACTTCTTCAGCGTGCGCGTCAGGGCACGCCGGAAGCCGGTGAGGTGCGTACCGCCCTCTATGGTGTTGATGTTGTTGACGTAGGAGTGCAGGTTCTCGCTGTAGCCGGTGTTGTACATGATGGCTATCTCTATCGGCAGTCCCTGCTTCTCGGTGTTGATGTAGATGACATCGTCGAACAGATGCACACGCGACGAGTCCAGATAGCGGACAAACTCCTTCAGGCCGTCGTCGGAGTGGAACACGTCCTGTCGCGTGTTGCCCTCGCCGTCCTTGCGCATATCGGTCAGCACGATGGTGATGCCTGCATTCAGGAATGCCAGCTCACGCATGCGGTTTGCCACGTGGTCGTAGTTGTAGACCGTCTCGGTGAATATCGTGCCGTCGGGCCAGAACTGCTGGCGCGTGCCGGTCAGCGTGGTCTCTCCGACGACCTTGACGGCATACAGCGGCTTGCCATACTCGTATTCCTGTTGGTAGATCTTGCCATTGCGGAACACCTGCGATGTCATGTGCCTGGACAGCGCATTGACGCAGCTCACGCCGACGCCGTGCAGACCGCCAGACACCTTGTACGAACCCTTGTCGAACTTACCTCCGGCATGCAGCACGGTCATGACCACCTCAAGTGCCGACTTGTGCTCCTTCTCGTGAATGTCCACCGGAATTCCACGTCCGTTGTCCTGCACCGTCACGGAGTTGTCTTCGTTCAGTGTCACCTCTATCTTGTCGCAATAGCCTGCCAGTGCCTCGTCGATGGAGTTGTCGACCACCTCGTTTATCAGGTGGTGCAGGCCGTTGAAGCTGATGTCTCCGATGTACATGGCAGGACGCTTGCGCACTGCCTCCAGGCCTTCAAGGACCTGGATGTTGTTGGCTGAGTAGTTGTTTTCGCCTATTATCTTCTCTTCTTCAGTCATATTCAGGATTAAAACTGTTTTTGCAAGCACAAAGGTACGGAAAACCGCCGACACCGCCACTATCGGTGCGCTTATATATTTTGAAAATCCTTGCGCCCGTGGACGTTCAACCACGGATCTGTGGACGTACAACCACAAGTCCGTGGACGTTCAACCATAGAGTTGTGGACGTACAGCCACAAACTTATGGACGTACAGCCACAGACAGGGCGGTTCAGCATCCGCAAGAGCCTGCCCCTGCGGAGCGGCACGCGCCGAGTGAAAACGCATGATTATTAGACTGAACTCCGCACCGCCCACCCTATTGGCGTTAAGCCGGTGGTGCCTGCCGACAACAGATGCTTCGA
Source organism: Faecalibacterium prausnitzii (assembly GCA_963639425.1). GTDB lineage: Bacteria > Bacteroidota > Bacteroidia > Bacteroidales > Bacteroidaceae > Bacteroides. The sequence continues at coordinate 7,625 of CAVHVD010000019.1, forward strand.
GCATGGTTTTTCTTGATGCGTATCAAAAAACTTGCATAATTCATCCGTCAACGGAATATTTCTGTAACTTTATCCCCGAGAAACTTAGCGGTAAATGGTTGTCCCTAAATTCTTATATCGAATTACGTTAAACTTAAAATCTTAAAAACCTAACATCATGACAAACAGAAGAGATTTCCTTAAGAGCGCATCGCTGCTCACGTTCGGTGCCTTGGCCGCATCCAAGGGCTTCGCGGCAAGCGGCGTAGACGCAACGACAACGGCAACGCCAAAGGCAGCAAAGGCAGGCAAGAACCTCGGCCTCCAGCTCTACTCGCTCGGCGGCGAGTTCTTCGCAAATCCGGCAGAGACGCTGAAGAAAATCAAGGCCGCAGGCTACCAGCAGCTCGAGCTTGCGTTTTATAGCAAGGGCGGCTTCGCCTCCTTCGGACGCAACGCTGGCTCTCCGCTCTCGGCTGCCGACTTCAAGAAGATGTGCGACGATGCCGGTATCGGTATCCGCAGCTCACACCTCACCCCCAACAACCTCGACCGCGGCGAGAAGTACGGCCCCGACACGAAGGGAAAGATACTGGACTTCTGGAAGAGCGTCATCGACGACCACAAGATGTTCGGCTGTGAGTACATCGTGCAGCCCAGCCTCCCCACAATCAACAGCAAGGAAGATGCACAGAACGTTGCCGACGTGTTCAACTCCGTGGGCGAGCTGCTCCGTCAGAACGGCATCAAGTTCGGATACCACAACCACAGCAACGAGTTCAACAAGGTTGTCCCCGGCGGCACAGAGGTGATCCCATACAACCAGCGTATGCGCCCGGGTCAGAACGGCGGTGCTGCGCCGGAGGCCATCGAGAAAGTCTTCATTGACAATACCGACCCGCAGAACGTGCTGTTCGAGCTCGACTGCTACTGGACCGTCATGGGTCAGCAAGACCCTGTGGAGTGGATCAAGACATACAAGGACCGCATACAGCTGTTGCACATCAAGGACTTCATCGTCATCGGAGCATCGGGTGCCATGAACTTCGAGAACATCTTCAACGCCTTCTACGCCAACGGACACAAGCACTGGTTCGTGGAGATAGAGGACATCAACAGCGGCAAGCAGGTACAGCGTGCCGAAGAGAGTGCCAAATATCTGCTCGGCAGAGACTTCGTGAAGTAAGGACAAGACGACGGAAAACACAAAAAGTTCCGGCGAATGTGACACTATATGAATATAATGTCATAATTTTGCCGCAGAACGTATTAATATTTTTATACTATGGTTAATAGAAGAGATTTCTTAAAGGGCGCATCCCTGCTCACGTTGGGTGCCCTGGCTGCTTGCAACAACAATAGCGGTGCTGCAGCAGCTGAAGGACAGGAGGAGGCTCCTGCACACAAGACACTTGGTTTGCAGATCTACACACTCGGCCCGGAACTCTATGCCGGCGATGTCAATGCGAACCTGAAGAAGATAAAGGACATGGGCATCGACGAGCTTGAGCTTGCCGGCTATGACCCAGCCACAGGCCAAATCGGCGGCATCGACCCCGCAGAGTTCAAGAAGATGTGTGACGACAACGGCTTGTCAATCCCCAGCTCACACGTCAATCCTCCCCAGCTCTTCAGCGGTGCAGCAGGCCGCGAAGACCGTTCGGGCAAGTCCGGCGGTTGGGACGAGAGCCTGAAGGCTCCTATCGTTGAGGGATGGAAGAAGATCACCGAAGACCATGCCAAGCTGGGTTGCGAATACCTGGTACAGCCGATGATGCCTATGTTCGGTCTGACAAGCGAAGGCCCCGTGAAGAGCTTCGCCGACCTGCTGAACAAGAGCGGCGAGACCGTCAAGGCCGGTGGCCTGAAGTTCGGCTACCACAATCACAACATGGAGTTCGTGAAGGTTCAGGCTAAGGGCGAGCAGGACATGCTCGGCACAGTCCTGCACCGCGTTGAGGGCACGCACATCCTGCAGCTCTTCATGGACAACACGGACGCTGCCAACGTAGCCTTCGAGCTTGACGTTTACTGGACAGTGATGGGTCAGGAAGATCCTGTCGAGTGGATCAACAAGCACGCAGACCGCATCCAGCTGCTGCACATCAAGGATCGTGTCATCCTGGGCGACTCGGGTATGATGAACTTCAAGAACATCTTCGATGCTTACTATGCTAACGGCTTGAAGCACTTCTTCATCGAAATCGAAGACACCAACAGCGGCAAGCAGTACGACCGCGTACAGGCTTCGGCTGACTTCTTGAACAAGTCTTCCTTCGTGAAGTAAGAAGAATAACCCAATCAAGGTAAACACATTTCATCGAGAGGCACGGCGTGAAACCGTGCCTCTTTTGTTTAACCAGGCACACACCCGCAGAGGCAGACGTGAACAGACTGACAGACTACTGGCTGCGCCCCTTCTTCCGGCTCATCTTCCCGCGCTATTGCGCCATCTGCGGCGACATCATCTGTCCGCCGGACGACGTGATATGCGGCAGGTGCAACGCCGCGATGCCCCGCACGCGCTTCCATGAGTGGCCGGAGAACCGCATGGAGAAGATGTTTTGGGGGAAGTTCAACATCGACCGTGCCGCGGCCTACATACGCTATGCCAAGGGCAGCGACGTGGCTCTGCTGGTGAAGAAGATGAAGTACAAGGGTCGCAAGGACATCGCGACAGGCATGGGACGCATGATGGCGACGGAGATAATGCAGAGCTCGGACTTCTTCAGAGGCATAGACTGCATAGTGCCCGTGCCTATGCACCACGGCAAGCAGCGACAGCGCGGCTACAACCAGGCCCTCATGCTCGCCGTCGGCGTGTCGGAGGTGACAGGCATCCCCATAGAGGCGGAGGCCGTCGTCAGGCCGCTGCCGGCAGAGTCGCAGACACACAGGTCGTATGTCGACCGCATGGTCTCCATGGACGGCGCATTCGTGGCAACGGACACCGGCCGCTTCGCGGGCAAGCACGTACTGATTGTCGACGACATCATCACGACCAGTGCCACCATCACGGCCTGTGCCGATGCCCTCGCATCAGCACAAGGCATCCGCTTCAGCGTGCTCACGCTTGCCATAGCGAGCGACTGAGCATGCCGCAAGACAAGTAGGGGACGCACCGCAAACGGCGCGTCCCCTACTTCATGATGAATACCGTCCGTCCGGCGGACAGCAATATGTGTCACTTCACTACCACACAGATAATCTCATGGCCGAAGTTGCCGCTGATCGGCGCAACCTGCGGGCTGACGGCGGTGATGCGGAGCGGCAGGTAGTACGTGCCAGGCTCGACAGCTGCGGCATTGACGTGCAGCGTGCCCTGGGCATTGCGGCGGTTGTTCCAGCTGGTGCGGACAGTCAGATCCTGCTTGCTGTAAGCGGGGATGACCAGCTCCATCGGCAGTGACAGGCCTTCGGCAGTCTTGGCATACGACTCCGTGGACATGGTGTAGCTACCCGCCGGCAACAGCGTCTCGTCACTGCTGAGCAGAGACTCGTCAAGGCCGACCGTCACCGTGATGTCCTCGGTTATGTCCTGAGCATAACTGATGCTGTAGTTCACCCAAAAGTCCTTGGATGAGGTAGAGCCGTTGACGGTCAGTGTCGTGAGGTTGCCGCTGGCAATCTCGAACTCAATGACCGGCTTCTGGTCGTCAATATCGTAAAGGTACTCGTCCTTCAGGCATGAGCTCAAGGATACTATTCCGAGAGCCATTATTAACAGTGATAAAAACTTCTTCATAACGTTCTTGCTTATTTTTCGTAACCGTTCAGGAATTTAGAGTTCAAATTCTCGCCAGCTTTCTCGCGTACAGGGTTGGCAGTGTCCCAGAAGATGAGGTCGTTCACGATGCTTGTCTTCTCGTTGGCCGCGAAGTTGTCCGCATTCAAGGCTCTCTCCGTCTGCGGGTACAGCGCACGGGCAGGCAGCTTCAGGTCTTCCAGGTTCCACTGGTGCGATGCGTGTAGCCATGTAGGCATATCGGTGCGGCGTATCTCGCTCCATGACTCCAGAGGGTCAAGCAGGAAGAACCCGAGCCACTTCTGCACACTTATGGCCTCCAACTTTTCGTCGTCTGTGGTCATCAGATCCCAGTTGACGAGGTCTGAATACGTGCCCGATGTCTGTCCGTAGTAGTCTGCGGCGGCTTCGGCAGCCGTGCCACTGATGGGTGCTTTCGCTCCACTGTATGGGATGCTTGCCTTGAGAGCCGTCTCATAGGTCTCCATCAGGCTGGTGATGCCGGCCTCGTAGTACTGCTTTGCCTTGGCATCGCCGCCGTCGATGAGTCCGCGCAAGGCAGCCTCAGCGAAATAGAAATCAACGATGTGCTTGGGGTAGATTATTACATCCTTGGATGCGTCTTCGCTGAAGTCCCAGTTGCCGGCTCCTATCACGCCGACACCTATCAGTGAGACGTAGGCACGCTGTGCGGGCGTGTTCACACCGTAGGGAATGCCGACATACCACTCATCGCCCAGGTTGAACTGCGAGTATGACGCATACGGGCTGTCGCTCAGCTTCTCACGCGGGTCTGCATAGACGCGCAGCAGCGGGTTCTCCGTGTCGCGGAGGAACTTGACCATCTCCGCCGTCGGGTCATACTGGCTACGGCCGGTAGAGCGGCGGCTGGTGCGGCCGCTGACATAATTGCCATTCCATAGGTAGGTGTGTCCCCACAGGTAGTTCTGCGGCGACATCTTGTTCTCACCGACATAGTAACCTGGGTTCGACGTGGCGTTCTCGGTGATGCAGTTCCCCTCAAGAGCCTTCAGGCGGGTTGCGCCGCTGACCTCATTGAAGAGGCTGACATTCGAGATACGCATGAGCAGGCTCAGCTCGATGGAGTTGGCATACTTCACCCACGCATCCTGATCACCGCCGAAGTAGATGTCGGCATTGCCGTATGCAGACAGCGAGCCGTCCTTCAGATTGCTCTCTGCCTCAACGATCTCAGCACACAGAGCCTTGTAGATCGTCGCCGCATCATCGTATGTCGGGAACAGGTTCTCGGCGGCAAGGGCAGCATCGGTGTAAGGCACGTTGCCGTAGATGTCGACAAGTTCGCGGAACTCAATGACCTCAAGCACCTGCGCCATACCGAGCAGAGCGTTGTTCCCTTCGGCTTGTGCTTTCTCCTTTATGGTCTTGATGTTGGCTATGCGCTCGTAGCGGTTTGCCCAGTAGCCGTTGAACGTGGAGTTCGACACCATGCCCGAGAGGTACACATACGAACCGGAGTAGTCGCCGGACTTGGTGAGCTGCTGTGACCAGTTGAACCAGCCGTAGTAGTTCGAGCCGCCGGTGGAGCTGGTGTTGAGTCGTCCGGCACGCTCGCCGGCAATATCATTCTCGACACTGGTCAGCAACAGGTCGGCAGTGACGGTATCGACTGTTGCGTTGTTCGGGTCGTCATTGACATCGAGCCAGTCGGTGCAGCTGCTGAGTGCGAGTGTACCACTTAACGCTGCTATATATAATATGTTCGTTTTCATACTTTTAATTCCTCTCCTTGACGTTAGAATGTGACGATAAGGTTGAAACCATAGCTGCGGTAGCCTGATGCAAGGTTGCCCTGCGTACCGTTCGCGTTCCTGTTGTAGCTGGTGCTCGTGATGTTCGAGTTGCCGCCATTGCTGGAGAACTCAGGGTCGCCGAAGATATTGGTCTTAGGACGGAACATCAGGAGGTTACGACCCACGAGGCTCGCAGAGATGCCCTGTACGAAGCCAATCTTATCGATGAGCTTCTTCGGGAACTCATAGTTCAGAGAGACCTCACGCAGACGCCATGTGGCGGCACTGTAGACCAGGTTGGCATAGCTCTGACGATACAATCCGTTCCAGAAGCTGTCGTCGCCGTACATTATGGTGATGTTCTCATTGTCGACATAGCTCTGTGTGGCATCGTCCCATACAGAGGAGTGCGGGAACACTACGCGCTGACGACCGGCGGTCGCACTTATCCAAGAAGCACCGGTGAAGCAGTTGGAGCTTTCGAGTGTACTAAGGAACTTGTGTCCACCGCGATAGTCGACGGTTGCTGTCAGCGTCCAGTCCTTGTAGCGGAATGTCGGGGTGATACCCAAGCGCACGGTAGGTTCCGTAGTGCCCATGACCACCATGTCACCGGCTTCCGGCAGACCGGTCGTGGCATTCACGATGACACGTCCCTGGTCGTCACGCTTCCAGTCCTGAGCCTTGATGACGGGGAACGACTCTCCCTTGATTGCCCAAATACCGTAGTATGTACCGTTGATGTCGTTGTCGATGGCCAACTCGTCAAGACCGTCGGCCAGTTCGACGACCTTCGTCTTGACGAACGTCGCGTTGAAGCCGAGGTTGAAGCTGAAGTCACCCCAACGTACTATCGGGTTGATGTGCATGTCGAGTTCGACACCCTTGCCCTCCATTGTGCCGGCGTTGATGTAACGCGAAGCATAACCGGTAGAGGTCGGCACCGACACCGGCACCGTTTGGTCGGTCGTGCGCTGAATATAAGCCGCAGCCTCCAAGGTGATGCGGTTGTTGAAGAAGCCGAACTCCGTGCCGACCTCATATTCTGATGTGAACTCGGGCTTCAGGTCATTGGAGTAGATCGTAGTGCTCAGTGCGTAGCCGGTGGTAGTACCGTAGGGGAACGCACCGCTCACGGTGGCGAGTGTCTGCAACTTGTACGGCTCCAGGTTCACCGTACCCACACGTGCCCATGATGCACGCATCTTCCAGTGGTTGAAGATGTCGCTCTTGAGTGACGGCATGGCATCGGTCAGTACCACCGACGCATTGGCAGACGGGTAGAAGAACGAGCGGTTGCCTTTTGCCAGCAGTGATGTCCAGTCGTTACGGCCGGTGAGCTGCAGGAACGCCCAGTTGCGATAGCTCAGGTCTACAGAAGCGTAGATACCCGTCTTGCGGCTGCGTGTCCACTTGTTTGAGCCGGTGAGGTCGCCCAGCTTGTTCGCGAGGTTGTACAGGTTCGGTATGGCGAGCTGCGACGCTCCCACGCGCTTGTACTCATAGTACTTGTCCTGCAATGAGTAGCCCACCATGCCTTTCAGTTCGAAGTCTTCGCCGAACTTGTGGTTAGCCATAGCCATGAGGTCGAGGTTGAAGTTCGACGAGAGGCTCGATGCCGTGGTGAATGTAGACACCTGGTCGGACGAGGCGTTATACTTGTACTGCTTTGCATATTCGCTGTAGTTGAAAGCCTCTGTATGCAGATTGGTGTTGTTGACGTTCAGGTTCAGACCGGCACGTGCGGTGAACTTCAGCCAGTTCGTTGCCTCAAGGTCTGCCTGGATTGTACCTGCCAGACGATCCTGACGTGTCTCGCGGCGGTGTGTGTCGAGCAAGAAGAACGGGTTCTCCGAGTAATCCGAGAAATACTCGTTAGGAGATACACCGGAACCGGTGTCGCCCTGCCGCCAGTCGACGTAGTCGCCAATGCGGTAGTTCGCCGGAGTCTGCATCAGAGAGTAGATACCGCTCGAGCTGTAAGTACTCATGTCGTATGTGCTGTGGGTGTATGTCGCCCTACCCGACACGTTCAGACGGTTGTAGTTACGGCTGGCGTTGAAGCGCAGTGTCTGGCGTGCCGACTCATCACCGCGCGTGATGGACTGCTGGTCCAGACGCTGGTATGAGAGGTACATGGAGCCGCGGTCGTCACTGGAAGAATAGCTCACGTCGTGCTGCAAGTCAAGACCGGAACGGTAGTAGCTCGACAGATAGTCGTCGCCGACATAGCCGTAGTTGATTGTGCGTACAGCACCATCAAGTCCTTCGAGCGGCCATCCCGACTCTGCGGGCAGGTTGTCGAACTCCGGACCGAACTGCTGGTTCTCATACGACATATATGAGTTGTTCGTGTAGTCCCAGTTGCCTGTGGACGAGTTGCGGTGTCCGGAGCCGAAGCGGTGTTGTGTCTTCGGCAGGTAGGACACCTGATGTGTCGTGACCGTAAATCCGTATGTGATTTGTGGTTTGCCTTTTGAACCGGATTTTGTGGTCACGATGATGACACCGTTGGCGGCTTCCGAGCCGTAGAGTGCTGCTGCCGATGCACCTTTCAGCACCGACACGTTGTCAATATCGTTGGGGTTGAGCGTCTGCAGGAAGCTCATAGGTGTCTGTGCACCATCGAGCACGAGCAGTGCCGAGTTGTCACCCTTGAACGAGCGCGCTCCACGGAGCTGTATGCGCGTCTCCTGGTCGAGAGCCGACGAGGTCACGTTGATTTCCAATCCTGATACCTTGCCACTAAGTGCCGTTGTGGCATCCGTGCCTTTGGCGGCTGTCAGCTCGTCGGCATCCACCTTCGCTGTGGAGTAGCCGATGGCCTTTGCCTGACGCTGGATACCCATGGCGGTCACGACGACCTCACCCAGCATCTCTGAGTCTGACTTCAGCACGATGGTGAGCTGCGGCTGCGCCTTCACGGTTTGCTGGTGCATGCCCACGTAGGAGATTGTGAGGTCTGCGCCCTGCGGCACATTCTGGATGGTGAAGTTACCATCGATGTCGGTTATGGTTCCCGTGGTGGTTCCCACAACCAGGACAGACGCGCCGATAATGGGCAGCCCGTCTTCGTCTGACGTAACATTGCCCTGCACGGTGATGTTTTGTGCGAATGCGCATACGCTCATCAGAAGTAGTGTGGCTAATGCAATTAGTTTACTTTTCATAAGTCACGTCTAATTAAATTAATACTATTAAAAACTATCTCGTGAAACTTTGTTTAGTTCCTTCTTCTTACCCTTGGTTGAAACCGGCCCGGCAGACGCCGCCGGAGCCGGATGTTGCATTGTCAATATGGTCTTGTGCTCTGCGCTGCTGCCTCGGGATAGCCCGGCTTCGCGGGAATGCGTGCGGTGTCGTTGGCAGCACTGAGTGCCATCGTTGCCACGATTGCGGCATCGATCTTCAGGTCGTCGAGCGACAGGCGTTCCCATGTGTCCATGTTCGTATGGTATGTGCGGTCATACTCCAACTCGTCCTGTATGAACTGATATGACGGCAGACCGATGCGGTCGAACGTCACGTGGTCGGTAGAGCCTGTCTGTCGCGGCGACAGCGTCTTGAAGCCGAGGGACTCCACGGGAGCCTTCCATGCCTCGAAGAACGGACGTGCCTGGTCGTTCTGCTCGAGGTAGATGCCACGGAAGCGTCCCGAGCCGTTGTCCATGTTCAGGTAGATCGTGAACTTGCCGTATCCGGGCTTTGCCTTGTGTGTGCTGTCGTCGTAGAGATAGATGTTCTTATATCCGCGCGAGCCCCACAGGCCAAGCTCCTCGCCGCCCCAGAGGGCGATGCGGATGGTACGCTTCGGCTGTGCGCCTATGGCTTTCAGTATGCGCATGGCTTCCATCATGGTGATGCAACCCGAGGCGTTGTCTGCGCCGCCTGTGCCACTGTGCCAGGAGTCAAGGTGCGCGCCGATC
>CAVHVD010000020.1:0-17106 GCA_963639425.1 Faecalibacterium prausnitzii
GTCGTATGCCTTGTTGATGGAGCATCTCCGGCGCATACTCCCGAACGTCAACGATGCTTTATTAAGGAAAATACTGAAACAAAAGTAGAAAAGACAATGTTAATACAAAGAACCTGCGACTTCATATCGAAATACTTTGCAGCCATAGTCGTTGTTGTGGCGGCTGTGTCGCTGTTCCAACCGTGGACGTTCAATTGGATTTCCACATCGTGGATAACGCCGATGCTCGGTTTCATCATGTTCGGCATGGGACTGACGCTCGACCCTCATGACTTCAAGGTCGTGCTGACGCGTCCGCGGGACATCATAATCGGCAGTGCCGCACAGTTCATCATCATGCCTCTGACCGCTTTCCTGCTTTCGCAGCTGTTCGGTCTTAGCGACGAGCTGGCTGTCGGTGTCATTCTCGTGGGCTGCTGTCCCGGGGGTACAGCATCGAATGTCATGACTTTTCTCGCGAAGGGCGACCTCGTCCTGTCCGTCGGAATGACAACCGTCAGCACCATACTCGCGCCCGTGATGACCCCGATGCTCATGCTCCTGTATGCCGGTGAGAGGATACAGGTCGATGCTTTGGGCATGTTTCTGAGCATCATCGAGGTCGTCATTCTGCCCATCATAGCCGGTTTCGCCGTGCAGAAGCTGTCCCCAGGGTTCACCAAGAAAGCCGCGGCTCGTCTGCCGGCACTGTCGTCGGTGATGATAGCGTTAATCGTCGGCAGCGTTGTCAGTGCCAACGCCGCAAAGCTGCTGGTGGGTGGCGTGCTGATTGTCGCCGTGGTGATGCTGCACAATGTCTGCGGTTTGGCACTTGGTTACGGCATCAGCCGCCTGTTGAGGCTGCCTCACAGCAAGTGTTCCGCCATATCCATTGAGGTCGGCATGCAGAACAGCGGACTTGCCAGTTCGCTGGCGGCTGTCCATTTTGCTATGTACCCCATGGCCACGGTGCCCGGAGCCATCTTCTCGGTGTGGCACAACATCAGCGGAGCACTCATCGCGAAGCTGTATGCGTGGCAGCAGGACAAGGCCGAACGCCCGAAACGTTAGCACTCCATAGTGCGTGTAACTGCCTCTCGTCCGTGCCGGCTGTCTGTCGCCTGCATCCTCACTCGTGCCTTGCCAGACGTTCGGCGGCGAGGGTCTCGTATTTCGTACCCGGACGACCATAGTTGGCATACGGATGGATGGAGATGCCGCCGCGTGGGGTGAAGAAGCCCGTCACCTCTATGTACTTAGGCTCCATGAGGCGGATGAGGTCTTTCATTATGATGTTAACACAGTCCTCGTGGAAAGCTCCGTGGTTTCTGAAGCTGAACAGGTACAGCTTCAAACTCTTGCTCTCCACCATCTTGACGGCGGGAATGTAGGCGATGCGTATCTCGGCAAAGTCGGGCTGACCCGTTATGGGGCACAGGCTCGTAAATTCGGGACAGTTGAAACGCACCCAGTAGTCATTGTCCTGATGCCTGTTGTCGAATGTCTCCAACACTTCCGGCGCATAGTCCTGACGGTAGACGGTCTTGTTTCCTAACCCTTTCAGTTCGGCTCTCTTTTCTTCCATATCCACAGCTTTTTCCTTTTAACGCCGCAAAGTTACTCAAAAGCCCCTGCTCGGGTTTAACTTTGCGTGTCCTTTCGTGGAAATGGAGGGGCACATCAGGTTACAAACAAACTAAAAGACACAATGAAGAGACTTTTGATTGCATCATTGCTTGCCGGTGCTGTTCTGCCGGCTGCGGCACAGACCGCCGACGGCGGCGTGTCGCGCGACTTCCGTACCGATGAGGTGGTGATCACCGGCACACGCAATGCGACAGACATCCGTCACCTGCCCATGACGATAACGACCCTTGACCGACAGCAGCTGATAAAGGACAACCGCACGTCCGTACTTCCCACACTCAGCGAACAGGTGCCCGGCCTTTTCGTGACAAGCCGTGGCATATTGGGCTATGCCGTGTCCGACGGTGGTTCGGGCAGCATGTCCCTGCGAGGCATCAGTGCCGGTTCGGGACGGATGATGGTGCTCATCGACGGACACCCGCAGTATATGGGTATCTTCGGTCATCCAATCGCCGACGTCTACCAGACGTTCCTTGCCGATAAGGTCGAGGTCCTGCGCGGTCCGGCATCGCTGCTCTACGGCTCCAATGCCATGGGCGGCGTGGTGAACATCGTCACACGCAAGATGCAGGACGACGGCGTGAACACCAACGTCAACGTGGGCTACGGCTCATACAACACCTTGCAGACAGAGGCAACGAACCGCGTGCGCAGCGGCAGGTTCAGCAGTGTCGTGTCAGCATCATACAACCGTACCGACGGCCACCGCAGCAACATGGCTTTCGAGCAGTTCGGCGGCTACGGCAAGGTCGGCTATGAGTTCAGCGACAACTGGAACGCCTACGCCGACATCAACATGACCCACTTCAAGACGCACAACCCCGGTACGGTGGATAACCCCATTACCGACGCTACGCAGTGGATCACTCGCGGTGCGGCATCTGCTGCGCTGGAGAACCACTACGACAAGACATCGGGTGCGCTGAGTCTCTTCGTCAATTGGGGACACCACAAGATAAACGACGGCTATTCCCCGTCCGGCGGCGGCAGTCCGCAGACAGCCTATTACCTGTCCAACGATGCCTTGATGGGCTTCTCCCTCTATCAGAGCGTGCAGCTGTTCCACGGCAACCGCATCACCGCCGGCATCGACTTCCAGCACATCACGGGTCACGCCTGGAACAGAGCCATTGCCACGCGCGAGACCACGAACACCTACGCCGACAAGTCGGAGAACGAGGTCGCCGGATACGTGGACTTCCGTCAGGACATCGCCTCATGGCTGACCCTTGATGCCGGACTGCGCCTTGACCACCACTCCCAGGCAGGCACCGAGTGGGTGCCGCAGGCCGGACTGTCGTTCCGTCTGCCGCAGGACGCACAGATCAAGGCCATGGTGAGCAAGGGCTTCCGCTTCCCGAACCTGAGAGAGATGTACATGTTCCCGCCGCAGAACGACGGGCTGAAGGCCGAGCGTCTATGGAACTACGAGCTGTCCTACACGCAGCGTCTGCTCAACAGCCGCCTTGTCTATGGCGTCAACGTGTTCTATCTCAAGGGCGACAACATGATACAGACGCAACGCGTCGACGGTCGTCCGCGCAACGTCAACACCGGAGAGATAGAGAACTGGGGCTTCGAGCTGAACGGTGCGTATCGCATCAATGATGCCTGGACAGCAACGGCCAACTACAGTGCCCTGCACATGGAGAACCACGTGGTCGCCGCTCCGGAGAGTAAGCTCTATGGCGGCGTCGGCTACAGCCGCGGCCGCTGGGCGTTCAACACCGGCGTGCAGTGGGTCAGCGGACTGTTCACGGCTGTCGGCGACAACGAACAGAAGGAGAGCTTCGTCCTGTGGAATGCCGACGTCAACTACCGTGTCAGCAGCGTGCTGACCCTCTATGCCAAGGGCGAGAACCTGCTGGCGCAGAAGTATGAAATCAATGCCGGCTTCCCGATGCCCAAGGCCACATTCATGGGCGGCGTGAACGTCAGCTTCTGACCCTGTCCATCCCTTAGACCGCCGACGGCCGTCTGCGTGTGAGCAGGCGTGCCGTCGGCGTTTTTCTTGTCGGGCAGACAATAATCCGTAACTTTGCGACTACATCAAGACACAAAGACCGTCAATACAAATATGAACAAGAACAATCAGAAGAGACAGATGCTGCTGTGGATTGCAGCACTCGCCGTCGGAGCCGTCGTGGGACTGCTTGGCATCGGCTTCGTCGACACAACCATGAACTTCATCGCCACCGTCTACACGCGGCTGTTCCAGCTGCTTGCCGTGCCCACCATTGCGCTGGCGGTGATGACCACGCTGTCCGGCTTGGGCACGGGTGTCAATGCCGGCAGGATGTTTCGCCGTGCCGTGGTCTACACGCTGTTGACCACGACCTGTGCCGCTGCCGTGGGGCTGGCTCTCTACGTGCTCATTGCCCCTGGCAATCTGCCCGCGCCGCTGACGCAGGGTGGGGCGGCTGCCGTGCCGCAGAACCTGGAGAGCACGACCTATGCAGACCATGTGCTCAGTGTCGTCCCCAACAATTTCGTCCGTCCGTTTCTCGACGGCAACGTGCTGTCCATCCTGCTGCTCAGTGCCGCCGTCGGCATTGCGCTGTCGCGCATGAGGCCGTCCGAGGGTCGGGACATCGTGGTCAAGGGGCTTAACGGCTTGCAGGAACTGCTGTTCACGCTGATACGCGGGCTCATCCGTAGTCTGCCGCTCGGCATCGTGGCGTTCGCGGCACAGCTCAGTGCGCAGGTAACAGCCGGTGCGGTCATGGACTCCATCGGACGCTATGTGCTCGTGGTCTTGGTCGGCAACTGCTTGCAGTTCTTCGTTGTCCTGCCCCTGTTCCTGCTGGCACGCGGGCTGAATCCCGTGCGTGTGCTGGGGCGCATGATGCCGGCTGTGGTCATGGCACTGTTCACCAAGAGTTCGGCAGCCACACTGCCCGTCACCATGCAGTGTGCCGAGGAGAGGCTTGGCGTGCGGCGCGAGGTGTCGCGTTTCGTGCTGCCCATCTGCACCACCATCAACATGAACGGCTGTGCGGCATTCATACTGGTGACGTCGCTCTTCCTGATGCAGAACGGCGGCTGGACGCTGGACATCGGGACGATGCTGTTGTGGCTCGTGCTCAGTGTCGTGGCTGCCATCGGCAATGCGGGCGTGCCCATGGGGTGCTACTTCATGACGCTGAGCCTGATGTCGGGCATCGGCGCACCCGTGGGCATAATGGGCATAATCCTGCCCGTCTACACCATAATAGACATGATAGAGACCGCCGAGAACGTGTGGAGCGACGCGTGTGTCTGCGCCATGACGGGTCACGACCTTGATGCTTCAGCGTCTGCCGAACGATGAGCCTTCCTTCCACTGCGGAACGATGTCCGTGTGTGTCAGCTCATAGGCCAGGTCGAAATATATCCGGAACTCCTGCAACAGGCCGCCGTAGTCGTCGGTGTCGGGGTGCAGCTCGTCGGTGGGCTTGTGATAGGTGTTCGCCCAGTAGTCCTTGATCTTTGCCGCCGACCACTCGCGGCCATGCTTGCGGTTGTCGTTCCATCCCTTGGCAAACATGGCGGGCACGCCCTGCTGCACGAAGGCGAAGTGATCCGAGCGGTAGAACATACCGTTGAAGGCATCGGGGTCGGGCATGACGTAGCGGCCATATTTCTCCGCCAGACGTGCCATCATGTCGTCGAGCGTCGACTGTCCGTAGCCCGTTATTGTGAGGTCGTTGTTCTCGCCCCACAACGGGATGACGTCGAGGTTCAGTACGGCCACGGTCTTGTCCACGGGGAATATGGGGTGCGAGACGTAGTACTTCGTGCCCTGAAACCCTGTCTCCTCGCTGGTGGGACAGAGGAACACGATGCTGCGCTCCGGCTGTCGCTTCAGCGACGTGAAGGCACGAGCCGTCCCGAGCAGCCACGCCATAGCCGTGGCGTTGTCCGTCGCACCGTTTATGATCGAATCTCCGTCCACGGGCTTGCCGTGACCCAGGTGATCCCAGTGGGCTATGCAGACGATGTTCTCCCCGTTGTCCTTGCTGCCCTGTATGTAGCCCGCGACGTTGGGGCTGGTGTTGTAGGTGAAGGTGTTGTGCAGGCGCGTGCTGACGGTGGAGTTCAGCGCGAAGGGCTTGAAGTCAGGACGCTTCGACCGCTCCTTCACGTCGTCGAAGTCATAGCCGTTGCGCCGTAGCAGCTCGCGTGCCTGTGCCTCGGTGATCCATCCCTCGAGCGGACACCGATAGGATGTGTCGGCCTTGTCGTCGATGTAGAGCTTCGACCGTGC
Organism: Faecalibacterium prausnitzii; assembly: GCA_963639425.1. Classification (GTDB taxonomy): domain Bacteria; phylum Bacteroidota; class Bacteroidia; order Bacteroidales; family Bacteroidaceae; genus Bacteroides. The sequence continues at coordinate 5,873 of CAVHVD010000020.1, forward strand.
TCCGGCGGTGACGACGCTCCACGGATAGCCTGCGCCGCGCTCGTCGTGGACTATCAGCACGCCCTTCAGCCGCTGCCGTGCTCCCTCCTCCAGCTTATACATCCAGCGGCCATAGTAGGTCATGGTGTCGCCGGTGAAGTATGTCCCTTCCGTGCCCAGCCCGGGGTCGTTGACAAACACCACCGCCACCTTGTTCTCGGGGTTCTCGAGGCCGCGGTAGTCGTCCTTGCCGTATTCGGGAGCCACGATGCCGTAGCCTGCAAACACGAGTTCGGCATTGTCGATGCTGACTTCAGGCTCTATGAGCTTCGTGAACCCTGTGTAGTCTTCGAGATAGCGCAGGCTCATGTCGCCCTGCGGCGTGGTTATGCGCATGGTGTCGTCACAGGTCACCGCCGCCAGCACCAGCGGCACGTCCTGACGGTACGAGCCGTCCGTGCCTATGGGCGTCAGCCCGATTTCCTTCATCTGCTGTTCCAGATACTCCACGGCGCGCTCCGCTCCTGCCGAGAACGGCTTGCGGCCGTCGCACTCGTCGCTGCTCAGATAGGCGGCGTGCGCCCGCAGCAGGTCGGCGGTCACCACGGCCTTGGCCTCGTCGGCTTCGTTGTCGCCGCCTGTGCCGCACGATGCGAGGCCGGCTGCCAGCACGGCGGCGTAGATAAGTCTCTTCATTCTTCTTACGGTTGAATACTGTGGCTGACGGTCTGCCCGCCCACGGTGCAAAGATACTGCGGCTCACCCGATAAATCAAAGATGAGCAGACGCTGTTTTGTGGACGTACAGCCACAGAGTTGTGGTTGTACGTCCACAGAGCTATGGTTGTACGTCCACAGAGTTGTGGTTGAACGTCCACAAACCTGTGGCTGTACGTCCACGGAAGCATGGATTTTTGGCGTGCCGTGCCGGCCTCCGTGAGACGGACAAAAAAAGACGGCCGCTGCATCACGCAGAGACCGCCCGAAGCAAAAATCCGTTGTTACACCTATAAACTTAAAAACTTGGATCTAAAAAAGTCTAAAGTGTGCGTTCGTACAACCCTTCTTGCAGTTAATACTTAAATCAAGTTCATCTTCTACATTCCCGCCGGAATGGTTTCTCGAATGTGTTTCCTTTACATCTTGAAGTTTGCATTTGTCGCCTTTTGACAGTACAAAGATGGGGCTTCCGCACGACGGTTCTCCGCCTTCGTCCTTCAAAGCGAAAAAGTGACGCCTGAAGGCGAATGGCGTGCCGACCTATGTCGTGCGGGTGTTGCGGTGGCGGGTGGTGTGCCTCATTGTCCCCCGAGGTGGGAGAAGAAGTCGAGCACGTCGTCCCACGTCTTGTAGGGGTCTTCGCCGAAGGGAATCAGTGTGCCCATGAAGTCGGCGGCTCCACAGCCGTCGTGGGCGTCGATGAGGTAGTCGCCGTAGCTCAGGTTCTTGTGTGAGGACAGGATGAGACGGTCGTAGGCAGGCACGCCGAGCCACTGCTCCGTCCATGCGGCCTTCTCGGCCCAGAGGGCAGGAGCGTTGTATGGCGCAGTGGCGAGTACGTAGACATCGTAGGTCTTGGCGAGGGTGTGGAACGCCTTCACCGCCGCACCGTGGGGACAGACGTCGCGTCGCCATCCGTCGCGGCAGTCGGCGAGGGTGTCGTCGATACTGATGTAGAGCACCGGCCTCTCACGTCCCTGCTGCCGGTCGTCAACCCACTGGATGACGGGCATGAGCGCATGCACCAGCGCATGATCGTCGAGATAGTGCCCGCCGTCAAAGCGGATGGCATTGGCATAGTGCTGTGAGAACAGTCCGATGGTGTCGACAAGGGTGTCGTGCATGCCGAACAGGCCGTAGACGCGTTGCCGCTCGTCGCCGTCTGCGGCGTGGGCGAAGCAGTGGTCGGATGTCTCTTGGAACTCGGCAATAAGTTGTTTGTTGACAAGAAAGGCTTTCAGTCCGTCCTTGCGCGGATTGTGGAACTCCTGGCGACCCATCATGTTGTGGCTGACCATGGTGTCTGCAATGCGGAACGCCGGATTAATGAGGATGCGGTCGATGCCGTAGAGCATCTCGGCGTACATCCCACCCATCGACGTGCCCACTATCAGGTCGGGCTTCGTGTCGTTGCAGATGTCGCGCAGCAAGTTCATGGCTTCGGAGGGGCGCACAGGAAGGTCGGGCGCAACGACCTCCGCCCGTGGCAGCAGCATGCGCAGTCCTCGGGCAGAGCCGGATGCTCCGGACGAGCCGAAGCCGTGTACGTAGAGTATTTTTTTCCCCGCCATCAGGTCGGGTCTGCATTCTTCGTTGTTGGGTTCCATGGTCTGCCGTGTTTTGATGCGGCGGTAAAGGTACGGCAAAAAGTCGAACGGCTTGCTCTCGCGAACGGTACAAAACAAACGGCTCAGACACCCTGCACTTCTGCGTGGATGCCTGAGCCGAAAGTCACTACGGGTACCGTCACTTTGCGGTGTCGGTAGCCTCTTTCTTCTTGCCGGTGACGTACAGCAAGCCGTTCATGGCTGTGCCCTTGAGCGTGCCGTCGTCCTGAAGGTCGATGGTGAAAGGCACGTCGTAGCCCTGCGAGAACATACCGAAGTCGATGTGCTTCTTGCCGTCCCAAACCACGTCGTACAGCTCGATGCTGTCCTGCACACCTTCGCTGGTGCAGATGCCCTCCAGCTTTCCGTCCTTCACGCTGAACGTGACGTCCATGGGTGTCAGACCCATAGGGGTGTCAAGCTCCATTGACCATGTGCCGAGGAACGGACTTTTCTGCACGTCCTGTGCGGCAGCGTTGCTTGCCAGGCCGAACGTCATGGCGGCCAGACACGTCAGTAAAAACAATAGCTTCTTCATATCCTTATAGTTTGAAATGTAAAAGGTTCACACCGTCATCGTCGCAATGCGACTGTCACGATGCAAAGGTGGCAATATGCGGCATCGGTTGTCGCAGAATTTCGACGAACAGGCATAAAAATTCGACATATCGGGGGCAGACGGAAAAATAAAGGGCTGAATGTTTGCACATCTCATGTGGCACGTGTAATTTTGACGTTCATAAGTGTTTGAAGCGAATTTTATCTAATACATTTACCTAAATACACATCAAAATGATTTCAAGAAGAAGTTTCCTTAAGGCATCTGCCCTGGCATTGGGCAGCATCAGCCTTCCGTCGCTCACATCTTGTGGAAGCAACGGCAGTAGTGCAGACAGCGCAGCAGCTCCTGCAAAGAAAGAGTTCCTCGGTCTGCAGACCTACTCACTCGGTCAGGAGTTGGCAGCAGACGTTCCCGCAGGTCTGGCAAAGGTGAAGTCGTTCGGCTACACCGACCTGGAGCTTGCAGGATATAACAACGGTCGTATTCATGCAGGCTACGGCGACGGCGACGAAGGTTACCTGCCCGCCGACTACAAGAAGCTGTGCGACGACAATGGCCTGAACATCCTTTCAGCTCACCTCGGCACACCTTCGCAGTACAAGACTCCGGAGGCTGAGTTCACAGAGCAGTGGAAGAAGACAGTGGAAGACCACGTGGTATTGGGCTGCAAGTATATCGTAGACCCGAGTATGCCTCAGTGTGCAACGGTAGACGAGGTGAAGCAGGCTTGTGAACGCTTCAACCTGGCCGGTAAGATCTGTAAGGATGCAGGCATACAGTTCGGTTACCACAATCACAACAACGAGTTCAACAAGATTGCAACTCCTGAAGAGACAAAGGCAAAGCGCGACGAGATAGCAAACATGATCAAGACACGCTTCAACCGCGAGCCGACAGCCGAGATGATCGACAACATGATGCGCCGCAACCAGCCCGGAACGATGTATGAGAAGCTGTACATGGACAACACAGACCCGGCATTGGTAGTGTTCCAGCTCGATGTTTATTGGGCAATGATTGGCGACCAGGATCCGTGCGAGTGGATTTCCGACTACAAGGATCGCATCAAGCTGCTTCACATCAAGGATCGTTGGATCATTGGCGACAGCGGCATGATGAACTGGAAGAACATCTTCACGACTGCAAAGAACTGCGGCATCGAAGCATTCTTCGTAGAGCTGGAAGGCGACTCCAAGGGACGCACACAGTTTGAGGGCGTAGAGAAGAGTGCACAGTTCTTGCTGGCACAGGACTACGTTTGGTAAGCCGCACGGTCACACGCAGCCGGATGTCGGCGTGCGTGGTTGACTTTACCATATAAATAAGGTGTGGGAGCAGATGAACCTCGAGAGGTTTCTGCTCCCACATTGTGTATATGCACGTACATGGCCGTCCCACCTCATGACGGGATTGCGCCGCCTTGCGTATGAGGTGTATGTAGCTTTACGAATGTGGATGTTCCGTCTTGCGGATGAGAACTGTGCCGCCGGAGCATCGTCGGACAGTCAGACAATCATGGTCAGGACGAAGTCGGGATATATGCGATAGCTGATTTGCACGGCTTGGCACTGTGGCGTTCTGAATTCCCGAGCCTGTATGATGCCATGACGTTGCGGGGTGAACGGGCTGATACGCAGATGCCTTTTCAGATTTGTGCCTTCGATGTCGAGAAACTTGTACAGCGTCTCCTTGGCAGACCAGTGGAGCAGCAGACTCCATACGTCCGTGCCGAGATAGGGCAGGGCTTGCTCGTCGCTGCGCATAAAGTGTGGAGCCACTCGTGCCACGCGGTCGCTGTAACATTCGATGTCTATGCCTGTCCGCTCTGTTGACACGACCACCGCGGCATAGCCTTTCGTGTGTGAGATGCTGATGTGGCGGTAGTCGCCGGTGAGGTACGGACGCCCCGTGGGATGATATTCCACGCCGGTGAGTCCGGTGAGGCATTGCAGGAGTGCCCTTGTGCACAGCCGCTCCATGCGGCGGTGCGGACTGTTGGGGAACTGCTGCCTGACGGCTGTGACGAGTGGCACACCGAGCGTAGGCTCGAAGTCCGCGTCTGTCTCCTCGTCCATCTTCCAGATGCCCCAGACATCGTGTGCGCAATCTTCCCTGTAAACCAAAGGCATGTGTCGTCGAACTGTTTGGATTTGTCAGTCTTTGTCCTGCCCGTTGCCGGATGGTGTGGCTTCTTCCTGTGGCAGTATGGTGAACTTGACTTTCAATATACGGCGGTTGTCGAGCGCAAGAACTTCGAACCGGTAGTTCTTGTAGGTTATCTTCTCATGAAGCGTAGGGAAGTCACCCTTTATTTCAAGCAGCAGGCCGCTGATGGTGTCCGCCTCGCCCACCACGTCGTCAAATGTCCCATCGTCAAGACCGGTTTCCTTGTAGAAGTCGGTGAGCAGGGTCTTTGCCTGGAATATCCAGCTGCTGTCGTCCACCTTTACGGACGTGTGCTCGTCGTCGTCATATTCGTCGTGGATCTCACCCACAATCTCCTCGATGATGTCCTCCATCGTCACGATGCCCGATGTACCGCCGTACTCGTCGACAACAATGGCAATGTGCACCTTGTTGGCCTGAAACTCACGAAGCAAATCGTCAATCATCTTCGTCTCGGGCACGAAGTAGGCGGGACGCACCAGCGTCTGCCATCTGAAAGAATCGCCTTTGCTGATGTGCGGCAACAAGTCCTTGATGTATAGCACCCCCTTTATGCTGTCCATCGAACCTTGATAGACAGGCATGCGCGAGTAGACATTGTCGGTCACGCATTTCAGCACCTCCTTGAACGGAGTGTGAATGTCAAGAGCCACCACGTCCATGCGCGATGTCATGACCTCTTGTGCTGTCTCGTCTCCGAAGCGGATTATACCCTTGAGGATGTTGCTCTCGTTGGATATGTCTTTCTTGTCGGTCATCTCAAGCACCTGGGACAGCTCGTCGACGGAGATGTTGCGTGGCTTCGGAGCACAATATTTGTGGAGTGACGACAGTGAGTGTACAAGCAGTGCCGACAACGGGTAGAACAGTGTGCGCAGAAAGCCGATGCCCGGTGCTGCAAAGCGGCAGAACTGTAAAGCCTTGTCAGCAGAGTACACCTTCGGCAGGATCTCGCTGAACAGCAATAACACGAAGGCCAGTGCGACTGTCAGTATGAGGAGCCCTGCCGGTTCGAAGCCGGAGGCGAATACGTTCGTGAAGAAGTAGTAGCACAGCACGACCACGCCAACGTTGGCGAGGTTCCCCGTTATCATAATCGTGGCAAGCAGGTATTCCTTGTCGTCAAGCAGGCGACATATCTTCTTGTCGATAGCGGTCTTCTTTTCCCCAAGGACGTTCCTGTCGGCGGGCGACAGCGAGAAGAATGCGTTTTCGGATGCCGATGTGAAAGCCGTGAGCAACAGTAGCAACACTGCCAGCGCAAGGGCGATGATTGCAGCCGCGGAGGGCTGCTGGATGGTCATGTCGGCAAGTGCCGGCGTTGTCTGTGATAAGAAAGAGTCAGGATCCAATTAGTTGTCTGCTTAGTTAAACATAATCTCAAGACTTCACAGAGCCGGTGTTGTCCGTAGAATGTGCCGTCTTGGGTGTGAGCATCTCCATCTGGTCGACGAAGATCTCGGTGACGTAGCGTTTTATTCCGCTCTGGTCATCATACGAGCGTGTGAATATCTTGCCCTCCACATACAGCTTGTCGCCCTTGTGCACATACTTGTCCACAACCTCGGCCAGCTTGTTGCGGAACACCAGATTGTGCCACTCTGTGCGGTCGGGCACCTGTGTGCCGTTCTGAAGCGTATATCCGCGTTCGGTCGTTGCCAGTGCCACTTGTGCCACGGCACGGCCTCCTTCATAGTATTTCACTTCCGGCTCCTTGCCCACGTTGCCTATCAGTATCGCCTTGTTCATGGTTTCTATTCCTTCATTTATGGATGTATGCTCCTGTGTCTGTGACACGTTGTCGCAACAAAAGTATCGTAAAAAACGGACTCGTGCAAGTTTTGTGTTCTGCGACAGCGTTATTCCGTTTTTTGGTATGCCAGTCGCTCGTCGCCGTCAGCCAGGTAGATGATGCCACAGTATCGGAAGCCCTGCCGAAGCAAGATGTGCTGCATGATGGTGTTGTCGCGGTGTGTGTCTATACGGATGTTGGGCAGACGGTCGTAGCACCATCCGATGCACGCCTTTGTCACTCCGTGACTACCTTCGGCACTCGCTATGCGGTGGATCACGCCGTAGGGCTTATCGTTCAGCCATGCTCCGTCGTAGATCCTGACGTATGTGGGGTCTGTGCCGCAGATGAAGGCGAATGTGCCTCTTACGATTCCGTCCTCGTCGACGCAGACATAGCTATTGCCGTTGGCGATGTCGGCCTCAAACAGTTCGGGTTTCGGATTGCCGTTGGTCCACTGGTGCATATTGCCGTTCCGTCGCATCGTGCGGCGCGACTGCTCGACCATGTCCAGCAGTAACGGCAGTTCCTCTGCCGTGGTCTTCCTTATTGTGTACATTGCGTGTGGGCTGTCGGTGTGTGAAAAGGGGCGTGCCATGTGTGTGGCACACCCCTCAATAATGTTGTAGTGATACGGTCTCTCCCGCGTTTGTCAGAGTTCGGTGATTTCCACATTGCGGAACTCCAGCGGGCCACCCTCGCTCTGCAGGGCTATGAAGCCCCGTGCGAACTGCCCATTGGTCTCGTTCTGCACAACGCCGTTGATGGTTATCTTGATGTGCTTGCCTACGCACTCAATCTCCGCCACGTTCCATTCGCCGACCTCCTTCTCTGACGGTTCGGCCGCCATACGGTCTTTCACGGCAAACTGTCCGTGCTGCTCGGAGCCTTCCACCTGGTATCCGTTGAGTCCCACCACAGCTCCGGCATTGCCACCGGCGAGCTGGCACTCCATGCCCACAGGCCATACGCCGTCGCCGGGCTGCACACGCTGGAATATGCCGCTGTTGGTAGCCTTGCCGCCGCCCCATCTCCACTCCGCACGCAGACGGTAGTTCGTGAACTGGCGGTCGGTACGCATATATCCGAACGGATTGCCGAGGACGCTTATCACGCCGTCCTTGACGGTGAATACCTCTTCAGGCTTGACGCTGCTTGTCGGGTCGGTGACGAGCACCCACCCGCTCAAGTCCTTGCCGTTGAACAGAGGTTGAGGGTTCTGAACCAGCTCGGGGCACGGCGCACCCGTGGCGGGCTTGATTTCCTCGACCCACACGTTGCGAAACTCCATGGGGCCACCCTCGCTTTGCAGGGCTATGAAGCCCTCTGCCAGGTCTGTATCGGCTTCGTTGACCACCGTGCCGTTGACCGTAATGGTGATGTGCGAGCCTACGCAACGCACGTCTACGGTGTTCCATTCGTCAATGGCGTTCTCGACATTGCCTGCATCCTCACTGCGCGACTGCTTCTTGAAGCCCGGTCTGTCCGGATTCTCAGCAATCAGCAGTCCGCTGCCCAGCAAGTCACCGGCATGTCCTGCCTGAAGCTGACACTCTACCATCCCCGGCCACAGCTTGTCTCCCTCCTGCAAGCGCAGGAAGAAACCACTGTTCGAGCCTTTGCCGTCGGTCCATCGGTACTCGCAGTGTGCCGTGAAGTCGGCATATTTCTTTGCGGTGCGCATATATCCGAATGGGTTCCCGAGGACGCTTATCACACCATCCTTGACGGTGAACACCTCGTCGGCAGGAATGTCGCTGTCGGGGCTGGCATACAGCACCCACCCACTCAAATCCTTGCCATTGAAGAGTTCTTCCCTATTGTCGTTGCTGCACGCGGTGGTCATCAGTGATGCCACGGCGCATGCAAGTAGCAGTATCTTACCTCTCATGTACTATATATAATAAGGTGTACGGCTTATCTTGCAGCGAAGTATGTGCTTCCGCCGACAGCAGCCTCATAGGTAGAAACTCCGTCTGCGTCGGGAGTCACGGTCATTGCCTGCTTGCCCTGTGCCGTCATGGTCACCGTGCCGTCCTCGTTGAACTTCAGGATCTCGGAGCTCACGCCGTCAGCCACTGCGCTCCAGGTGTTGGTGTCCTTGTCGTAGATCAGCTCCATGGAAGCATCTTCACCTTCCTTGGTGATGGTGTAGCCGTTCTCGAGCGTGGTCACTGCATAAGTGCCGTTCTCGCCCTTGATGGTCTTCACGGTGCCGATGTTGTCGGCCAGCGGATTGCTGCCACTCCAGAATTCAATCGAGTTAATAACGAGCATATCTGCCAGGTAGCACACTCCGTACACCGGGATAATGTTGCAAGCCAGGTAGACCAGTTCGTTCACCCATCTGTCGCCGATGGTCTGGTTCCAGTTGACAAGACGATTGTGAAGGGCGAAAGAGCCGACGCACGATGAGAACATGAATGATGCGCATGCCAGCGCAACTGCTACGAGCTTTACGTTTAACTTTTTCATTACTGTGATATTTTTTAGTTGTTGTTAGTTGCCATCAAAATCTTGCCAAAGGTAGTGAAACGTTCCGTCATCTGCGACACCCCGTGAAGATATTTCTTCATGGCGACCCGCGCACACACGCTACGCCTCACGCCTGTCTCTGTCCGTGCTAACCGGCCTTGACGGGCTGTGCCGCCGGTGTCGTCGTGTTTCCCGATATGAGTAGCAGCTGGTCTCCGACTTTCAGTTCCATGGTGCCGTTCGGCACGATGAACTCCTCACCGCGCTTGATGATCATCACCAACGTGCCCTTGGGCAGGTTCATGTCGACCAGACGGTTGCCCTTGGTGAGCATCTCCTCCGTCAGCGTGATGTCGTTGAGCTTGGAGTCAAGTTCGTCGGGCAGCTCCACGCCGAACGCATTGCCGGTCTTCTCCTCCGGCAGGTCCAGCTTCAGCAGCTTGGCCACCTTCGATATGCTCATGCCTTGCACCAACAACGAGATCAGCGTGATGAAGAACACTATGTCAAACAGCTGGTTGGAGCCTTCCACGCCCGCCACCACGGGGTAGGTGGCAAACAGTATCGGCGTTGCGCCGCGCAGTCCCACCCATGACACGAACAGCCGCGCCTTGGTGGTCATGTTGCGGAACGGCAGCAGGCAGGCAAACACACTTATGGGTCGCGACACGAAGATCATGAACAGCGCGATGAGCAGCGACACGAGTCCCACGCCGAACATCTCGTGCGGGTTGACCAGCAGTCCGAGCACGAGGAACATCACTATCTGGAACAGCCATGTCATGCCGTCCATGAAGGTGGTTATCTCGCGGCGGTATGTCAGCTTCTCGTTGCCCGTCACCATGCCTGCGATGTAGACCGCGAGGTAGCCGTTGCCATTGAGCATGTCGGTGATGGTGAACGTGATGAACACCACGCTCAGGAGCAGTATTGGGTACAGCGAGCTGTTGGGCAGGTTTATCTTGTTGATTTGCTTGACTGCCAGCTTGCCGATGACGAAGCCGAGGAACGCACCCACAAGGAACTGCACCAACAGGTTCTTGATCACCTCCACGGCATCGAGGTCCGCCCCGCTGCCGATGATCTGTATCAGGATGATGGTCAGCATGTATGCCATCGGGTCGTTGCTTCCGCTCTCCAGCTCAATCATGGGTCGCAGGTTCTCCTTCAGGTTGATGTGCTGCGAACGCAGGATGCTGAACACGGAGGCCGAGTCCGTGGACGACATCGTTGCTGCAAGCAGCATGGACACCATGATTGGCATGGACAGGTTGGTGAAGTCCTTTTCCGAGATGAAGTAAATGAAGAAGCCCGTTATCACGGTCGTCAGCAGCACACCGGCGGTGGACAGCACTATGCCCTGTGCCACGACGGGCTTGATGTCGCCGAGCTTCGTCTCGAAGCCGCCCGTGAAGAGGATGATGCTCAGTGCCACCATGCCGATGAACTGCGCCACCTTCGGGCTGTCGAACTGCAATCCGAGGCCGTCGGTTCCGAAGAGCATACCCACAATCAGGAACATCAACAACGTCGGTATTCCGAAGCGGAAGCCCGTCTTACTTATAACGATACTCACGTAAATCAAGATTGCCCCTATCAGGAGGCCGGTTTCCAAACTAAATTCCATGTTACTCCACGTTATTTACGATGGTCTTTCGAGCCCTATATGTCTTTAGACCCACAAAAATAAGAATAATTTGATACACACCAACGATATTACCGTGAAAAAATGTAACCTCATGGATGTACGTCCAGGGGCTGAAAATCTGCGTTTCTGTGGACGTTCAACCACGGAGTTGTGGCTGTACGTCCACGGAGCTATGGTTGTACGTCCACAGAGTTGTGGCTGTACGTCCACAGAACTGTGCTTTCTATGTTACCATCCAACTATTTTGACCATTATTTTTGTATCATGCAGGGATTCTATATTCAGG
>CAVHVD010000021.1:0-7934 GCA_963639425.1 Faecalibacterium prausnitzii
GGTGTGTTCCATGCTTGCGGCATAGTCCGTCAGCTTGGGGGCGTGTAGCCGGAGGTCGAACTCGGCGGACTTCTTCCCGCTGAATGACTTCCAGCTGAGCTTCAGCTTCACGTCCTGCCCGTCCTTTCTCGGCAGGTCGTTGAGGTTGAAGGCTATCAGTGCGTCACCCACGATGCCGCCCGTGTCGCCCTTCGCGTCGTGGCGCAGTTCCAACTCATAGGGGTCGTCGGGATTTGCTCCCGTCAGGAGGTTGACATAGTGTTTGTTGCCGCTCATCCCCCACTGCGTGCGGAGGCGCAGCGTCAGATAGCCGTCCTCTGCTATCGTCACCCAGTCCTTCACTATCTCGATCGCGTCGTTGCCGTACTTGGCATCGTTCTCCGCACCAAGGTCGGGGACGGGTGTTTTCGTGCGGATGCTGTCCATCCAGTTGATGTGTACGCTGCGTGTGCCTCCGCTGTTTCCGGTCTCCGTCTCCGTGTAGTTGACCAGTGCCCGCACCTCTTTGTCGCCGAACGGCGAGGACTTCATGTTCGATGGCGACAGGGTCGTCGTGTTGTCCAGCTGCATGGTGAACGTGCCGTCGGCGGCGGGGCGCACCGTCACCAGCGCGGTCGGTCGCAGCAGGGTGATGTTGTCATCGTCGTCCTCCGTGCACGATTGCAGTGTGCCTGTCAGGGCTGACAGTCCCAGGACGCAGGTCATAAGTTTTAATCTGTTCATTGTTTTGTGAATTTAGGTTGTTGTTCTACCTCTATAAATCCCGCGTTCCGCGAAATCTTGCATCCGGCACGGCAGTTTTTCTGCGAACAGGGGCTAAATCCATAAAGCACGTGCTTTTCGTTCTCGTAGCACGTGCTTTTCGTTCTCGTAGCACGTGCTTTTCGCTTTCATAGCACGTGCTTTTGATTTTGATAGCGCGTAGTATGGTTGTCGGTGGTCATGGCGGGCGGACACAGCAAGCCCCGGCCGCGGACAGAAATGTGTCGCGCAGTCGGGGCTATGGTTCGGGGATGGGCGGTGCCGCCGCCTTGGGGTCTGTCTGTTGCTGTCTTGAGGTTGGTCAGTCGCCGTCGGTCAGCACCACGGTCACTTTGTTGCCCTGGCCGAGGAGGGCGGCCGCGAAGTCCCTGACATCCTGCGGCGTGAAGCTGCCGACCATCTCCTCATAGCCGTCGCAGAAGTCCACGCCGGTGTACAGCCGCTCGTCGATGGCTTGCAGCCAGTAGCTGTTCTCCTTCAGGTTGTCGGCGTGCCGCTTCAGCATGTAGCTCTTTATCTTCTGCATCTGCTCGTCCGTGGGGCCGTCCTTCGCCATGCCGTCCACGATGCCGTCTATCAAGGAGTTCAGGCGGTCTTTCTTCCCGGGGTCGGTCTGGTAGACAATCTGGAGCGTGGCTCGTTGTCTGGGATATTTGTTCAGCGAGCCATAGCTGCTGACGCCGTAGGTGCCGCTCTCCTTCTCCCGTATCTCGTCGTTGAAGTCCATGTCGAGAGTCTGCGTCAGGACGTTCATCAGCAGGCTGTTCCGCATACAGTAGTCCATGTCGCCGCTGTGAACCATGACTGTCGTGGCCATTGGCGTCTCCAGATGCTTGGCATACTCCTTGGTGCGCGTGCCCGGAACGATGTCCATGCCGCGCTCGGGAGTCACGTCATGGCGTCCGTGTGCGGGCAGTCCGCCGAGATATGACGCTATGAGCGGGCGTGCCGCGTCCAGGTCGATGTTGCCCACAAAGTAGAACGTGAAGTCCGTGGCATCGCCGTAGCGGTCGGCATACATGCTGAGGGCGCGGTCGTAGCTGATGCTGTCCACCATGTCAGCGTGCATGAACAGCAGGCGCGGATTGTTGCCGTACATCACCGCCTGCAGCGTGTCCGACAGCGAACTCATCGGGTTGGCCTCGCTGTTGATCAGCTCGGTGCGCGTGCGGTTCTTGAACGACAGGAACGCGTCGTCGTCACGGCGTGGTGCGGTGAATGTCAGGTATGTCAGCTGCATCAGCGTCTCCAGGTCTTTCGGCGAGCAGCTGCCGTTGACGGTCTCGCGCAGAGAACCCACCGACGCACTGACCGATGCGTTCTTGCCTGCCAACACCTTTGTCAGGTCTGTCATGCTGAAGTTGCCAAGCCCGCCAATGGCTCCGAGCTGGCTGAGATACGTGGCATTGAGGACCAGGCTGTCGGGATACATGAACGTGCCGCCGGGGCTTACGGCACGCATCATTATCTCGTCGTCCTGGAAGTCAGTCGGCTTGACGTAGACGGTCACGCCGTTGCCGAGTGTCAGCCGTGTGCTGCCGTAGATGTCACGACCCTCGGAAACGATGCTGCCACCCTGCGGTGCCGCACCCATAAGTGGCTCGTCGCTCACCTTGTCAACGTATGGCTGCACGTCGAGGTTGTCCATGCCGCCGAGCATGGCCAGCACGTCTTCCCGCGACGGACAGTCCTTGCGGTCAGCCTCGGGCACGGCAATGAAGACCACGCGGTTATTGTCGGTCAGCAGCTGTCCTTGCGCCAGGCTGTTGATGGCGTCGACCGGTATCTGTGCGGCAATGGCGGTCATGATGCGGTACTCGTCCTCGGTGCTGACGAGTGGTTCAGCGTTGAGGAAGTGCTGCGTGCAGTCGTTGATGTAGTTCGCATTGCGCCTGTTGGCACGCTCCCTATAAGCCGATTCCAGAGCTTGCAGATAGTTGGCGCGGGCACGCACATACTCTGATTCGCTGAAGCCATAACGCTTCATCCGCTCTATTTCCGTGAGTGCGCTGCCGAGTGCCGCCCGTACACCGTCTCCCTTGCAGACGACGGTGACGTTGAATGCCTGCTTCGTCTTTGACAGGAAGTAGTCGCCATAGCCAGCACCGGCATCGGTGAACGGCGGCTGCGGGCTCTGCACCAGCTCGTCGAAGCGCGCACAGAGCATGGACGTAGCCATGTCGAGCACGTACTGCTGCACGAGGTAGCTCATGTTGCCTTTCACGGAGTCGGGCGTCGCCTCGTGCTTGAAGTAAAGCTGGATGTTGGGTGTCGACAGCTCCTTGTCACTACCTATATATACTATGGGTTCGTCGTTGTCGGCCACGGGATAGTACGTGCGGGCGGGCTTCCCCGTAGCTTTCGGGATGTCGCTGAACACGGTCTTTATCTTGGCTTCCACACGGTCTACGTCCACGTCGCCGACGATGATGATGCCTTGCAGGTCGGGACGATACCACGTGTCATAGTAGTCGCGCAGGTCCTGATACGGGAAGCTGTCGATGACATCGATACTGCCTATGGGCATGCAATCGGCGTACTTGGAGTCGGGATACATCGTGCTCTGCGCGTCCGTATATATGCGCATCAGGCCGCTGTTGCGCGACCGCCACTCCTCGTGTATCACGCCGCGCTCCTTGTCAATCTCACTGTCCTTAAGCAGGATGAAGTTGCTCCAGTCGTGCAGTATCAGCAGACAGGAGTCAAGAACGCTCTCGTCGCCGCTCGGCACGTTGCTTATGTTGTACACGGTCTCGTCTACGCTGGTGTAGGCATTCAGGTTGGTGCCGTACTTGATGGCCTTGCTCTCACACCAGTCCACGATGCCCTTCCCCCGCTCATCACCGGGGAAATTCTTGGTGCCGTTGAACGCCATGTGCTCGAGGAAGTGTGCCAGTCCCCTCTGTCTCGGCTCTTCGAGGATGGAGCCAACTTTCTGTGCTATGTAGAAGTCCACGCGGTGTTCCGGCTTCTCGTTGTGGCGGATGTAGTATGTTAGGCCGTTGTCGAGGTGGCCGATGCGCACCGTTGTGTCTGTCGGTATGTCCGGCAGCTGCTGTGCTGCTACGCTCACGACGCAACACAGGGTCATGAGCAACAGAGATGTCCTCTTGATGATAGATGCAGTGTTCATTGTCTTGTTATAAAATGGCTTGACGTATCCTTACCAGTTTCTCAAGCAGACCCTCAAGCAGGTCCAGCCGCAACATGTTGGCTCCGTCGCTCTTGGCGGCGGACGGGTCTTCGTGTGTCTCCATGAACAGCCCGTCGGCACCCACGGCAACACCGGCCTTGGCAATGGTCTCTGTGAGCTGGGGCACGCCGCCCGACACTCCGTCCGTCTGGTTCGGCTGTTGCAGGGAATGTGTGCAGTCGAGCACCACAGGGAAGCCCAGTGACTGCATCTTCGGTATGCTGCGGAAGTCAACTATCAAGTCCTGATAGCCGAACATCGTGCCTCTGTCGGTCAGCATCACGTCGTCGTTGCCCGTGTCGACAACCTTCTGTGCGGCATACTTCATGGATTCGGGCGACAGGAACTGTCCCTTCTTGATGTTGACAGTCTTGCCCGTGCGTGCCGCCGCTACCAGCAAGTCGGTCTGCCGACACAGGAAAGCGGGGATTTGGAGCACGTCCACGTACTCTGCCGCCATGTCTGCCTCATGACTCTCGTGTATGTCTGTCACCACGGGGATGCCGAACGTTCGCCGCACCTTGTCGAGAATCTTCAGAGCCTTCTCGTCGCCGATGCCCGTGAAGCTGTCTATGCGCGAGCGGTTTGCCTTGCGGTACGACCCCTTGAAGAGGTAGGGGATGTTGAGGCGGTCTGTTATGTCACGACACTTCTCGGCTATCCTCATGGCCATGTCCTCGCCTTCGATGACACATGGCCCCGCCATCAGGAAGAAGTTGCCTGTCTTGTTGTCTTTCAGTTCCAGCATGTTTCTCTTATGATTGTCCGTTCATCAAATCCATTATCTGTTCTATCTTCTGCTCCGTGGGCAGTGTCGCGCTGACCCAGTGTATGTCCACACCACGGCGTTCCATGCCCCTAAACCACGTCATCTGCCGCTTCGCGAACTGATGTATTGCCGTCTCAAGTTGTGAGAACATCTCCTCGCGGGTCAGGTGGCCGGTGACGTAGAGCGTCACGTACTTATATTCCAGGCCGTAGTATATCAAGTCTTCGGGGCTTATGCCCTCGTCCAGCAGCCCCCGAACCTCCTCGGCCATGCCCTCGTCCAGGCGTTGCCTGAGCCGTCGGCTTATCTTCTCGCGTCGCAGTTCGCGGCTTATGTCCACGCCCACGACCAGCGCGTCGAGCTTCGGAAACGACATCTCCTCCACAGGTGCATTGCGGTAGTACTCCTCAATCTCTATGGCGCGGATGGCACGCTTGGCGGTGTCCGTGTCGGTTGTGTTGTGGAGGATCTTGTACTGCTTCAGTATCTCCGTCAGCTCCCGCAGGGACTTGCCCTCAAGCGCGGCACGCAGCTCCTTGTTCTCCGGCACGTTCAGCAGCCTGTAGCCGCGCAGCACCGACTCCACGTAAAGCCCTGACCCGCCGCACAGCACAGGCACAAGCCCGCGCCGCCGCATATCGTTGTAGACGTTCAAGAAGTCCTGCTGGTATTGGCAGACGTTGTATCGCGTGCCCGGTTCCGCAATGTCTATGAGGTGGTATGGCACGCTGTGTCCGTCCACGGTGTAGTCCTTCAGGTCCTTGCCGGTGCCGATGTCCATGCGTCGGTAGACCTGCCGACTGTCGCCGCTGATGACCTCGGTGCCGAGCCTGTGGACAAGTCCGGCTGCAAGTTCTGTCTTGCCCGATGCCGTGGGGCCGATGATGGCTATCAGGTCTCCCGTCATTCTTCTTTGTCGACGGGCATACCGTGCGCCTGCCAGTTCAGTATTCCGCCTTCCAGCTCCACCACCTTGAAGCCGCGTCCCGTCATGTCTGCCGCCGCCTCGTGCGAGCGTCTGCCGCTACGGCAGTAGATGTAGTACGTGGGTTCCTTGCTGAGGCACTTCATGCCGCTCTGCCACGTGGCTTTGTCGAGCCAGTTGAGCTGTATGGCGGCTGCTATGTGTCCCTCTGCGAACTCCGACGGCCGCCGCACGTCAAGTGCCACGGCGTTGTCGTCATGCTGCATCCCTGCCAGGAACGCCTCTGGAGCCACCGTTGTTATGTTGTCGCCGACATCCTGTGCTCTCGTCACTGCCGCAAACGCGAGCAGGAGCAGTGCCAGTGTCAGCACACGTTTCGTCATGTCTTTCATGTCTGTATGTGTTTTTGTCTGCGCAAATATAGATGAAATACGAAAAAGCGCGTAACTTTGCATCGTGTAAATACAGCGGTATGTACATTTGAACACCTGGGGCTGACTGGCTTTGACAGCAGGCAGAAAAGGTAAGTAAGCATGCAGTGCATCGTGATGCTGGCACTCAAATATCAGCTCTCAACATTTATCTGGCGAGAATAACTACGCTCTTGCTGCGTGACCGAAGTACAGTAAGTCAGGCTTAATCCCTCCACAAGGTGGTGGGACAAGACATCACCGGGAAGCTCTGGCTCCGAAGCCGTCCCATCAGGTGGTGCAGTCAACTCGGAGATAGTCTGCGGTGGCCTCGCACCGTTGATGGAAATCTTTTAGAGGATAAGGCAGCGGTTGATGGCTTTGGTTCTGCCGCTGCACGAAAACCGAAGTCAAAGATAAGCATGTAGAAAGCTTATGGTTTCCCTGTTTGGACGAGGGTTCAAACCCCTCCAGCTCCACAAGCAAACATCCATGATTCCTCACTCCGCCGTGGCGGGGTGGGGGATTTTTGTTTCTCGGGTGGCTGTGTCTTCAACGAAGGAGGCTGTGCATCCACGGCGGGATGCACAGCCTCTTTCCTATTGAGTCGTGTGTGTGTACTGTCAGATCTGCGGAGCGTCAAGGTCGCGCAGCTCCCATGCCAGTGCGCTCGCGCCGAGGATGGCGGCATCTGCCGATGGCAACTCCGATGGCAGGAGCTTGGCCTTGTCCTTGAAGATGGGCATGACGTGTGCGTCGAGCGACTTCTTTATAGGTTCGAAGATGAACTTGCCCGACTTTGCCAGGCCGCCGAACAGGACGATGGCCTCGGGGCTGCTGAACGCGATGAAGTCTGCAAAAGCCTCGCCGAGCATCTCGCCGGTGAAGTTGAAGATGTCTATCGCCAGCTTGTCGCCCTTGACAGCTGCGTCATATACGTCCTTGGACGTGATGTTCTCTGCCGGTATGTTGCGTAGCAAGCTCGGCTCCGTGCTTGAGGTCAGCTTCTCGCGTGCCGTGCGTGCCACGCCGTTGGCAGAACAGTAAGCCTCAAGACATCCGTAGCGTCCGCATCCGCAGAGGCGGCCGTTCTCACGGCGCATCGTGACGTGTCCAAGTTCTCCTGCAAAGCCGTCGCAGCCGTAGACTAGCTGTCCGTTGATGACGATTCCACTGCCCACGCCCGTGCCAAGGGTAATCATGATGAAGTTCTTCATGCCTCGTGCGGCTCCGTACTGCATCTCACCCATAGCTGCCGCGTTGGCGTCGTTGGTGATAGCTGTCGGTATGCCTATGCGCTCCTCAAAGAGGCGTGCCAGCGGGACTATGCCTTTCCACGGCAGGTTTGCCGCATTCTCGATGTTGCCAGTGTAGTAGTTGGCGTTCGGTGCACCTACGCCGATGCCCTTCACCTTCTGTTTGCCGCCGTTGGCTTCGAGCAGTTCCTCGAGTCCCTTGCAGACAGCCGCAACATAGTCTTCGGGCTTGTCGTGGTTGCCGGTTGGTATTGAGTTTGATGCCACAACGTTGCCGCGGGCGTCTACAATGCCGAATGCTGTGTTTGTACCGCCTATGTCAATGCCTACTACATAGGGTTTTTCTACTTTGTCCATGATAAGTTCTGTTTTTAAAGTTAATTTAAATCGTGACCACAAATGTAGACCGAAAAGACGAAATTGCAAAACAAAACGGCACAAAGTTGGGAAACCGTCCGTCTGCGGCCGCTGTTGGTGTGCTAAGTGCTTGTAAATCAGCGTTTCCATGGACGTACAGCCACAGACTTGTGGTTGTACGTCCACGCGGCTATGCTTTCTATGTTACCATCCAACTATTTTGACCATTATTTTTGTATCATGCAGGGATTCTATATTCAGG
>CAVHVD010000022.1:0-5250 GCA_963639425.1 Faecalibacterium prausnitzii
CTTCTGACAAATGTAGCCACTTTATGTCGAAATGCCGACACGGCGTGGCGAATTTCACAAACTTTTATGCCTCACCACCGGCGGCGTGCATCCGCCGTTTTGTGGACGTACAGCCACAGAGTTGTGGCTGTACGTCCACGGAGCTATGGTTGTACGTCCACGGAGTTGTGGCTGTACGTCCACAGACTTGTGGTTGTACGTCCACAAAAGCACGTATTTCCATGTGCCGACAGATGCCTCTGTGGTAGTCCCGCGGCACGACGTTCTGCGGAATGTGCGGCGGCCGTCTGTCGGTATCGCAAAAATCCGTATTTTTGCGGAGACAATCACGTAGGCACCGCTCCCCGCTACGGGGCTGTGCCGCACAGACAACGGAGAACCTATGACACAGACTACTGACACACCAAGACCGGGCACTGACGGTAACAAATACGTGCCCTACGAAGACCGCACGGGCAACGAGTCGATCGTCTACTTCACGCGCAAGCTCAGTGCCGCCGGACTCATGGAAGCCTACGCTCAGGTGAGCGGGAACATACGCGGCAGGGTGGGCGTGAAGCTGCACACCGGCGAGCAGCACGGCCCCAACATCATCCCGCGCTCGTGGGTGAAGGCTCTGATGGAGAAAGCCCTCGCAGGGGCGACCATCGTCGAGACAAACACCTACTATGAGGGCGACCGCTACACCACGGAGCTGCACCGCCGGACGCTGGAGGTGAACGGATGGACGTTCTGCCCCGTCGACATCATTGACGAGGAGGGCACGACGCTGCTGCCGATCAAGGGCGGCAAGTGGTTCGGGGAGATGTCCGTGGGCAGTCACCTGACGGACTATGACTCACTCGTCGTGCTGACGCACTTCAAGGGGCACACGCAGGGCGGCTTCGGCGGCTCGAACAAGAACATAGGCATCGGCTGTGCCGACGGCCGCACGGGGAAGGCAATGATCCACACGCGCCCGGGGGCAGACCAGTGGAGCATCGGCGAGGAGGAGTTCATGGAGCGCATGACGGAATCGTCGAAAGCAACGGTGGATCACTTCGGCCGCAACATCACCTACGTCAACGTGATGCGCAATATGTCGGTGTCCTGCGACTGCGAGGGTCTGGCGGCAGAGCCTGTCGTGACGCCGAACGTGGGCATACTGTCGTCCACGGACATCCTTGCCATCGACCAGGCCTGCGTCGACATCGTATATGCCATGACCGCCGAGGAGCACCACGACCTCGTGGAGCGCATAGAGACACGCCACGGCCTGCGACAGCTGTCCTACATGAAGGAGCTGGGCATGGGCAACGACCGCTACGTGCTGGTGGATCTCGACAACGGGTGCCGACGCATCACCGCCGCAGAGGCGGCAGAGGGTCTGCGGGCGTTCGTCGACGACGGACAGAAGTGAGACGGCACGGCAAACGACACACTTCCAATGTCTGACTACATAAACGAACTCAATGAGAATCAGCGCGAGGCCGTGCTCTACTGCGACGGCCCCTCGCTGGTCATTGCCGGTGCGGGCTCGGGCAAGACGCGGGTGCTGACCTACAAGATCGCATGGCTGCTGGAGCATGGCTATGAGCCGTGGAACATCCTGGCGTTGACCTTCACAAACAAGGCCGCACGCGAGATGAAGGAGCGGATCAGCGGTCAGGTGGGCGGGCAACGCGCACGCTACCTGTGGATGGGTACGTTCCACTCCATGTTCCTGCGCATCCTCCACGCCGAGAGCCGCAGCATAGGCTTCTCGCAGCAGTTCACCATATACGACGCGGCGGACAGCCGCAGCCTGCTGAAGAGCATCATCAAGAGCATGAACCTTGACGATAAGCTCTACCGCCCCGCAACCGTGCAGAACCAAATCTCGAACGCCAAGAACAGGCTGATGCTTCCGCGCGACTATGCCTCGAGTGCCGCCATCAGGATGGCCGACGAGCGCAACCGCATGCCGCTGCTGGCGGAGATCTACCGCGAGTACTTCGAGCGGTGCCATCAGGCCGACGCCATGGACTTCGACGACCTGCTGCTCTACACCTACCTGCTCTTCAACAACCACAAGGACGACATCCTGGCGAAGTATCAGCAGCAGTTCCGCTACATACTGGTGGACGAGTATCAGGACACCAACTACGCCCAGCACTGCATCGTGACGCAGCTGGCAGGACAGCACAACCACGTCTGCGTGGTCGGCGACGACGCACAGAGCATCTACTCGTTTCGCGGTGCGGACATAGACAACATCCTGCACTTCACCCGTACATTCCGTGGCACAAAGGTGTTCAAGCTGGAGCAGAACTACCGCTCCACACAGACCATCGTCGGTGCAGCCAACAGTCTCATCGGCAAGAACAAAATGCAGATAAGGAAGGACGTCTATTCGCGGCGCGAACAGGGCGAAGCCATAACTGTGATGCGTGCGGTCAGCGACATCGAGGAAGGTGAGATTGTTGCAGGACGCATAGCGTCGATGCACGCGGGGAACGGCATGCCTTACTCCGCCTTCGCCGTGCTGTACCGCACGAACGCACAGAGCCGCATCTTCGAGGAGACGATGCGCAAGCGCGGCATCCCATACCGCGTGTATGGCGGACTGTCGTTCTATCAGCGCAAGGAGATCAAGGACATCATCGCCTACTTCCGTATGGCGGTCAACCCGAACGACGAGGAGGCACTGAAGCGCACCATCAACAACCCCGCACGTGGCATCGGCGACACCACCATCGGTAAGGTCATGGCGGCAGCATCGCAGGCACACACCAGCCTGTGGAACGTCATCTGCGACCCCGTCGCCACGGGACTGGATGTCAGCAAAGGCACGCTGACGAAGCTGTCGGCATATCGCGACCTGATACAGACGTTCAACAGCCAGGTCACGGCACGCACGGCCTGCGAGATAGGGGCGGACATCGTGCGGCAGTCGGGCATGGCAAAGGAAATCATGCAGGACAACAGCCCCGAGGGGCTGAGCCGCAAGGAGAACGTGGACGAATTAATGAACGCACTTGAGGGGTTCACGCAGGACCGCCTCGAACAGGGCGATACGGCGGTCTTGCTGAGTGACTACCTCTCCGACGTGTCCCTGCTGACAGACCAGGACAACGACCGTGACGGCGACGACACGCCGCGTGTCACAATCATGACAATACACTCCGCTAAGGGGCTGGAGTTCAATACCGTGTTTGTCGTCGGCATGGAGGAGGGGCTTTTCCCGAACCTCCGCAACGATGGCAACGGCACGGCGGCACTGCGCGAGCTGGAGGAGGAACGCCGCCTGTTCTACGTTGCTCTGACACGTGCCGAGCAACATTGCTTCCTGTCATTCGCCAAGATGCGCTTCCGCTATGGCAGGATGGAGTTCTCCTCGCCAAGCCGCTTCCTCAATGACATCGACCGCACGTACTTGAGCGTAGAGGGTGCCGGCAATGCCACAATCCGCACCGTGGCGGCGGCACGCCCGTCGCCACCACCACCCGCACGTCCGCCGGTGCTGAAGCGCATAGGCAGCACGCTCGTCAGCCCGCCACGTGCGGATGTTGGCACTGCCGCACTGCTGTCGGCAGGACAGACCATAGAGCACGAACGCTTCGGCACAGGCACGGTGCTCAACGTCGAGGGTGCGGGCGACGACGCACGTGCCACGATAGAGTTCAAGAACGCAGGTGTCAAGAAGCTGCTGCTGCGCTTCGCACGCTTCAAGGTGGTGTCGTGAGAGCCTGCACATAGACATAAGGAGACAGAGAAATGATAGACCACAGCCGCTTTCCCAACCCCTGCTACATAATGGACGAGACATTGTTGCGTCGCAACCTCGAGCTTATCAGCCGTGTGGCACGTGAGGCAGGGGTGGAGATAATACTGGCCTTCAAGGCGTTCGCCTTGTGGAAGTCGTTCGGCATATTTCGCGAATACATTGGTCACAGCACGGCCAGCTCACTGTATGAGGCACGCCTTGCCTTCGAGGAGTTTGGCAGCAAGGCGCATACCTACTCTCCGGCATATACCGAGGAGGAGTTTCCCGACATCGTGCGTTGCAGCAGCCACATCACGTTCAACTCGCTCACGCAGTTCGAACGGTTCTACCCCTTGGTGGTGGAGCACGGCGGCGGGGACGGACAGGTGTCGTGCGGACTGCGCATCAACCCCGAATATTCGGAGATAGAAACAGAACTGTATAACCCCTGTGCCCCGGGGTCGCGCTTCGGACTCACCGTCGACCAGATGCCCGACCTGTTGCCGACAGGCATAGAGGGCTTGCACTGCCACAACCACTGCGAGTCATCGGCACAGGCGTTGCAGCACACGCTGGAGCATCTGTTGCCACGCTTTGACAAGTGGCTGCGGCAGGCACGGTGGCTGAACCTCGGCGGCGGGCACCTGATGACACGGCAGGGCTATGACGTGCCGCTGCTCATCTCGCTGCTCAGGGACGTGCGCACACGCTATCCGCATCTGCGCATCATCCTTGAGCCGGGCTCGGCTTTCCTCTGGCAGACAGGCGTACTCACGGCGCGGATAACGGACATCGTGTGCAACCACGGCATACGCACAGCCATTCTCAACGTCAGCTTTACGTGTCACATGCCCGACTGTCTGGAGATGCCATACCAGCCCGTCGTGAGCGGGGCACGCTTCGGTAGCGACGGCCCGTATGTCTATCGTCTTGGCGGCAACTCGTGTCTCAGCGGCGACTGGATGGCGAGCTGGAGCTTCGACCATGAACTGCACGTCGGCGACGTGCTGGTATTTGAGGACATGATACACTACACCACAGTCAAGACGACCATGTTCAACGGCATCAGTCATCCGTCGATAGGCATGCAGACGGCAGACGGACGTGCCGTGGTGTTCCGCCGCTTCACCTACGAGGACTACCGCGACAGGATGTGTTGAACCGCCGTCATCATGCAGGCGGATGTGGCGTCTGTCGAAAAAAAAACGGACACGGATGCTTGCAGGTGTTGAAACTATCGCTACCTTTGCACCCGCAACCCTCGGTGGTAGCATCTTGGTGCGTTAGTTCAGTTGGTTAGAATGCCTGCCTGTCACGCAGGAGGTCACGAGTTCGAGTCTCGTACGCACCGCCCCTTTCTTCCCTACATTGCAGGGTGCGTTAGTTCAGTTGGTTAGAATGCCTGCCTGTCACGCAGGAGGTCACGAGTTCGAGTCTCGTACGCACCGCCCCTTTCTTCCCTACATTGCAGGGTGCGTTAGTTCAGTTGGTTAGAATGCCTGCCTGTCACGCAGGAGGTCACGAGT
>CAVHVD010000023.1:0-8878 GCA_963639425.1 Faecalibacterium prausnitzii
CGGATACTGGAGGATGCCGGCAGGGAAGCAAATCTCGTTTGTCGTGGGGTTATAGTAAGCGTTGACCGTCTGTGGGGTCATGAACCACTCGGTGGTGTCGACGGGCTTGCCATAGCGTGAGAGCATGTCGTCGTAGTCCCACGCCGCAGCACTCTTCATGTTTGCCCAGTAGGACTCGGTGCCGATGGTCATGGCGGAGTAGTCTTTCCATTTGTCGGGGTAGCCAATCTTCACGGTGAAGGCCGCGAGCTTCTCGTGCGCACGCTGCTTGGTGGTGTCGCTCATCCACGTCAGTCCGTCGATGCGCTCCCCGAGGCTCTCCTGGAGGTTCTTCACGAGCTGTGTCATGCGCTCCTTTGCTGCTGCGGGGAAGTACTTCTCCACGTACAGCTGGCCGACGGC
The DNA here is from genome assembly GCA_963639425.1 of Faecalibacterium prausnitzii. GTDB lineage: Bacteria > Bacteroidota > Bacteroidia > Bacteroidales > Bacteroidaceae > Bacteroides. The sequence continues at coordinate 403 of CAVHVD010000023.1, forward strand.
CATTCCTAACGTGCCGTCGATGTTGCGTACAACGCGCTTCCAGCGGGGCTGCTGCTGCTGTGCTCCGCTCATGGTGCGGCTGTAGAAGTCAAAGTCGGCAGCAACGAAGTCGTCGCTCAGGTAGGAGGCTGCTGCATCGATGACCTTCCATTGCAGGTATGTACGCTGCTTCTCCATCGGCAGTGTGGCGATGATGTCGGCGGCCTCCTTGAGGGATGCCGGCTGTCCCACGATCACCTCCTTGACATCCTTCAGACCCATAGACTCGAAATAGGTGTCCCAGTCGAAGCTGCCAAATTCCTTCTTCAGCTCGGCGAGCGTCATCTTGTTGTAGTTCGCCTCAGGATTGCGAAGCTCCACGTTCGAGCGGAAAGCCTTGGCAAGACGTGTCTCCACGTCCATCACGGTCTGCATGGCATCGCGGGCCTCGGCCTCGTTCCATCCCATCAGGCTGAAGACCTTCTGCACATGCGACTTGAACGCCTCGCGGATGCGTGTCTCGGACTCGTCGTCCTTGATGTAGTAGTCGCGGTTTCCCATGCTGAGGCCGCTCTGCGACACCTGCACGGCGTTCTGCTTGCTGTCCTTCTCGTCCGCACCTATGTACACGCCGAAGTATGCGCCCACACCCTTGCGTGCGAGTTTGGGCAGGTAGGCATAGACCGACTTGACATCGGTGATCTGCTCGGCCACCTCGTCAAGGTCTTCCTGCACAGGGGCGAAACGCTGCTGGTTCAGCTTGACGCTGTCCATGGCGGTATTGTAGAAATCTGCAATCTTCTGTGCGTTGGTGCCTGCGGCATTGTCCGCTGTCGACAGCTCCTCGATTAGCTCATTCAGACGCTTTTGGTTGGTCTCGGCCAGCTGGTCGAACGAGCCGTAGCGTGAGTACTCGGCAGGAAGTGGATGCGACTTCTGCCAGCCGCCGGTTGCATACTGATAGAAGTCCGTCCCGGGCTTCTCGGTTGTGTCAAGGCTCGACAGCTCGATGCCGGATGTCTGTCCTGCCTGTTGTGCTCCGCCGCACGATGCTGCCACGAGGCAGAATGCCGCGATTGGCAAATAACTTAGTCTTTTCATTTTGCTTTGATTATTATGTGAGTTGTTCTTAGACGTTTCTCTTCTCCTTCAACTCCTCGAGCTGCTCGGATGCCGCTTCCCACTCTTCCATGTTCTTGTCGAGTGCCGCCTTGAGCCGACTGTGGCGTTCGTAGAGCGTCGCGTCCGCTGCACCCTCGGGTGTCGTCATTCGGTCTTCGATGATGGCTATGGCCGACTCCGCCTCGCCGATTGCCGTCTCTAACTCGGACACGGTCTTCTCTAACTTCTTCAGCCGACGGCTGTATTCCTTCTGCTCCTCGTAGCTCATCTGCGCCGCACTCTTCCCGTGTGGTGCCGCGCTCTCGCCTTTCTGCTTCTGGGCGAAGACGGCATCTAATCCACGATTGCCGACATCACCGCCACCGACGGCAGCAAGCTCGGCGTTCTTCTCGCGCAGGAAGTCATAGATGCCACCGAGATGCTGACGCACACGCCCGTCGCCGAACTCGTAGACCTTCGTCACCAGACCATCGAGGAAGTCGCGGTCGTGGCTGACGATGATGGCTGTACCGTCGAACTCGCGTATGGCTTCCTTCAGCACGTCTTTCGACCGCATGTCAAGGTGATTGGTAGGCTCGTCGAGAATGAGGAGGTTGACCGGCTCAAGGAGCAGCTTTATCATGGCCAAGCGTGTGCGTTCGCCGCCGCTGAGCACCTTGACTTTCTTGTCGATGGCATCGCCGCCGAACATGAACGCGCCGAGTATGTCGCGGATCTTCAGGCGTATGTCGCCCACGGCCACGTTGTCGATGGTCTGGAACACCGTCAGCTCCTCGTCGAGCAGCTGTGCCTGGTTCTGTGCGAAGTAGCCGATTTTGACGTTGTGCCCGATGGTGAGGTGTCCCGTATAGTCGGTTATCTGTCCCATGATGCACTTCACGAGCGTTGACTTTCCCTCACCGTTGCGTCCCACGAACGCAACCTTCTCGCCACGGCCGATGGTCATGTCGACGTGGCTGAACACCTGATGCTGTCCGAAGGCTTTGCCCACGTCCTCACAGATGACCGGCCAGTTGCCGCTGCGCTCGGAACAGGAGAACTTGAGACGCAGGGTGGAGTTGTCCACGTCGTCCACCTCGATGGGTACGACTTTCTCAAGCTGCTTGATGCGGCTCTGCACCTGCACGGCCTTGGTCGCCTGATAGCGGAAACGCTCGATGAAAGCACGTGTGTCTTCAATCATCTTGCGCTGGTTCTCATAGGCGCGGAGCTGCTGCTCGCGACGCTCCTGACGCAGCACGACAAACTGGTCGTAGCTGACCTTGTAGTCGGCGATGTGGCGGCATGAGATTTCGATGGTACGGGTGGTGACGTTGTTGAGGAAGGCACGGTCGTGACTGACGAGCATCACGGCGTTGGCGCGGGTCTGGAGGAAGTTCTCCAGCCACTGTATGCTCTCTATGTCAAGGTGATTGGTAGGCTCGTCGAGCAGCAGCACGTCGGGATGTCGCAGCAGTAGCTTCGCTAACTCGATGCGCATGCGCCATCCGCCGGAGAACTCGCTCGTCGGCCGTTCGAAGTCCTCACGCCGGAAGCCGAGTCCCGTGAGCGTGCGCTCCAGCTCTGCCTGATAGTTTGCGCCGCCCATGAGACTGAAGCGTTCGTTCAGGTGGGTGACGCGCTCAATAAGTTTATGATATTCTTCGCTCTCGTAGTCTGTCCGTTCCGCCAACTGTGTGTTCAGGCTGTCAATCTCATCCTGCATCTTGAAGATGTGCTCGAAAGCCATCTCCGCCTCCTGACGCACGGTGTGCTCGTCGCTGAGCTTCATGACCTGCGGCAGATAGCCCACGGTGCAGTCGCGGGGAATGCTGACCGTGCCCTCCGTGGGCTGCTGTTCACCGGCCAGTATCTTCAGCAGCGTGGACTTACCGGCTCCGTTCTTGCCGACCAGCGCGATGCGGTCTTTGGGATTTATGACGAACGACACATCCTCAAACAGGGGGGTGGCGTTGAACTCCACTTTCAGTCTGTCTGCCGAAATCATGTGTTTTTGACCTTCTTTGTTCCTTGTCTTTACGAATCAGGGCACAAAGGTAGTCATTTTTATCATTGTTGTTCCAGCAGGAACTGTTTGAAGCTACCGAAGTCGCACGGCAACGCCACGCTCTTCTTCTCGCCCTGCATGAAGGCGTTCAGCTTCTCGGGAATGGCCACGCCCTCGCCGGTGATCTTCTCCACGGTGTCCTTGAACTTGGCAGGGTGGGCGGTCTCGATGAAGAAGCCGGTCTCTCCGGCACGCAGCCCCTCACGCAGGGCGCGGTGTCCGCACGCTCCGTGGGGGTCGAGCAGGTAGTGTCGTTGCCGCCATGTGCTGCGTATCTCGTCGGCAATCTGTGCGTCGTCATACGTGGCACCGCTGATGTCGCGGGCTATGGCTTCGTGGCTGCCGCCGTAGAGGTCGAGGATGCGTGCGAAGTTGCTCGGGTCACCGACATCCATAGCGTTGGCTATCGTGGCGATGCTCGGTTGCGGCCGGTAGATGCCTGTTTGCAGATAGTTGTAGAAGATGTCGTTGCGGTTGTTGGCGGCGACGAAGCGGCTGATGGGCAGCCCCATGCGTTTGCCGAACAGTCCGGCTGTGATGTTGCCGAAGTTGCCGCTCGGCACGCACGCCACGATGTCTTCGGTGATGCCACGCCGCTTCAGCTGTGCGTAGGCCTGGAAATAGTAGAACGCCTGCGGCAGGAAGCGGGCCACGTTTATTGAGTTCGCACTCGTGAGCTGCATGCGGGCGTTCAGCTCGCCGTCCATGAATGCCGACTTCACCAATGCCTGACAGTCGTCGAACACGCCGTCGACCTCAATGGCCGTGATGTTACGTCCCAGGGTGGTGAACTGCTTCTCCTGAATCAGGCTGACCTTGCCCTTGGGGTAGAGCACATAGACCCTGATGCCGTCCACGCCCAGGAAGCCGTTGGCGACGGCACTGCCCGTGTCGCCGCTCGTAGCCACGAGCACGTTGACCTGCTTCTTGCCTTCCTTGCGGATGAAGTGCCCCAACAGGCGTGCCATGAAGCGTGCACCCACATCCTTGAATGCAAGGGTAGGGCCGTGGAACAGCTCCAACGACCAGATGTTGCCATCGCCGACACGCACGAGCGGAATGTCGAAGCTCATGGTCTCGCAGACAATCTGTCTCAGGGTGTCTTCCTCGACATCCTCGCCGAAGAAGGCCTCCGCCACGCCGAAGGCAATCTGTTGTAGCGTCATGTCCTGTATGTTGTCGAAGAACTGCTTCGGCAGTCGCCTGATCTCGCGGGGCATGAACAGGCCACGGTCGGCGGCAAGCCCCCTGACGACTGCCTCTTCGAGCGTTGCGTCGGGTGTCTTGTGGTTCGTACTGTAGTACATCATATCTTCCGGTCTCCTTGCTTTTCGTTCACTCTATCTTCATAAAATCGTCCATAAACTCCGTAAGCCTCAGCAGCCCGTAGGAGCCGCCCACGCAGCTGACCTCGTCAAACCGCCGCACCCCGTCGGGCGCAATGCCTTTGTGCCACACGAGGAACGGGACAGGCTCCGCCACGTGTGTGCGCATCTCCACGGGTGTCGGGTGGTCGGGCATCACGGCGATGCACACCGGCTCGTCCCATCCCGAGACCTCCTCGTAGATGGGCTTCACGATGCGCTTGTCAAGGCTCTCGATGGTCTGCAGCTTCAGCCGTAGGTCTCCGTCATGTCCGGCCTCGTCGCTGGCTTCTACATGAAGGAACACGAAGTCATCGCTCTTGAGGGCTTCGATGGCGGCGGCGGCTTTGCCCTCGTAGTTCGTGTCGGCCTGACCCGTCATGCCGTCGACGACGATTCGCCGCAACCCCGCATACTTCCCTATGCCTCTGATGAGGTCGACAGCAGAGATCACGCTCCCGCGCCTGATGGCGGGGTACATCTCTGGCAGTGTCCGCATCCGTGGTCTGTAGCCCGGGCTCCACGGCCAGATGGAGTTGGACGGCTCGGCGCGTCCCGCGTTGAACGGATGCCGCGCCAACAGCTCTTGCGAACGCAGTATCAGGCTGTTCAGCAGGTCTGCCGTCTCCTGCGCCGTCATCCGTCCCTCTTCGACGGGGGCGGCGGGCATGGGCTTCACCAACAGGTCGCGCCAGCGTTCGTTGGGGTGGTCGTGCGGCGGCGCGCACTCCACGTATTTGCTTCCGCCTTTCACGATGAGCAAGTGGCGGTACTGTATGCCCGTGATGAACTGCACCCTGTCGCTGCCGAGCTGTTCCTGTAGGTACTTCACTAACATGTCGCCCTGCTCGGTGGTCAGGTGTCCGCCGTGATGGTTCTCGATGATGCCGTCCCGCAGCGTGATGATGTTGCACCGCATAGCCATGTCCGCGGGAGACATGTCGTAGCCTATCGATGCCGCCTCCAGGCAGCCGCGGCCCTCATACAGTCGGCTCATGTCATATCCCAGGATGCTGGCGTTGGCCACCTCGGAGCCGGGGTGCATCCCCGCGGGGACGGTGACGAGCCGTCCGCACCGTCCCTGCCGTGCCAGCAAGTCCATGTATTCGGTGTCTGCATATTGCAGCAGTGTCTTGCCCCCTAGTCGGGCGACGGGATGGTCGGCCATGCCGTCGCCCAAGATGATGATGTGTTTCATGCGGGCTGTCCTTTCTGTCTCTTTGTCTTGTTGCTTGTATGTATGGTCTCTCGTCCTCTGTGGTCAGACGTTCGCTATGCTCATGATGTCGGCGAAGACACCGGCGGCCGTCACGCTTGCACCGGCACCATAGCCCTGTATCATCATCGGGAACTCCTTATAGCGTTCCGTGGTCAGCAGGATGATGTTGTTGCTGCTCTCCAGCCCGTAGAACGGATGTCCGGCTCCCACCTCTTCCAGCCCCACGCTGGCGTGTCCGTTGTCGAGCCGTGCCACAAACCGCCACCGCCGCTGCTCGGCTTCCAGCTTCTTGCGCCGTGCCTCGAAGGCGGCATCAAGCTCGGGAATCTTCTTCCAGAAGTCGTCGAGCGTGCCCTCAAACAGGCTGTCGGGGATGAACAGATGTTTCTCCACGTCGCCCTGCTCGAGGCGGTAGCCCGCCTCGCGTGCCAGGATCGTCAGCTTGCGTATCACGTCGCGGCCGCTGAGGTCGATGCGCGGGTCGGGTTCGGAGAAATGTTCGTCCTGTGCCATGTGTATGGCGCGGCTCATGGGCACGTCGGCACTCAGCTTGTTGAAGATGAAGTTCAGCGTGCCGCTGAGCACGGCCTCAATCTTCAGGATTTTGTCGCCGCTGTGTGTCAGGTCGTTGATGGTGTTTATGATTGGCAGGCCTGCGCCGACGTTGGTCTCGAAGAGGAACTTCACCCCGCGGTGGTGGGCTATCTGCTTCAGGTTGCGGTAGTTGTCATACTCGGACGAGGCGGCAATCTTGTTGGCCGCCACGACAGACACGTTGTTGCTCAGCAGGTCGGCATAGATCGATGCTATCTCGGCACTGGCGGTGCAGTCCACGAACACGGAGTTAAAGATGTTCATGTCCACCACGCCGTCGCGCAGTATCGCCGCCGAGCTGTCGATGCCTTTCTCCTCCAGCTCCGCGCGGTAGTTCTCGAGGTCGACACCGGCGCGTGTCAGCAGGCACTTGCGGCTGTTGGCGATTCCCACCACGTTCAGCTGCAGACCGTTCTCGTCCATCAGCTTCTGCCGCTGGCTGCGTATCTGCTTGATGAGGCTGTCGCCCACGGTTCCTATGCCGCAGACAAAGAGGTTCAGCACCTGATATTCGGAGAGGAAGAACGAGTCGTGGATCACGTTCAGCGACTTGCGCAGGTTCTTCTTGTCGACAACAAACGAGATGTTCGTCTCCGACGCTCCCTGTGCACAGGCAATGACGCTGATACCGCTGCGTCCCAACGAGCCGAACAGCTTGCCCGCGATGCCCGGCGTGTGCTTCATGTTCTCGCCGACGATGGCGACGGTCGCCAGTCCGCGTTCCGCCTTCATCGGGAACATCTCGCCCATCTCGATCTCCTTGGCATACTCCTCGTCGAGTGCGCGGCAGGCGGCATCGGCATCGGCGTTGCGCACGCCAATCGACGTTGAGTTCTCCGACGAGGCCTGCGACACCATGAACACGCTGATGCCCTTGTCGGCCAGCGTGCGGAAGATGCGCTTGTTCACGCCGATGACACCCACCATGCCGAGGCCCTGCACGGTGATGAGGCACGTGTCGTCAATCGACGAGATGCCCTTGATGGCCTTGCCCTGCGACGTCTCCGTGGCCTGGCGTATCACCGTGCCGCCGCCCGCGGGGTTGAAGGTGTTCTTTATGAGGATGGGTATGTTCTTGTGATAGACGGGATATATCGTCGGCGGATAGACCACCTTCGCCCCGAAGTTGCACAGCTCCGTCGCCTCCACGTATGTCAGCTCCTTGATAGTATAGGCGTTGGGAATCACGCGCGGGTCGGCGGTCATGAAGCCGTCCACGTCCGTCCATATCTGCAGCTCGGAGGCGTCGAGGGCGGCGGCCACTATCGCCGCTGTGTAGTCCGAGCCGCCGCGACCCAGGTTGGTGACATCACCCGTATTCACGTCGGTAGAGATGAAGCCAGGGATCAGCGAACGCCGCGGCAGGTGCCCGAACGTCTTGTGTACAAGGTCGTTTGTCAGGTCGCTCACGAGCAGGTTCTTGCCGTTCTTGCGCTCTGTCTTGATGAACTCGCGCGAGTCAAACCATTCGGCTCCCGTCAGCTCCGCCACGATAATGGACGACAGGCGTTCTCCGTAGCTGACGATGGTCTCGGAGGTCTTCTGCGAGAGGTCTTTGATCAGGTAGATGCCCTGAAAGATGTCCTTGAGCTCGTTGAGCAGCAGGTCCACGCGCCGTTCCAGTGCCGTCTGGCTGCCCCCCTCGCGAATCACGTCCTTTATGATGTCATGATGGCGCAGCACCAGCTTCAGGAAGTCATCCTCATAGTCCTTGTTGCCCGCCGCCGCCGTGCGCGAGATGCGTATCAGCTGGTCGGTGACACCGCCCAATGCCGAGACGACGACGACGACGGGGCCGTCGACCGATTCCACAATCTTCTTCACGTTGAGCAGGCTCTTTGCCGAGCCGACGCTTGTTCCGCCGAATTTCAGTACTTTCATTGTTACGGGTTATGTATGTGTATATATGTATATGTGTGCGTGCCGCCGTGCGGCGTGCGGGGTCTCTCTCCCTGTGTGTGTGCGTGTGTGCGGGAATTGATGTGTCACTTCGGTGTGACGTGCGAAAAGAAGAAAAAACAGACCTCAACCCCGAAGGGTTGTGGTGGACATTGTCGTGGTGGCTGTTGTCGTTGCCGCCATTGTGGTGATGTTGCGTCCTGTGGTCATTCCTGTCTCTTCCTGTTTCGTCGCGGGGGCGCGAGCCTGATG
>CAVHVD010000024.1:0-15952 GCA_963639425.1 Faecalibacterium prausnitzii
GCTGCTGCTGTGTGGCGGCACCACGGCCGGAGCACAGGCTGCACAGGGCGACAGTATGCGCGTCAGCCTGCTGACATGCGGCTCCGGCACGGAGATATACAACCTCTTTGGCCATACCGCCATACGCTGTCAGGATGCGAGCCGTGGCATTGATTACGTGTTCAACTACGGAATGTTCAGCTTCGACACGTCCAACTTCGTGCTGAAGTTCACACTCGGCGAGACCGACTACCAGCTCGGCGTGCAGGGGTTCGGCGACTTCGTGGACAACTACGCATGGCATAACCGCGACGTGCGCGAGCAGGTGCTCAACATGACGGCTCAGGAGAAAGCGCGTCTCTACGCGCTCCTCATCGAGAACTACCGCCCCGCGAACCGCACATACCGCTATAACTTCTTCTATGACAACTGCTCCACACGCCCACGCGACAAGATTGAAGCCGTGGTGACAGGCGGCATAGACTATCATGCCGACATGCTGATGCCCGTTGCGGGAACGTCGTTCCGCAGCATGATTCACCGCTATACGGAGCACAACCAATGGTCACAGTTCGGAATGGATCTGCTGCTGGGAAGTCAGGCCGACGAGCCCATCACGCGCCGACAGATGATGTTCATCCCGTTCTGTCTTGAAGAAAGCTTCAGACGTGCCACACGTCACGATGCCGTCACGGGACAAGACGTGCCGTTGGTGACAGAGGAGCTGACGCTGAACACCTCTGATCCGACGCTGAACACTGTCACCGCCGCAGACACACTCACGCCAATGCGCACCATGCTGCTGATAATGGCAGCCGTGGCAGCCGCCACAATCTACGGGCTTAAACGGAGGCGCAGCCTGTGGTGGATGGACGCGATGCTGCTTGGCACGGCCGGCGTGGCCGGCTGCATACTGGCATTTTTGGCTCTGTTCTCGGAGCACCCCGCAGTGGGGCACAACTGGCTGCTGTGCATCTTTCAGCCGCTACACCTGCTGCTGTTGCCAGGGGTCATCACAAGAGTCAGAGCAATGAGGCGCAGCGTCTACATGACAATCGTGTTCGCCGCTTTAACATTATTTATGTTGTTTTGGGGGCTGATCCCGCAGGATTTGAACGCAGCAGTGCTACCTTTGGCACTGTGTTTATGGATGCGTTCGGCAAGCAATCTGGTGCTGTCATACAGGAAACCCGAGAACGGCACTGAGGCCACGACGCACAGGAAGAGACAATGAAGAGAGGACTGCTGACATCGATACTGCTGCTGACCATAACCGGACTACAGGCGCAGAATGCCGCCAAGCCACGGCTGGTGGTGTCGCTGTGCATAGACCAGCTCCGCACCGACTATGTTGAAGCCTTTGCGCCGCTCTATGGCAGCCAGGGCTTTAAGAGGCTGGCGGCAGAGGGACGGGTGTACAGCCAAGTGAACTTCTCTTTCGACACACCCGACCGCGCCGCGGCAGTAGCCGCCATATATAGCGGCACAACGCCGTCGGTGAACGGCATCACCGCCGCACAATGGATGGACGTGGCGGCAGGAAAGGTGGCAAGTTGTGTGGACGACCCTGACTTCATGGGCAACTACACGAGCGAGAGCAGTTCGCCGCAGCAGCTGCTGGTGTCCACCCTGCCCGACGAGCTGAAGATTGCAACACGCGGACAGGCGTTGGTTTACAGCATTGCGCCCATGCGCGATGCCGCCATACTCTCGGCGGGACACGCCGCAAACTGTGCCTTCTGGCTGAACCAAAGCACCGGCAAATGGTGCAGCACCACATTCTATAAGGACTTCCCCTGGTGGCTCAACCAGTACAATGAGCAGCAGGGCACCGACAGCCGCGTGCGCAGCATGGTGTGGACACCTGCGTTCCCTGCGTCGAGCTATCGCTTCTTGCCCGGCACACGCGCGGAGACTTTCCGCCACGACATTGATGGCGACCGCCTGAACGTCTTCCGGCAACTGGTGACCACACCTTTCATAAACGATGAGGTGAACCGTCTGGCCACCGAATTGGTGAGCAAGAATGCGCTGGGACAAGATGAGACGACCGACTTCATGGCACTGACATATTTCGGCGGCAACTACGGTCATCGCAGCACGCAGCAATGTGCCATGGAGGTGCAGGACATGTACGTGCGGCTGGACCGCAGCATCGGGGACTTGCTGGCAATGCTCGACAAGTATGTCGGCCTGGAGCACACCATGCTGGTACTGACATCGACAGGATGCACCGAGCCGGAAGTCGACGACCTGAGCCTGTACAACATCCCTGGCGGTGAGTTCCACCTGAACCGCTGTGCCACGCTGCTGAACATGTTCCTGATGGCGACATACGGCGAAGGACAGTATGTGCAGAGCTTCCATGACCGGCAGATCTTCCTGAACCACAAGCTCATCGAGGACAAGAAGCTCGATCTGGACGCAGTGCGCAGCAAGTCGGCACAGTTTCTTGCGGAGTTCAGCGGTGTCGGCGAAGTGTTCGATGCCGGCCGCCTGCTGCTGGGCACATCGAACGGACGCGAGGAGCGTGCACGTAACGGCTACCACCGCAAACGGTCGGGCGACCTCATGATAGAGGTGCTGCCGGGGTGGAGCATCGTCGACGAGCAGACAGGCACGAAACACACCGTGAACAATTCGCAAGTGCCCTCGCCATTCATAATCCTTGCACCAAGCGTCAAGGCAGAGACCATAAGCACACCTGTCAGGGCAGAATACATAGCGCCGACAGTGGCGGAGGCCATACACATCCGTGCCCCCAACGGATGTACCAACCGGTCGTTAGGACTCTGAAAAAGTCCTGACGAAGACAAAACATTGCGCCGCAAAAAGTCCGTACATATCGGCATTTTGGCGTAACTTTGCGCCCTGCAAAGAGCACACGGGGATTTCATCCGTTCATCGATTACAGAGAAATAACAAGAAAAACTATACACACATAATGGGATTCAATGAATTTTTAAGCAAAGTCTTTGGCAACAAGTCAACGCGCGACATGAAAGAGATAAAGCCGTGGGTGGACAAAATCAAAGCCGCCTACCCCGACATCGCGAAGCTGGACAACGACGGGCTGCGTGCCAAGACCGAAGAGATAAAGAGCTATGTCCGCAACTCGGCAAACGACTTGCGTGCAAAGGTGGATGAGCTGAAAGCGACAATCGAAACCACCGAGCTGGAAGACCGCGAACCGATATTCACACAGATAGACAAGATAGAAAAGGAGATTCTGGAAGTCTACGAGAAAGCTCTGAATGAGGTTCTGCCGACGGTGTTCTCCATCGTGAAGGACACGGCACGCCGCTTCAGCGAGAACACGGAAATCGTGGTCACCGCCAACGACTTCGACCGCGAGTTAGCAGCCACACACGACTTCGTGCGGATCGACGGCGACAAGGCCATCTACCAAAACCACTGGATGGCCGGCGGCAGTGAAGTGACATGGAATATGGTTCACTATGACGTGCAGCTATTTGGCGGCGTGGTATTGCACCAAGGCAAGATTGCCGAGATGGCAACGGGTGAGGGAAAGACGCTGGTGGCAACGTTGCCCGTGTTCCTGAACGCACTGACAGGCAACGGCGTGCACGTCGTGACCGTCAACGACTATCTGTCAAAACGAGACTCGGAATGGATGGGACCGCTATATATGTTTCATGGACTGAGCGTTGACTGCATCGACAAGCACCAGCCGAACACAGAGGCACGCCGCAAGGCATACTTGGCAGACATCACTTTCGGTACGAACAACGAGTTCGGCTTCGACTATCTGCGAGACAACATGGCCGTGCGCCCGCAAGACCTCGTGCAGCGGCAACACAACTACGCCATCGTCGACGAGGTGGACTCGGTGTTGATAGACGACGCGCGCACGCCGCTCATCATCTCAGGCCCTATTCCACAGAGCGACGACGACAAGCTGTATGTCGACTTCCGTCCGCTGGTGGAGAAATTGGTGGAGAAGCAGCGCGCCCTGGCGACAAAATATCTTGCCGACGCACGCAAGATGGTCTACTCGCAGGACAAGAAAGAGGTCGAGGACGGATTTCTCACGCTCTACCGCAGCCACAAAGCCCTGCCGAAGAACAAGCCACTCATCAAGTTCCTGAGCGAGCCGGGCATCAAGGCGGGGATGTTGTCCACGGAGGAGATCTACATGGAGCAGAACAACAAGCGAATGCCAGAGGTCACAGACCCGCTCTACTTCGTCATCGACGAGAAGCTGAAGAGCGTCGACCTGACAGACAAGGGATTTGACGAGTTGAGCAAATATGTGTCTGACCCCACGTTCTTCGTGTTGCCGGACATCACGTCGCAGCTGTCAGAGCTGGAGAACGACGGCACGCTGAGCGACGAGGAGAAGCTGAACAAGAAAGACGAATTGCTGAGCAACTATTCAGTGAAGGCAGAACGCGTACACGCCATCCTGCAACTGCTGAAGGCATACACGATGTTCGACCGCGACGACGACTATGTGGTGATGGACGGACAGGTGAAGATCGTGGACGAGCAGACAGGACGTATCATGGAGGGGCGACGCTGGTCGGACGGCCTGCATCAGGCGGTAGAGGCAAAGGAGCGCGTGAAGGTGGAAGCCGCAACACAGACATTCGCCACCATCACGCTGCAAAACTACTTCCGTATGTACCACAAGCTGGCAGGCATGACGGGAACGGCAGAGACCGAGGCGGGAGAGTTTTGGGACATCTACAAGCTGGACGTGGTGGTGATTCCGACAAACAAACCCGTCATCCGTGTCGACATGAACGACCGCGTCTACAAGACGAAACGCGAGAAATACAAGGCTGTCATTGAGGAGATCGAGAAGATGGTGTCGCAGGGACGACCGGTCTTGGTGGGCACAACATCTGTCGAAATATCGGAGATGCTGAGCAAGATGCTCGATATGCGCAAGATTCCGCACAATGTGCTGAACGCCAAGCTGCACCAGCGTGAGGCCGAAATCGTGGTACAGGCAGGACAGACCAGCACCGTCACCATCGCCACGAACATGGCAGGACGCGGAACGGATATTAAGCTAAGCCCCGAAGTGCGAGCCGCAGGCGGCTTGGCAATCATCGGCACCGAACGTCACGAGTCACGCCGTGTAGATCGTCAGCTGCGTGGACGCGCCGGACGTCAGGGTGACCCCGGTTCGTCGGTGTTCTTCGTGTCACTCGAAGATGACCTGATGCGTCTGTTCTCGAGTGAGCGCATATCCAAGGTGATGGATCGCCTGGGCTTCAAAGAGGGCGAAATGATTGAGCACAAGATGATTTCGCAGTCGATAGAACGCGCACAGAAAAAGGTCGAAGAGAATAACTTCGGCATCCGCAAGCACTTGCTGGAGTATGATGACGTGATGAACAAGCAGCGCACGGTGATCTACGAGAAACGCCGCCATGCGCTGATGGGCGAACGCATAGGTATGGACATCGCCAACATGATTTGGGAGCGTGCCGTGAACGCCGTCAACCTGGCGGACTACAACGACAGCAAGATGGAGATCCTGCGTGTCTTCGCTATGGAGGTTCCGTTCACGGAAGAGGACTTCAACAAAGACAGCAAAGAGACACTGGCCGACAAGACGTTTGATGCGGCAATGGCACAGTTCAAACGTCGTAGCGACAGGATTGCGGAGATAGCCAATCCGGTGATTAAGCAGGTATATGAAAATCAGGGACAGATGTATGAGAACATCCTGATCCCCATCACCGACGGACGGCGTGTCTACAACATATCGTGCAACCTCAAGGCTGCCTATGAGTCGGAGAGCAAGGAGATTGTCAAGTCGTTCGAAAAATCAATACTCCTCCACGTCATCGACGACGAATGGAAAGAGAACCTGCGCGATCTCGACGAGCTGCGCCATTCGGTGCAGAACGCCAGCTACGAGCAGAAAGACCCGCTGCTGATATACAAGCTGGAATCAGTGAAGTATTTCGACGCGATGGTGAACAACATCAACAACGACACCGTGTCAATCCTGATGCGTGGACAGATACCTGTGCCCGCCGCCCCCGACAACAATCAGGGACAACCGGCACAGCAGCCACAACAGCAACAGCCGCAGCGTCCACCGCAGCCCATGCCGCAGGTGCGGCAGGCGGCACCCGAGCGTCAGCCCGACATGAGCCGGTTGCGTGAGCAGAAGACCGACCCCAACGCCGCGGCGCAGCAGGCTGCCGCCAGTCAGGATACACGTGAGCAGAGGAAGCCGGAACCGTTTGTGGCACCGAAAAGGATTGGGCGCAATGACCCGTGTCCATGCGGCAGCGGCAAGAAGTATAAGAACTGCCACGGACGCGGACTCTAAAAGACTAACGGAGGAACTTTTCCACCAATATTCAAATGAAAAAGCATTGCTACATATTGTTGCTTGGCATCCTGACACTCTCAGGATGCCAAAGCATTGCGCAGATGTCTGTCGACTATCTGTCGCCTGCCGACGTGAATTTCCCCGAGCAGCTGAGGCGTGTGGCAGTGATTAACACCACACCCGCCGATGCGGCGAACACGCTGTACGCCAAATGGAAAGACCGCCCCGACACGAACGACGGGCACAGTTACAGCAAGACACAATATCTGCAAGGTGATGCCGCGGTAACGACAGAAGCGTTGGCGACAGCGTTGGCAGAGGGCAATTTCTTCGACGAGGTGATAATCAGCGACTCACTGATACACGGCGGCACGGCCTCACATCTGCTCACACCGACTCAGGTGGCAGACCTGACGCAGCAGCTCGGTGCGGACTTCCTGATAGCCGTCGAGAATGTGCCCGTGCGTGTCGAGAGCGTGGTCGATGAGAGCACGTACTACGGTATGTACATCGGCTCTACCGACGTGAAGACGGCACCCGTAGTGCGGCTGTACTTCCCGAGACACAACGCCAACAACCCTGCGATAAGCCGCACTGACAGCATCTACTGGGAGAACTACAGCACTACGTTCTATGAGGCGAAAAGAGGATTGGTCAACGAAAGCGAGATGCTGAAACAGGCATCGGAGTTTGCCGGAACGGAAATGGCGCAGACACTTATTCCGTCATGGCATACGGCGAGCCGTTACTACTTTGCCGGAGGGTCGGTCGACATGCGCGACGCTGCCGTCTCGGCACGGGAACATGATTGGGAAAGAGCCATCAGCCTATGGCGGAACACATACGACAGCTCAAGAGGCGGCAAGAGGAAGATGTATGCAGCCTACAATTTGGCATTAGGGTACGAGATGACCGATAGTCTGGAGACGGCGGTGCAGTGGGCGCAGACGGCAACAGACCTTGCAGCCAAGCTCGAGAAAGTCAATGAGAGCGATGTCGCCGGACAACAGACATCCATCTCACCGCGATATGCGATGGCGAGCTTCTACCTGACACAACTGGAGAAACGCCGTGACGAGATGTTCAACGTGCGCATGCAGATGTCGCGTTTCAGCGAAGATTTTTAGTGCCTCCGGCAATAACGTCTGTTTTTTTCTCTAACTTTGACGAACGAAAGGGACGACCGTTGACAACGGCAGCTGCCCTTACGTAGAGACATTATAGACAAACTTCACAAGTAGACACCTGCAACATGGAACTCAAAGAGACATCACGCTCGCGCGTCAGGAGCTGTATTCTGAAAGCTTTGGAACGTTACGCAACGGCCAATGCAGAGCAATCTTACGTCACCGACATACATATCTATGCCGACTCCGCAAACGGAGAGATGGACGTTTACGATGACGATGACACCATGCTTGCAAGCACGGTTGTGGACGAATGGGTGTCCTATGATGACGACGATTTCGATGAGGAGACAAGCCGTCTGCTGACATCTGTCTTAAGTCAAATAAAGGATGACGGCCTGCTGGATAAGGTGAACATCATCAGACCCTACTCGTTCGTACTCATCGACGAGCAGAAGGAGACCGTTTCCGAATTGCTGTTGGTGGACGACGACCTGATGATTGTCAACGACGAGCTTATGAAAGGGCTCGACGACGACTTGAACGATTTCCTCAAAGACTTGCTGAAAGACTGACAGGCAACGTCGGCATGGCACCCGTCTGCGTGCACACGTATGCCGACACATCCACTGCCAAACGGTGCGCCTCACGCACGGACTTCCCCGAGAGGACGGCTGCCGTGAACGCTCCCGTGAACGAATCACCCGCGCCCACAGTGTCTGCGACGCAGACTTTCGGCGTATCTATGAAAGATTCCACGCCATCGGCTGTGAAGACGTAACTCCCATTGGTTCCGCATGTAAGTATCACGGTCTCCAATCCATATCCATTCATCAATGCGCGGCACGTCTCCCCGACCCCGCCGACATCAAGTCCGAACATTCTGCCTACAACGGCTATTTCCTCATCGTTTATCTTCAGCACATTGCTGCGGCGCATCGACGCTTCGAGCACCTCACGGCAATAAAAGTCCTGACGCAGATTTACGTCGAATATCTTCAGGCATCTGCCGTCCGCAGGCATGGCATCGAGGAAACGCAGGATTGTGCTCCTGCTCACCTCGCTGCGCTGTGCCAATGAGCCGAAGCAGACCGCCGAGGTGCTGCGTGCCAGCTTCTCCAGCTCGGGAGTGAAAGGGATATTGTCCCACGCCACATGCCGGCGGATGTCGTATGTCGGGATGCCGTTGGCATCCAGTTCCACCTGCACCGTACCCGTGGGAAACGGCACACGTGCAATCATCAGCTCAAGCCCCTTGTTTCCAAGAATACGCACAACACTGTCTCCGTCCTCATCATTCCCGACAGCACTGACCACGTAGCTCTTCAGTCCGAACTGCGAAGCGTGATATGCAAAGTTGGCAGGCGCACCGCCAATCTTCTTGCCCTCGGGCAGACAGTCAAAGAGAGCCTCACCCATTCCGACTACTATATAATCCCTCATGACGTAAATGTTTTGATGCTATGTATTAACGGATAAACGTTTCAGTTATTGATCTTTCTCACGTAAGTGAACAGATAGACCACGCCGACAGCCATCACAGCCACTGCTCCTACCTGCCCCATTGCGTCACCGGCAAAGCCCATGATAAGCGGGAAGACGGTGCCGCCAAACAGTCCCATAATCATCAGCCCGCTCACCTCATTCTGCTTGTTTGGCATTGACAGCAGTGCCTGCGAGAATATTATGGGGAAGATATTCGAGTTGCCATAGCCGATGAGTGCGATCGCCACATACAGTCCGGCGGCACTGCTCTGCGTCAGCATCAGGAGCATGCTGACTGCCATCATGACAATGCTGATGAGGAAGAACGTCCTGTTCTTCATGACGCGCAGGAAGAACGAACCCGTGAGGCAACCCGCCGTGCGGAAGATGAAGTAGAGGCTTGTGGCAAAGGCTGCATCGTTCAGCGTCAGCCCGAGCCGTTCCATCAGCAGCTTCGGTGCCGTGGTGTTCGTACCTACGTCAATCCCGACGTGGCACATTATGCCGATGAAGGAGAACAGCACGATGGGATTTCCCAACAGACGGATACACTCAACGAATGTCGACGGCTTGCCTTCAAGGGGCTTCTCGTCGATGTGCGTCGTGCCGAGGGCAAGCGTGGCGACGACAGCCACCACGAGATAGATGCAGAACAGCACGCGCCAGTCATATCCCAAGTCGGGAATAATCTCCGTGGCTCCCCACATGGCCAAATAAGGTGCGAGGAACGAGGCGATGGCCTTGATGAACTGTCCGAACGTCAGCACCGATGCCAGATTATTGCCGTTCACCACCGTAGAGATCAGCGGATTCAGGGATGTCTGCATGAGTGCATTGCCGATGCCGAGCAGCGAGAACGAGACGAGCATGGTGTAGAAGCCGTTGCCCGTCAGCGGGAAAGCCAGCGACACCATGGTGACCACGAGCGACAGCATCACCGTCTTCTTGCGCCCGATGCGGTTCATGAGCATTCCCGTGGGCACGGCAAATATCAGGAACCAAAAGAACACCAGCGACGGGAACACGTTTGCCACAGAGTCTGTCAGCTGGAGATCCTCCTTGACGTAGTTCGATGCTATGCCCACCAGGTCGACAAATCCCATGGTGAAACAGCACAGCATCAGCGGAATCATTTTCTTGATTGATGCGCCCGAAGGCCTGTTGTCGTCTCTCATGATGCTTTAGTTATTTTTGAGGTTGATGTGTATCTATTTCTTCGTATCTGCCAATCATCAGCGTTCGGCATCCCCGACTGCAAGCCGGTAGACGGTCAGGTCTTTGACCTGACATGTGCCGCCGTCACGCGAGTAGAAGCTGATGGCATTGAACGGCTCTGAGGGGAAGACGATGTTTGTCATTACCATACGTCCGTCGTTGACGAAGGTCTCGACGCTGCAACGGTCCACGTATATACGCAACTGCACGTCGCCCTCTTCCGTCTGTACAGCCACAGGCACCGCAAACTCATTACTGAAATCCGTGTGGCCACTGTCTTCACGGCTGAAGGTCAGCATATTGGCACTGGTGTCAAGGCTGAAGTCAACCTTCTCCCCTTTACTGTTTTCGAGCGTGAAGCCCACGATGCCTCTTTTCTGCGGACGCAGCGTCATAAGCATCTCGTAGGTTCCGTCGTTGTGCTCCATCAAGCGATTTATTCTGCGGCTGCTCTTCAGTGTGAACGACTGTGACAGGGTCTTCTCACGGCGCAGAGCCAAGAGCTCATCTGATGGCCTTGACTTCAAGAAGACTGTGCCGTCACGCTCGTAGAGCGAGAGGTCACGCGGCACGGAGTTCGCACTGCGAAACTGCATCGTGGGCACGTCGTTGGCATATTGCCAATTACTCATCCAAGCCAGGGCTATGCGACGTCCCTGCGGAGCGTCGTTCCATGTCACTGTGGCGTAATGGTCTTTACCATAGTCCATCCACTTCGTCGCCGATGGACTGTCGGCCGTAAAGCGGTGTCCGTCAAACTGTCCGGTGAAATACTGTGTGGCACTGCCCCCGAACGGTCCGCCGGGGTTGATGTTCACTATCAGCACCCATTCCTTGCTGTCGCTGCCTTCCACCGGCAGCTCAAACAGGTCAGGACACTCCCACACACCGCCGTGCGCTCCCTGCCCCTCACCGAAACTGCTCTCATAAGTCCACGACTTGAGGTCGGCTGACGAGTAGAACCTCACCTCCTGCCCTGCTGCCAACACCATGATCCACCGGCCAATACTTGGCATCCACGACACCTTTGGGTCGCGGAAGTCAGCGATGTCGGACGTAAGCACGGGGTTTCCACTATATTTCTTGAATGTCCGGCCATTGTCGGTGCTGTATGCAATGCTCTGCATCTGCCGTGCACTCGCTTCGGTGTATATCGCCACGATGGCACCGGCACCGAAGCCTGCGGTGTTATCCTTATCGACTACAACCGACCCGCTGAAGATTGCACCTAATCCATCAGGCGCAAGAGCCACAGGCAGATGTTGCCACGAGATGAGGTCGCGGCTCACGGCATGTCCCCAATTCATGTTCCCCCAACGTGAGCCGTAAGGGTTATGCTGATAGTACAGGTGATATTCGCCATCCTTATAGACCAAACCATTAGGGTCGTTCATCCATCCGTAGGCCGGAGAGAAATGGTAGGCGGGACGCAAGCGTTCGCTGTTCGACGCATCAAACGTGTCGGAGAGCGACATACCGTCGGTAAATGCAGCGTCTTTCACAGACGGAGCAGAACCCACCGCCACATCGTGTCCGCCATCATGTGTCTGCATGGCAAAACGCAGCACTATGTTGCGACCGCTGTAAGCCGAGATGTCTACGGGCACCGTGTAGTCGGTCTTGTTGACCGCAATCCTGACATCGAAAGCGTCAGCCTGGTCGTTGTCTACGACGATGCTCAGCCTGATGCTTGGTGCCGTGTCTTCAACCGGCAGTAGCAGGTATTTCTTCGTGGTGTTTATGCGCACCATCACGTTGCCCCCGCCAAGGTCTGTGACCGTCAGCACGTCGTCGGCTGCAAAGGCCACAGTGGCACATGCCAGCGAGAAACATGCCGCCAGCCATATCCGCCATATTGTCTTCCTGAGCCTATCCATTCTTACCCATCATCCTATCTATCACGAGCGCAATGGAGCCGTCGCCCGTCACGTTGCATGCCGTGCCGAAGCTGTCCATAGCGATATACAGTCCAATCATCAGTCCCTGCGCCGCCTCGTCAAAGCCAAGCATGGACTGCAACAAGCCGAGTGCAGCCATTATGGCACCGCCGGGGACACCAGGAGCCGCCACCATAGTGATGCCAAGCATGAAGATGAACCCCACGAACATCGGGAAGTCATACGGCATGCCCTGCATCATCATCAGTGCCAGGGCACAGGCCACAATCTTCAGCATGCTGCCCGAGAGATGTATGGTGGCACAGAGCGGAATGACGAAGCCTGCAATCTCGGGCGACACGCCGTTGCGCTTCGTCTGCTCCAGCGTCACCGGAATCGTTGCCGCACTCGACTGCGTGCCCAGTGCCGTGAAATATGCCGGAAGCATCTTGTAGAGCAGCTTTAGCGGGTTGCGCTTCACGAACAATGCAGCTATGCTGTATTGGAACAGCAGCAGGAAGACGTGCAGCGCAAAGATCACCACGATGATCTTCACAAACAGGAGCAGAATGGAAAACACCGTGCCCGTATGCGTCATGTTGAGGAAGATGCCGAAGATATATAACGGCAGCAGCGGCAGAATGACCGCACTAATGGTCTTGACCATGATTCCGCTGAAGTCACGTGCCACGTTCTTCAGCGCATCGCCAGACAGAGCCGCCGTACCCAGCCCGAGCACGAACGCCAGGATCAGTGCCGACATCACGTCCATGAGCGGCGGCATGGCCACGGTGAAGTATGGACTCGCACCTCCCGCCTCGCTTATCTCCTGAAGCGGCTGCCCACTATCTATCATCGACGGGAACAGCAGCGAGCCGGTGCCAAACGACAGAAATCCGGCAAACAGTGTGGAGCCATAGGCTATCACCACCGTAACGAGCAGCATCTTCCCTGCCCCCTTGCCGATGTCGCCGATGGCCACGGTCACCAGCCCGAGGATGATCAGCGGCACGCAGAAGTTCAGGAACTCGCTGAAGATGGCGTTGAACGTCGCGAAGATGCGCACCATCCACAGCGGCAGCACCTGCCCCACCAGCACGCCGAGTGCGATGGCAATGATTATGCGCGGCAACAGGCCTATGTGTATCTTCTTCATCCTTGCTGATGTTTTTCTCTCTTACAGCTTCTTCAGTGCTTCAATGCTCTCGCGCAGTGAGTTGATGATGCTGTCGGCATCGTGCAGCTTCTTGCGCTCCAGCTCCACCACGGCAGCCGGTGCGTTTGCCACGAACCTCTCATTGCCTAGCTTCTTCAGGACACTCTGCTTGAAGCCCTCTTTTGCTTCCAGCTCTTTCTCCATACGGGCAATCTCGGCCTCCACATCCACGAGGCTGCCAAGAGGAACCGCACACTCTGTCGTGCCCACCATGAAACCGGCGGCACCGTCGGGCTTCGCCGCCACGATGTCTATCGACTTCAGGTTACACATCTTGTCGATGGCGGCGTTGTATGCCTCTACAGGGTTCTGCCCCACAAACTGCAAGGTCAGGGCTTCTTTCTGTGCTATATTCTTGTGCAAACGCACAGCGCGGACATTGCTAATCACGGACTTTACGGTCTCAAAACCACGGATTATCGACTCGTCAACCGCACCGACAGGCTTCATCGGGCTGACCATCAGGCTCTCGCCCTCGGCACGTGCCGTCAAGTGCTGCCACAGCTCCTCGGTTATGAACGGCATGAACGGATGCAGCAGATGCAGGAGTGTGTCGAAGAACTCTGTGGTCTTGTCATAGACCTCACGCGATATGGGCTGTCCGTATGCCGGCTTCACCAGCTCCAAATACCATGCCGAGAACTCATCCCAGAACAGCTTGTAGACCGTCATCAGTGCCTCGCTGAGCCTGTACTTGCCGAACAGATCCGCCATCTCGGCAGCGGCCTCGTTGCACTTGGCCTCAAACCAGCGCATGGCGATGCGCGATGCCGCGGGCACCTCGGCTGTGTCGGACACCTCCCAGCCCTGCGTCAGGCGGAAGGCATTCCATATCTTGTTGTTGAAGTTGCGTCCCTGTTCGCACAGTGCCTCGTCGAAGAGGATGTCGTTGCCAGCCGGTGCAGACAGCATCAGACCCATGCGCACACCGTCGGCACCATACTTGTCTATCAGCTCCAGTGGGTCGGGAGAGTTGCCGAGCGACTTGGACATCTTGCGTCCCAGCTTGTCGCGCACGATGCCTGTGAAGTAGACGTTGCGGAACGGCATCTGCCCTTCATACTCGTAGCCAGCCATGATCATGCGTGCCACCCAGAAGAAGATGATGTCGGGACCCGTCACGAGGTCGTTCGTCGGATAGTAGTATTTTATCTCGGGATTGCCAGGATGCAGAATGCCATCGAACAGCGATATGGGCCATAGCCACGACGAGAACCACGTGTCCAGACAGTCGGAGTCCTGCCGCAGGTCGTCGAGCTGCAGGCTGCCGTCGCCGCTCTTCTGCCGTGCCAGCTGCAAGGCTTCCTCGGGTGTCTCTGCCACGACGTAGCCGCCCTTCGGCATGAAGTATGCCGGAATGCGGTGTCCCCACCACAGCTGACGGCTGATGCACCAGTCCTTGATGTTCTCCAGCCAGTTGCGGTATGTGTTCTTATACTTCGGCGGATAGAACTTCAGCTCATCGTTCATCACCGGCGGCAGAGCCATGTCGGCAAAATGCCGCATCTTCAGGAACCACTGCATCGACAGCTTCGGCTCGATGGGCACATCCGTGCGCTCGCTGAAGCCCACCTTGTTGACATACGCCTCGACCTTCTCCATCAGCCCGTCCTTCTCAAGGTCGGCCTCAATCTGTCGACGCACGTCGAAGCGATCCATGCCGACATACAGTCCGGCAGCCTCGCTGATGGTGCCGTTGTCGTTGAAGATGTCTATCGACGGCAGGTTGTGCTTCTCGCCCAGCATGTAGTCGTTCACGTCGTGCGCCGGTGTCACCTTCAGGCAACCCGTACCGAACTCAATGTCCACGTAGTCGTCCTCGATGACGGGGATGACGCGGTTCACTAATGGCACGATGACCTTCTTGCCGCGCAGCCAATGGTTCTTCGGATCCTGAGGGTTGATGCACATCGCCGTGTCGCCCATTATGGTCTCGGGGCGCGTGGTGGCAACGACGGCATAGCGGCGGCCTTGGTTGTCGCGGTGCACGACCTCGCCCTCCTCGCCTGTCTCGCCCGACAGGTCGTCATCGGCGACGTAGTATCTCAGGTAGTACAGCTTGCTGTGTTCCTCCTTATATATTACCTCTTCGTCGCTCAAGGCTGTCAGGGCTTTGGGGTCCCAGTTCACCATGCGCACGCCGCGATATATCAGTCCTTTGTTGTAGAGGTCGACAAACACCTTGATGACACTGCGGCTGCGCACGTCGTCCATGGTGAATGCCGTGCGATCCCAGTCGCACGAGGCTCCGAGGCGGCGCAGCTGCTTCAGGATTATGCCCCCGTGCTCGTCTGTCCATTCCCATGCGTGCTTCAGGAACTCCTCACGTGTCAGGTCGCTCTTCTTTATGCCCTGCTGTGCCAGCCGGTTCACAACCTTGGCCTCCGTGGCTATCGACGCATGGTCGGTGCCCGGCACCCAGCAGGCGTTCTTCCCCTCCATGCGTGCGCGGCGCACCAGGATGTCCTGAATGGTATTGTTCAGCATATGTCCCATGTGCAGCACGCCGGTGACGTTTGGCGGCGGAATCACTATCGTGTAAGGCTCGCGGCCGTCGGGCTTCGAGCTGAAAAGTTTGTGTTCCAACCAGTATTGATACCATTTGCCCTCCACATCGGCGGGATTGTACTTGCTTGCTAATTCCATTTTGATATGTCTGTTTTTGTCTTTGCTATTAAACACAGCCGCAAAAATAAGAAAAACATTCCGAATGTCACCATGCGTACATTATAGA
>CAVHVD010000025.1:0-13301 GCA_963639425.1 Faecalibacterium prausnitzii
GTATTATACTCTTGCATTTACTTATCATTTCATTAATAGGCAACGTTACAAGTAGGTTAGTCCTATAAAGAACTAACCTACAAAATCTACAGAAATCTGTTACGACATGCGGTACATAATACCACACGAGGCTTCCGTGTTCTTTGGGCAGCCGCTCATCGTAACGATTTTAGAAGCTGCGGTAATATTCAAATCTACTTTCATGATTGTAAATATTTACTTGTTATAGTGATGTTTCTTGGGGAACCACATTTACCCACCTACCTTCAATCTCTTGTCGCTGTAGTCTTGCGACATTTCTCTTTTTATCTTGACAGGAACGTAGTCGGGCAATTCGGACAGACGCTCCCTCAATGATCTTCCATTCAAAGGGTCGTAACCCTTCATCATCCTTTGTGCTAATTCGTATCTTGCCTTTGCCATAAAGCAATTGTTCTCGGCTGCCTTTAAGGGTGTTCCATGCTCCATAAAGTTACTGCCGGGGCATAGGTTGCAATAGCTGCAATAGGCATATTGCCCACATTCCTCATAGTCATTCAGTGTCATTTTGCGCCAATAGTGAAGTGCTTTGTCGCTTGCAACAATCTCTGTTATGGACTTCTCTTTTAGATTGCCAAAAACAGTATGGAATGCACAACAAGGTATCAAGTTACCTTCTGGAGTGATACAGAACGAGTTGTAGCCAGCTCCACAAGGATTAATGTCCATTTGCTTAGGTTGTCCGCCAAAGTTGGGTGCTTCTTTTCCCACATACAAAGGCACATTGTCGTCACGTAAGACAATTTCCAATTGCTCGGGTGTCATGCGCAGATACTTTGTGACGCACTTGTCTCCTTCAATAGAGTCTGTAAGGCTTATCTCAAATTGCGGACCTGCTCCATATTCCTTGGCAATGTCTGCCACCATGTAATAGGACTTTACATTAGGACGCATCACACAGCATTTCAAATTCATAGGGGTTGCCAATGCCGACAATTCCTTTATCACCGTCATTGAACGGTTCCATGACCCAGGAATACGTGTGATGAAATCATGCACCTCAGGAATTCCGCTATAAATAGATATGCCAACAAGACGCGGATAATAGTCTGCCAAGCGTTTTACATCATGTGTGATGCGTTGCCCATTGGTGAATATGTCGAAAACGACACCTTTGTTATATAGATAGTCTATCAAATCCCACGCAAATGGTTTGGAGAAAGGGTCGCCACCAGTGAGACAAACCTTTATTAGCCCCTGGTCGTAAAGTTTATCTATAACTCGTTTGTAGTCTTCAAATGTCAATTCTTCCCTGTCGCCACGTCCACTCTTCTCTTCATCATTACGAGTGGCTCCCTCATTGTAACAATGAATGCATTTTTCGCTACAATTATAGGTGAGTTCAAACATTACGCTTGTGATACCGCCCACCTTATCCGTATAGAGCATCTCGGCATTGGAAATGGCATAGGGGAGTTTTTCCTGTGTAGTTCGCTCTACGGGAGACTGTCCTTTCTGACGGTTATATTCGCTCACCCTATTACGATAGTCGGCAATAATCTCGTCAGAAGGAAAAACAGAAGATACAATGCCGAGTTGCTCAAGCTGCTGGAAGAATGGGAGCAAGCTCACCATGGCAATATTCAATTTGGTTGCCAGTTCTTCAAGAACAAATTCGCCATTTCGCGGGTGAGACAATATCTCACCTATTACCATAGCCGAGAAACTCTCAAAGTAATAGCTCATGCCGGCGATTAGGTTGTAACAGATAGCAGCCTGGGCTTTATCATTATATCGACCTGCAGTCCATACCGGGCGGTAGTATTGTTCGCTTTTATCCATTTGTCTTTAGCCATGCCACCCAAGCCCTTCAAAGTGACGTGTTATACTTTCATATTGACCACCTAAAGCAAAAACGTGGACTTCCACCTCCGCTCGCCTGCTTCTTTAGGCCCTAGGAAAGCCCCTGTTAGTGACGAGTAGAGTGTCTGCCCACGCCGGTATCTGCACGTATCTCCGTATAAGTGTGCATGAGGGATACAATATACCCTCACTTGCACACCCCGGGATACAACAGTTGTTCCATACCCGTAGCAGCCACTTCTGACTATGCCATTTGACTAACAGTTTGAATTTCCTAGGTTCAAAGAAGCCAATAGACAAAGCGTTAGTGACGCTTTAACATTAAGTAGTGTCCATCCCACGACCATAAGGTCTATCTCTGTCCCTACAGAGTCCCGCCATCCTCGCCTATACGACTTTTGGATGACACGGCGTGGGTTTAGACTTTGCAAGGATAATGTTTTTCCGCTTATCTGTAAACTTTTTCGGAAGAAAATTGACATGAGAGATTGACATTTAACATTTAGGTATATTTACTTTCGTAAACGGATTTAATGTGGGTAGTTCAGACATTTTTAAGAAGACCCTTAAAAATAAGGTTCGATTGTATTATTGCGTCTAATAAAGAGCCCATGATTGCAACTTAAACTTATAGCCCCCTCATGTGCCCCTTAACAATCTGTAAGAATCATGACAAGTCATAGATATTCCACCCGAAGTCCATTGAATGGGACTTCGGGCTTGGCTTTTCAGAAAGTAAGCCCCCTCAATCAAAATTACACAGACTGTGGCATGTGTACCTCTCCGAGGCACCACGGCTTAGTTGGACATCTAATAGAATATGTAACCTCGGAGTGCGCGGCGCACGGTACACTCTCTATTTTTATCGACAGGAGAAATGATGAAGGTTTGTGGCTTGAAAAGTCGAATGAGGTTTAGGACAACATATAATGCTCATGCCGAGCGTATCCCCAAAAAGAGAGCACGCCAAAGAATGACGTGCTCTCTCCATACAACAACCTGTGTAAGGCTGTATTTCTTTTGTCTTTAGAACTTAGGCAACTCCCAACCCTTGCGGTATTCGCGTGTGAAGAACTGGTTAGCCTCCGGAAGGTTAGTGATCTTCATGTTCTCAGCGTCATACTCAAGAGTGACATTGCGCTGCTGTGACAGAACGGCGATGTTGGTCAGCAACATAATCTCTGTCAGCTTGGAAGCGATCTCGAAGTTGTTGGCAGCATCGTGCTCGCCCTTTATTGCCTCAACCCAGTCAACATAGACACTGTTCGGACGATGCAATGTCTTTGCAGGCTCTGTCCATCCCGGACGTGCAGGGATAAACTCAGGATTAGCACCGTGAGTACCATGCATCATCATGCCCTGTGTACCGATGTAGAGGCACTCCTGCAGCTGGCGGTCTTGCTCAAGTTCGAAAGGACGAGGCAGCTTCAAGCCACCATCGCTCCAGTAGACTGTGACTTCAGGCATCTGCTTGCCGTCCACCATGCGTGCAGGGAAGTGATACTGACAGAGTTCGCCCATAGGCAGATACTCGTCGTTGAACGGAGTTGTCGTAGCCTGAATCTTGTCGGGCATACCAAGGCCAAGTGCCCAGATAGGAGCGTCGAACGTGTGAGCACCCATATCACCCATGGCACCTGTACCATAGTCCCAAAGGCCACGCCACAAGAAGTGTGTCGTCTGCTCGCTGAAAGGCTTCTCGGGAGCCGGGCCCAACCACAAGTCATAGTTCATGTTAGCAGGAACAGGCTCTCCAGCAGGACGCTGAATATCGCCCTGTGCCCATACCGGGCGGTTTGACCACATGTGAACCTCTTTAACGTCGCCGATGGCACCGCTGCGGATGTATTCCACGGTCTTGTATGTGCCTTCGATGTTGTGTCCCTGGTTACCCATCTGCGTCTGAAGACCAGTCTTCTTGGCAAGTGCCTTCAGATAGCGAACCTCCTCTATGGTCTTTGCCATAGGCTTCTCAACGAACACGTGCTTGCCTGCCAGCATTGCATAGGCTGCGATGATGGCATGCGTATGATCCGGAGTACCAATCAATACACCGTCGATACTTTTTTCCTTCTCGAGCATCTCGCGGAAGTCAACGTAACGCTTTGCCTTAGGATAGCCGTTCATTATGTACTCTGCATAGTCTGTGTCGACATCGCAGATTGCATAGATATTGGCATGGTGGAACTCCTTCTTGCCAGCATCGCCCATCTGTACAGCCTGGTCTGATGCCCTTGGAGCTTCTCTCTTCGGCTCAAGTCCTGCATAGTGGTTGTTCGTCCACCCACCGAACTTGCGCTTTGAAGCCCTACGCTGGATTGGCACATCAGGTGTAGCGATGTTCTGGATGTCACCACCACCCTGGCTACCGACACCAATAGCAGCGATGTTAGGAAGATCGCTTGGAGGTGTGTGACCGTTCGCCTTACCGAGGATTGTGTTAGGAGCAATAGTAAATCCTGCTATTGCTGCAGCTCCTGTCTTGAGGAAGCTTCTACGAGAGAACATCATTGAATCGTTTGATTTTCCCATAATTGCTTTTACTTAAATTAAACAAGTTGCTTTTGAGAGTATTCTCAACTCCGCGTAAAAATACGTACATTCAAACTAACGGCAATACAAATGCAAAACATTTTTTCTATCTGAACAAACAAAAAGAGCCGGATGCCTATTGTGAGGCATCGGCTCCAAAAGTCTTGTAAAATAAGTTTCAAAGGTGGTTACGGCAGAAGCAGTATGCGCTTTGCGTAGTTGACGCAAGTCCTTACTTCCTTCACTGCATTCGACCAAGGCTTAACGTCATACTCCAGCTCTATGTCGCAATAGATCGGGTACTTCTTGTCCTTGATGTATGTCAGCACCTCTTCCAATGGCATCTCACCCTGCCCCCAAACCTGATTGGTGTTGGGTGTAGGCTGTGTGTTTGGACCGGTCTTATCCTTGATGTGAATGCTGAAGATGCGGTCATGATACTTCTCGATGATCTCGATGGGGTTACGTCCTGTCGAGCCGAAGAAGTGTCCTGAGTCGAAGTTCATCATGATGCGTGGTGACACGGCAAGTATCTTGTCATAGTCGAAGTCTGCATCTGCGAACTGCATGTGCTGATGGCAGGCCACGTACATGTCGTGTTTCTCTGCAAACGGAGCCAGCCGCTGAGCCATATCAAGTCCTACTTCCTCAGAAACAGCTTTTGCCCCCATTGCCTTGGCAACGATGAAAGCGTAGTCTATTTCCTCATCCGACCACTGTGACGGAGAGAACTTCACAATGTGCGCCTCGATGCCGTTGTCATCAAGCAACTTCTTTGCCTGAGCGACCTTGTCCATGTCAACATTGATGCGCCATGCCTTAACATCAGCATTATACTTGTCTATTTCTGCCTGCTGTTCCGGCGTGAACGACGGCCTACGCATTGGCCCCGGCGCGCCACCAGGTGCACCACCTGTCGGCTGCTTCGGCTGGTTCTTCCGTGCCTCTTGCATGATGCGCATCATTGGGCTTTCAGGTGCTCCGAGGTATGCCTCGAGGTCGTTGCTCATCAGCTCTATGGTGCTTATGCCTGTCTCATGACAGTACTTCACTATATTTTCCAGTCCCCCAGGCATCGAACGCCAGCTGTAGGTGATGGTGCCTATAGCCACGCCGTTGAATACCGAGTTCGGATTGCCGTTGGCAGAAGAGGCATCTACAGCATCTGCTGTAGATGCGTCCTTATTGCCAGAGCATGAACTCAAGAGGGAAAGTGCCAATGCCACTGCTCCAAGAGCGGCAAAGGACTTGCCTAAAAAATCTCGTCTTGACTTGTTCATTGTTCTTTTCTTTTTATTGCCTATTGCGGGTTTCAAATCTGAGGAAGCTCCCAACCCTTGCGATACTCGTAGTGGAAGTAGTTGTTTGCCTCTTCGCAATTGGTGATACGCATGTTCGCTGCGTCGTACTCCAAAGTGATGTTGGTGTTCTGTGCGGCAACGGCGATGTTGGTCAGCAACATGATCTCGGTCAGCTTCGATGCTACCTCGAAATCGTTGGCAGCCTTGCGGCCTTCCTTGATTGCATCAATCCAGTCTTCGTAGATATTCTTTGGACGTGCCAAAACCTTGTCAGGAGCCTTGAAGCCGGGCTTCTCGGGAACGAGTTCGGGGCTTGCGCCGTGTGTTCCATGCATCATCATGCCCTTGTCGCCAATATAGAGACACTCGCGCAGTGCACGTCCGTTCTCCAATTGATAGGGACGATAAGGCTTGATGCCACCATCAGACCATGTGACATTGACTTCAGGCATCTTAATCTTCTTCTTGCCGTCGAGTGATGGAACCTCGCGTGCGGGGAAGTGATACTCGACATTCTCTGCCTGCGGCAGGTACTCATTATTATAAGGAGTGGTCGTGGCAGAAATCTTGTCGGGCATGCCAAGACCGAGTGCCCAAATAGGAGCGTCGAACGTGTGAGCACCCATGTCACCCATAGCACCTGTACCATAGTCCCAAAGGCCACGCCATGCGAAGTGCAGGCAGTTAGGATTGTAAGGTTTCTCGGGAGCCGGGCCTAACCACAGGTCGTAGTCAAGATGTTGAGGGATGGCCTGTCCGGCAGGACGGTCGAAGTAGCCCTGCTTCCACATCGGACGGTTTGACCACATGTGAACCTCCTTAACGTTGCCGATAACGCCACTGCGTATCCACTCAACTGTCTGATATGTACCTTCTATGTTGTGTCCCTGGTTACCCATCTGCGTAACAACACCGGTCTTCTTCGCCAGTTCTGCCAAATAGCGCACTTCCTTGATTGTCTTTGCCATAGGCTTCTCAACAAACACGGCCTTGCCTGCCTTCATTGCTGTAGCGGCGATGATGGCGTGCAGGTGGTCAGGAGTAGCAATCAAGTATCCGTCGATATCCTTCTCCTTGGCAATCATCTCACGGAAATCCGTGTAACGCTTTGCACTTGGATAGCTGTTGAACATCCATGCTGCATACTCCGTATCTACATCGCACAGAGCATAAATATTTGCAAAGTGCTTCTTAGCCTTCTGCGCATCGCCCATCTGTAGGATCTGATCTGACTGGCGACGTTCGCGCTTCTGCTGGATGCCTGCATATGGCTGCATCGAGGCATACTTCATGCCGGAGCTACGCTCCTTTACTTCCACTTCGGGCGACATGATGTTTTGAAGGTCACCACCACCCTGACTACCGAAACCGATACCGGCAATGTTGATTTGATCACTTGGAGGTGTGTGTCCGTGGGTCTTACCCAAAATCACGTTAGGAGCGATAGTAAAGCCTGCAACAGCGGCTGCTCCTGTCTTCATGAAACTTCTACGAGAGAATTTCATCGTTGATTCTTCTTTACTCATGGTGTTTAGAATTAAAAAGGTTATTTTGAACTAAGTTCGTTTTTCGTCACTATAATCAGTGCCCACAAAGTAAAGCCGTGCACGTAAACCTAAACTTAAAACCATTCAAAAGGCAGATTAAAGTACGGCTAATTCGTAGCTAATTCACGCGGTATATACCTGACATACAGCAGCAAAAACATTTTTACATTTTGTTTAATTTTTATCTTCCTCATCGTCTTCTTCCTGCATCTCCGAGGCTACTTCAACCATCTGATCAAAGCTCACGCCGTAGTCTTCGCCATACATTTTCTTATATAGCGAGCAGAACTTTTGGTATGTGTACTGTGCGCTTTTGGCGTTGTTCTGCCTTATCAGAGCTGCAATCTTATAGCGCAAGGCATCTTCGTTACATGGATCGTTCAATAGGATCTGGTTGGCTATGCGAATGATCTTTTCGGCATCGCCGTCAAGCAAGTATTTGCCAATGTACTTCGTCAACGTGTCCACTATGTAGTTGCAGACCTTGCTCTTGAAGTCGTCCAGCCAATCGAACGATTCGTCCTTAAAGATCTCACCTCTGTCTATTATTGCGTAGAAGCGTTTGAAATCATCAAGGGTGTTTATGCTATGGCTCTCAATCATGTCAAGACAACCGGTATAGTCACACCTGACATTGCCGCCGAAACGCAGTACATATTTGTTACCCACATAACAGATCTCCACCCTGTCCATGCGTTCGAGAATCTTGCGCAGCTTCAGCATGGACACGCTACGCAGACTGCGTATATTCTTGCTGTCACGGTCTCCCCAAATGGCATCGCTGACATCGCTACCGGAGATACCCGAATGGCCTTTCGTGGAATAAAGCAACAGCAGTATGAACAACTGCTTCAGCTTTGGTGTGAACAGCTGCGTTATGTCCTCGCCGTCCTTGTCAAGCACGCAGAAGTTGCCAAACAGCTTTATCGAGTTCGGCTGTTCCGACCTCTCCTCCCGTGTGCCGTCCATACCGCTTGCTGTGGTTTGCGCCACCTTTTCATGTGGTTCGACCGCATCATTCGTGTACTTCTCCACATGCAAAGCAGTGGTTGTCATCGCTCTCCTCCGTTGCGACACATGCAGCCGACGCACCAATATCACCCACAGTATGGTGAAAACTACGGCCACAGCGACCAGCGTAAGCAGGATGTTGACCGTGCGGCGGTCTACGGGATTGCCGGTCGCGTTTATGTCAATTATCTGACTACTGATGCCAAGGATTTCTTTCTCGCTCAGCACACGCGACCATATACACACGTTGTCCAGCATGCCAACAAAGTTTGACCGCACACTCTGGTTGTACCCCACATAGAGCGAGTCACTGCCCATATACGGAGGACGGCCCGTCGACACGGCATCCAACTTGCCGTCAACATAGATGGCCTGCTCACCATTGCTCTTGTTGTACCTCCATATAATGTTGTACCATCTTCCGGCCTCAATGGTGGTATTACCTTGTAGGTCGTTATTGAAGAATCCCATGAACGGCTTTTGGTTGCGTATCACCAAATGCAGGCCGTGCTGATAGGCGTTGTTGCGCGCTCCTATCACACAATAGTCTTCTTTCTCCGGGAGATATTCGGATATCTTGACCCATGCACTCATGGTGAAGTCATGGTCGCGTATGTTCATCTCCGAAGCTGTCGGCAGACTTATGCGCGAGTCACTGCCGAACACATAGTACTGGCCGCGAGTAGTCTCGAAGTTGACAGACACATTGTCCGCACTTACCTTACGCCGTTTTGCCGACTTGTCTTCGGGATCGTCGCTGTCGAACGTCAGATACAGCTCAATGTCCTTACCTATATCCATCGGCGTGGCTCTGAAGACGCTGACATACGTCTTCCGTTCTTCACTCTTGGCATACACCTTCTGTGGTTCTACGGTGTACCCTGGCACCGAAGGCGCAAGCATCAGCTCCGCCCCAGGCTCCAGCGGGAAGCAGAAAGTGCCGGTCGTAGCATTCGACATCTCATCCCAGTTCACGTAGGCCACTGGCTCATTGCTGCTTGCCACCAATCCGTACACCATATTGTAATTCCGCAGGGTGCGGAGCAGCGTCTCCATCCACATGTAGTACTTGTCCATCAGTATGAAGTTCGGCATCCGTCCGTCCCTGATCCAGTATTCGCGGAAGCTCTCGATGAAGTAGGGCGTGTGCCGCGCCATCTCCGTGATGTCGTCGCTGCTGAAGTTACGGTTTGTCAGCATGCGATAGCCGTCGAAGAGCGAGAGACTGTTCTTCAGCCTGCGGTCACTCTGTTCGGGCATGCGACTGTAGTTGCCCCACGAGCGGTCGGTGTGCTCCACAAAGTCATCCATCACATTCATCCACGCGGGACTGTTCACGTGTTTTGTCACTTCGAAGATGGTGAGCCGCTTGTTCTCCCTCACAGCATCGGACAGCAACGGCCAGTTTTCGCCCTCCTTGTGTACCGACACCATGTCTGCCAGTCCGCTGCTGCTGAAGATGCCATTCAGCTCAATGTCAATGTTGAAGTCGAGGAACAACGTGACAAACCTCAGCGAGTCACGTTCAAGTGCCAAACGAATATCATCCAGCACAGGCCGGAAGTCCGTGAATGTGCCATCAGGACGACGCACCTCGACGTTGCCACTCTTGTCGTCGCGCCGCAGATAGAAGTAGAAGCCCTCCACCGACCGCTGTAGCAGTTCGCCGACAGTCATATTCTCGCGGGTCTCGACATTGGCGTTCACTGCGGAATAGTTGGAGATGAGGTATATGCTTTCGTTATATCGGATGTCGGCCTGCATATCGGCCTCTCTCTGCGCGGCAGCGGGTTGTGCCCACACTGTAGCTTCTGGCAGCAGGAACAGCACGTTCAATATCAATAGTATTCTTGAGATATAAGGCATGGCGTATGGTATCGCAGTTGCACAAATGTAGGA
The DNA here is from genome assembly GCA_963639425.1 of Faecalibacterium prausnitzii. Lineage (GTDB taxonomy): Bacteria > Bacteroidota > Bacteroidia > Bacteroidales > Bacteroidaceae > Bacteroides. The sequence goes on from CAVHVD010000025.1 coordinate 10,133, forward strand.
CTTTTTTCCACATTTGCCGCCGCACTGTCGAAAAATATGTTCGCGTTGAGGATGAGCAATGTTACGGAATATACGTATATTCGCACATACTAACATGCAACAAACTAATAATAGACAGACTTATGAGTACAATTAAGGATTTGGCTCCACAGGAGCTTTGGAAAAATTTCTATTCATTAACGCAGATACCGCGCCCCTCCGGACACACAAAACAGGTGAGCGACTTCCTCGTGGCTTTCGGCAAGGGACTTGGATTGGAGTCATTCACGGACAATGCCGGCAACGTCATCATTCGCAAGCCCGCCACTCCGGGCATGGAGAACCGTAAGGGCGTAATCCTACAAGCGCATATGGATATGGTACCTCAGAAAGTTGCCGACGTGGAGCACGACTTCACCAAGGATCCCATTGAGACTTGGGTCGACGGTGAGTGGCTACGTGCCAAGGGAACCACGCTCGGTGCCGACGACGGACTGGGAGTGGCTGCTATCATGGCTGTGCTTGAGTCGAAGACCATCAAGCATGGACCGCTCGAAGCTCTGATTACGCGCGACGAGGAGACAGGGATGTACGGAGCTTTCAACCTGAAGCCCGATACGCTGAAAGGTGATATACTGCTCAACCTCGACTCCGAGACCGAGGGTGAGCTGTACATCGGCTGTGCCGGAGGACTGGACATCATCGCCACCATGCAGTACAAGGAAGCAGAGCCTGCCAAAGGCTTTACGGCAAAGAAGATTGTTCTCAAGGGACTGCGCGGCGGACACTCAGGCATGGAGATATGCGAGGGGCGTGCAAACGGCGTGAAGGTGCTGACGCGCGTTGTCCACGACGTGCTTGTCGAGTTCGACTCACAGCTTGCCGCCTTCCACGGAGGCAACATGCGCAACGCCATTCCCCGTGAGGGCGAGGCTGTCATGATGATCCACCCCGATGACGTTGCCGAACTCAACACATATATAAAGGAGTACGAAGAGCAGCTCAACAAGGAGTACGCCCCGATAGAGAGCGGCATATCCCTCAAGCTCGAGGATGCCCCGATGCCGGAAGCTGTCGTGCCGGTCGAGGTTCAGGACAACCTCGTCGATGCGCTGATGGCTTGCCACGACGGTGTCGTGCGCTACATCCCTACAGTGCCGGACACCGTGGAGACATCCTCGAACCTCGCCATCGTAAACATCGCCAACGGCAATGCCGAGTTCCAAATACTGGCACGCAGCTCTAACGACGACATGAAGGACTACCTTGCCGATTGTCTTGAGTCATGCTTCAGCATGGCCGGCATGAAGACGGAGTTCAAGGGCGGCTACTCGGGATGGCAGCCAAACGTAGAGTCACCCATACTCAAGGCCATGGTCACGAGCTACGAGCAGCAGTTCGGCAAGAAGCCGCAGGTGAAGGTGATACACGCCGGCCTGGAGTGCGGCATCATTGGAGCTATCTATCCCGACATGGATATGATCTCCTTCGGCCCCACGCTGCAGTCGCCACACACGCCAAACGAGCGTGCCAACATTCCGAGCACGCAGAAGTTCTTCGACTTCCTTGTCGCCACATTGGCACAGACTCCTGAGAAGTAGCGACGAACGCCACACAGACACGACAAACCCGTGCAATAGGTTCTTAACCTTGTTGCACGGGTTTGTTGCATTTGATTACGCTAACGCCGACAGTCCATGCCGTCTATGCCGTCTTGACCTTCGGCAGCTTGGCGAGGCTCTCTTGTAGCTGTTCGTCGGTGGGTATGGAGTCGGTCATCGTGCCGTTGTTATACTGCTCATAGGCCGTGAGGTCGAAGTATCCCGTGCCCGTCAGACCGAAGACGATGGTCTTTGCCTCGCCCGTCTCCTTGCACTTGAGTGCTTCGTCCACGGCTACGCGTATGGCATGACTGCTCTCCGGAGCCGGCAGCGTACCCTCGGTGCGGGCAAACAACTCCGCAGCCTCGAACACCGATGTCTGCTCCACGGCACGTGCCTCCATCAGGCCGTCATGATAGAGCTGCGACAGGATGGTGCTCATGCCGTGGAAGCGCAGTCCTCCGGCATGGTTCGGCGACGGCATGAACTGGCTGCCCAGGGTGTACATCTTGGCAAGCGGACATATCATGCCGGTGTCGCAGAAGTCGTAGGCGAACGTGCCGCGTGTGAAGCTGGGGCATGATGCAGGCTCCACGGCGATGATGCGATAGTCTGCTTCGCCGCGCAGCTTCTCGCCGACGAACGGGCTGATGAGCCCGCCGAGATTGGAGCCGCCGCCAGCGCAGCCTATGATGATGTCCGGCTTGATGCCGTATTTGTCGAGTGCTTTCTTCGTCTCCAGACCGATCACCGTCTGGTGCAGCAGCACCTGATTGAGCACTGAGCCGAGCACGTAGCGATAGCCCTCGTGCGACAGTGCGTCCTCCACAGCCTCCGATATGGCGCAGCCCAGCGAGCCGGTGGTGTTCGGATGCTCCGCAAGGATCTTGCGGCCGACGTTGGTCGTGGTGCTTGGCGACGGCGTGACGCTGGCTCCGTAGGTGCGCATCACCTCACGGCGGAATGGCTTCTGTTCATACGACACCTTGACCATATAGACCTTGCAGTCCAGGCCGAAGAAGGCGCACGCCATGCTCAAGGCAGTGCCCCACTGTCCGGCACCGGTCTCGGTGGTGACACCCTTCAGCCCCTGCTTCTTGGCATAGTAGGCCTGCGCAATGGCGGAGTTCAGCTTGTGACTGCCGGACGTGTTGTTGCCCTCGAACTTATAGTAGATCTTGGCCGGCGTGCCGAGAGCCTCCTCGAGGAAGTAGGCACGCACAAGTGGCGAGGGGCGGTACATCTTGTAGAAATCCACAATATCCTGCGGGATGTCAAACCATCGGGTATCGTTGTCTATCTCCTGCTTGCACAGCTCCGTGCAGAAAATCGGTTCCAGCTCTTCCAGCTTCAGCGGCTCGCCCGTGGCGGGGTTGAGCAGCGGCGCGGGCTTGTTCTTCATGTCGGCCCGCACGTTGTACCACTGTGTCGGTATCTCGTCCTCCGACAAGTAGATCTTGTAAGGTATCTTCTCCTTCATTGCTCCAATAGGTTTTAATGTTACACTTTGCAATTGGCGGAACAAAAGTAGTAAAAAATCATTACGTCGTCCACCGCTTCGCAGAGAGAGAATTTCCTACGCGGCGTTT